>JAUICO010000149.1 GCA_030427825.1 bacterium | reverse complement strand
TGCTCACGAAGTGTTCGGCAAGCACTGAGCATCCTGTCGTGTCGAAGGCATCACACGTGCCTGCGCACCCGAGTGTGCCGCCGGTAAAGCCCTGAGACGCACAGCTTTCACCGTCCAGGTCGGCGCCGTCACACACCTCGCCGACGTCAACGCCTCCATTGCCGCAATCCGCCTCACAGCTGCCGGCAACACACGACTCATCAACCGCGCAGGCGAATAGCCCACCGCAACCTCCGCAGTTGTTGTCGTCGTTCAATAGGTTGGTTTCGCAGCCGTCGATCGACGACGCATTGCAATCGTCGAAGCCCACATCGCATGATCCGATTTCACAGGAACCGGACAGGCACAGCCCTGCGGCGTTGGTGGGGTCGCAGTTCAGACCGCAACCGCCGCAGTTGTTCATATCTGCCAGCGTATTCGCTTCACACCCGTCCACATCGTCGCCGGTGCCGGTGCCGTTGCAGTCACTCAGCCCCGAATCACAGGTACATGTGTCGCCGACATCGTCGCATGTGGTTCCCGGACCGCATGGTGATGCGCCGCCCGCACACACCCCCGCGCCGTCACAGATCTCAGCCACTGTACAGAACTGCCCGTCCGAGCACGGGGTACCTGAAGTCTGGAAGTCGTCGGCCGGACAAAAGCCGTTGCTTCCGTCGCAGGTCTCCGCAGCGTCGCATCCGTCCACGGCATTTCGGCAGGTGAAGCCGGCAGTGCGGAGTCCGCAGCTCGAATCACAGCAACTGTCCGCAGCGCCGTTGTTTGCACCTTCGTCGCAGGTCTCGCCGACTTCTATGATGCCGTTGCCGCAGTCCTGCGGACACACTTCGACCTGCACCGAACCGCTGCCGTCGGTGAGCACACGGCCGAGGACATCGCCCCCGCCTCCGAAAGCGTGGGTGCAGGACACAATGGCTGTGTTGCCGGCGGCGCTGTCATTGCAGAAGGGGCTGTTGCCGTCGGCGGCTTCCCAGGTGTCCATCACGTTGTTGAACCCATTGCTGGGCACCGCTGAAAGCGAGATCGTCTCGGTCGCCACCGAGGTGTACCTGAAGTAGTTTGCTTCTGTGACGTTGGTGCAGCCGCTGATGGTTGTGGTGCTGAGGTTGCATACTTCAAGGTTGTTCTCGGTCGCCACGGTCTCGCCGCGAATCCACACTGCGGACTGCAAGCCCATGTCTACCTGACAGTCTACGTAGGGTTGGAATGTGGGGTTGAACGAGTTTGTACACAGGACGTTCCCGGCAGCATCGTAAACATCGACCCGGTTGTTCGTGCCGTTCGTGAGATCCGCCATACGGAAAGGAACCCAGTGCGCGCCGGGTACTTCATACTTTGCCCACTGGTATGCACTGCTGGTCTGGCATCCGCCGACACTCAGTGTGGGAATGTCCTTCAGGCAAACCTCTGCGCGCTCTGAGATGTCGGTATCCTCGACCAGGATCGCCATCGGGCCGATCCCGGCGTCCACGAAAGGAACACACTCTTTGGTCTCCCCACCGTTGCCGGTGCAGGCGCCTGTTGTGTACCAGCGGCCCAGGTTTGAGACGTGTGGATCGATGGTGACCGAGCCGGTCGCGCTGTTCGGCACACCGCGCAACCAGACCGGACCGTCGTCAGTCAGAGGCATTTCGGCGACGTGAGGAAGGTTGGGGGCAGTTGCCCGCTCGCACATCGACGTCGTAAGGTTGGTCGGGGTGACGACACACACTCTGCCTGCTGTGGCGGGTGTAATCGTGATCGCCTCGCCGGCTCCGTAGTTCAGCTCGCAGAGCCGGCCCTGCATCGAGCTCGGCGTGCACACATCGGACGAGGCGCCGTCGACGACCGTACCTTTACCCGGGAAGACAACAAAGGCGCGTCCGGCGCTGATCTCGGTGAACGCGATATCTTCCCCGGCTGACGCTGTTACACATTCCTCGATACCCATGACCTCGGTCGCCAGCATCGTGAAACGTGACAGCTCTGAGGTGTTTGTGTCGGTGTCCGATTGGGTGGCAACGACGCAGGAGCTGGTCGTGGGGGTGAAACCAAGCCCGGCTGTTGACAGGATCCAGGAGAAGGCATTGGCGTCGTCGTCCGAGCCTACCCCAGCGATGCCGGAGTACGCCGCACTGTCGCCGCTGGGATCGCCGTTCGTCCCCTCCTGGCGCACCCCGAGAACGGCGTCATAGCCCGCGTAGTCATAGGCCGGCGAGACGCACTCCTGCACCACGTAGAATTCGATGTGCGCGTTCGCATCGGCCGCACCTGATACCGTGACCGTCTCTCCGCCTGAGTCGAATAGCGCCGACGCCAGGTAGGGCGCGTTGAGGCGATGATTGCCGCCACTGTCGATGTCGGTTGCGTCATTCAATCCGCGGCCGTCTGCCGCGCCAAGGTTGTTCTCCAACTCGATGGCCAGCGCGCCGGAGTCCGCCGGTGTGATCCAGTTTCCGACAAGGTGATACTCGTCACTGTTCGAGGCCACACGAATTCCGAAGGAGTCCACGTCCCGAATCTCGTTGAAGTAGACGCCGGACGAATAGCTTCCCTTGGCCAGAATTCCGGTGTCGACGAATCCAATCGTGTTCGATGCAAACGTGCCTGCCCCGTACGGGTCCGGGCAGACCCCACCACTGCGCACCGCACCGACGCAGGTACCTGTTGCAGCCGGATTGTTTGCGGAGATACCAAATTGCAGCGAGCTGGGAGCCGCGCCGACGATCTCGGTGTCGGCATCTGTGATTCCGATACGATTGCCGGCGATGCTGGTGTTCGCTCCCTGAACCGTGATCGCCGCGGCAGCCGAGCTACTCCCAAACACGTTCTCGAGCGCCGGACCGGCGTCACCGCCGACCACTGTATTGATCGCTGACATTCCCACCAGCAGCAGCTGTGTTGGCGCTCCCGACGCCGCAATCTGCGCTTCATTTGCGTTGAGGCCGATGATGTTGCCGGCCACAACGGAGCCGTTTCCACCGTTGATCTCAATGTCGGCCGTAGTTGCTCCGGCCAGCACATTTCCGGCGACACCCGTCGTGCTACACGCGGACGCTGTCGCTGCGGGAACTCCGATACAAACGAATTCGCCGGCATCGATTCCCACCGCTTGAGGATCTGAAAAGCGGCTGAGGCCGGTAACGTTGAGTCCGATGACGTTGTTCAGAATCTCCGTACCGCCGCCTGCGCCGGACACGATGGCCATTCCGACGCTGTTTCCAGAGACAACATTCTGTGTCACCGCCGATCCGATTGCTGTGTCGGCGGCCCCCGCGGACACATCAATGCCGATATCGTTGCCCAGCCCTGTTTGATTGCTCGGCCCGATACCTATGAGGTTGTTTCGAATCTGTGTCCCCTGTGTCCCGGAGCCGTCGACCAGGATGCCCTCGCCTGACGAGGCACCGACCAGATTGCGCATTCCCGCTCCGTCGCCGCCGACTTGTGTGTTCGATGAGTAGTCGGCGACATTGATACCTGTAGAGTTTCCGAGAGCTGTGTGGGTGGCGGTGACTCCTATGTAGTTGCCGTACACCTCGTTGCTGTCCGCAGAGGTGCCGGCCGAGCCGGTGATCAGGACGCCCACTTGATTGCCGGCGATGTAGTTCGATGGAAACACCGCGGTGCTGCCGATTCGGTGGTTTGAGGATCGATCCAGCTCGACGCCGTAATTGTTGCCCAATCCGCCTGCGAAGGCCGAGTTGGTCCCGATGTAGTTGTTCTCAACGTGGACCGTGTTGGCTAGCGCGGTGATGTCGATCGCGGCGTCCAGGGTTCCATTGTGACATACGATTTCGTTCGCCGGCATTCCGTGCTTGCCGATGTACACGTCGGTTGCGCTGCCCGACACGGCGATACCGTTAGCTGAATTCGGCGCGCAGCCGTAACTTGGAGTCGCGCCGACAAGGTTGCCGGCAAAGAGTGTGCGCGTTCCGTAGATGGTTGCTCCTGTCAGACTGTGTCCGAACACATTGCGGTCCGCGGTGGTGGTGCCACCAATGACGGTGTCGGCGCCTCCCTGGACGAAGATGCCCGTCGAATTCCCACCATTGTCAGTGGTTGGGCTTGCGGGTGTCATACCAAACCAGTTGCCGGCGAAGGCCATGTCATCTGCGTTTGTACGCACAGCAAAATTGGCATCGGTGTCCGTCGTAATCATCGACATTCCGTACATTTCGCTGCCGTCGGCGGCATCCAGAAAGTCCAGGGCTGCCTCGCCGGCTGACAGTGCCGTAAAGTCGAGTACGAAGACTGGATTTGTGGCGTAGTCCGGCTCGGTTCGAGCATCGATGATCAAGGGATCGCTGATCGCCGGCAATGCGCTGAGAAGTGTCAGGGTATGCGGACCGGCGCCTGAAATGTCGAAGCAGATTCGTTCTAACCCGGGCGTCGCGTTGGCCTGCTGTATTGCAGCGCGCAGTGAGCAGGTCGCCGCGCCGTCTAAGCAAACACCGTCAGCGGTGCTGAGGTCGACAGTTTCGGTTGCCGTGTCCACGACGTGGTCGCAGCCGAGGTGCATGCTCTCGGGCGCCTCGAAGATGTGCAACTGTCCGTCGTTCGCCGAGCGAAACGCGGCGACCGCGCCCGTCGAGTTATAGCTGAAGCCTACGTCAGGCGCCTCATCTGTATTCGCAAACACTTTGTCGATGTCACCGTACGCGTGACGCCGCTGCGTACAGGCGCTGTTGTCACAGTCGAAGAAGTGATGGCGCACCCAGGGGCCGCCCGAGGTGTATTCCTGCACATAGATATACGGAAACCCGTCCTTGCCTTTTGTGACAGCGGCGCCAAAGGTGCTGTCATCGTCGCCGCTGATCAGAGTTTCCCCGAAGACGTCCGTGCAGCTTGAGGTTGTACAGGTGTAGAAGTGCAGGGAGGCTTCGCCACCGCCGGCATCTGAGTATTTGGTTGCTACAAACGACACGGTGGTCCCCGAAGTCACCAACGACCGTGGCCCTGGAATAGAGAAGGCAAAGTCGCCGGATCCGCCGCCGTCATCGACCACATGCGTCGTGGGCGAAGAGCAGTTGGTGCCGCTGCAGACGCTGAGCGTAAGCTCTTCGTTGGATCCGTTGCTATCGACGTAAATTTGTACGAGGTTCGATACGCTCAGGGCGGCCGATACCCCGCCCCATTCACGCGAATCGTAGACTTCAATCCCTGCATCGACACCGGACTCAGTGGCCGTGGTCGCGGTGCAGTCTGCGTCTGTGCATGCCAACTGATTCAGCGCATGCTGAAACTGTGTCGTGAAGTATCGACGCGTGTAGAATGCCTGAGGCAGGCCGGCAGAGGACGCGGTGACGCTGAGTCCTGTGTAATCTGAAGCGGCGTCCTGACTTCGGGTGCTCGAATTTCTACTCAAGCAGTTTGAGGTGAGACACACGATGAGCACGGACTCGACGGTGGACGCGTTGTCGAATGAGGCGGCGATGACCGGGAGATCATCATCAGAACTCACGTTGATGTCGGTCGTCATGCACGTTGCGCCGACATTCGTAAGATAGACAATGCCCTCGGTGAATGTGGCAATGCAATCGTCGATGTCGCAGCGACCGACAATCACAGAGCGTCCTTCACAATAGCTGATCCAGCCGTAATCCTCGAAAGCAGCCATCGACACGCCGCTTATCGGCTCCGTCGAGTTGCTCGATCCCAGCTCGGGAAACGCATTTGGAATCGCCGTCGAAGCAACGGCCGTAATCACCGGGTCGACGCGAATCGGCCATTCGGCACCTTCGATATCAACCACCATCGCCAGAGCTTCATCCACCAGGAAGTGACTGCGGAGCTCGGTACCGTGGGCGTCTACTACGATCAGGTCCTGTAGCTGCAATCGTGATTCGGATGCTTCGTTGTACGCAGCGACGCCTCGCGTTGTGGACTCTACGTCCCAGTCGGCTCCGATATCCATCGAGATCGTGAGCTCGCTTCCGCCGCAGCCCGGGTCGTTCGCGAAGTCAAAACCCTGCTGCAGACCCAGGGGTCCGTTCGTGTACCACTCGACAATGCCGGCGCCACGCTCATACTCGATGCGGTTTTCCGCGGTGATGCTCGGGCTCACCGGTGACGACGACAGGGAAAACCCGTCACAGGAGATCGCGGACGGGGTCAGCGAAAGCGGAGCAGAAGCGAGGGTACGTACTCGCATCCCATCCGCGTCTGCGATCATGTGAAGATCATGAAAGTCGTTGGACGCGGTCGCACGGCTTTGATCATCATCAAAAGCGTAGCGCGGATCAGCGGCGCCATCTGCCTGTGCGGACTGCAGGAGGGCTGCCCGCACCGACGATGAAAGATGGGGCGGAGAACTCGTTGTGGCGCGCGTACTCGCAACCGCAGCGCTTGAAGGCGCGGATTGCCGCGCAGGTGGTTGTACCCGCTCGGCCGCACTCGACTCACGCGCAGAAACGGTGGCAGGAGCCTGCACGTCATCGGCGTCATTGCGAGTCGACAAGTACACGACAGCTACAAGAACGAAGACCAGAGAGGCTACGGCGACTCGACGTTGGCGTACGGACACAACTCGCTCCAGATTTTCGGTGCGGGAACTCGGTACGCGCAGCTACAGCAGCGGTATCGGTCCCGACTCAGATCAATGCTCCAAGAGTATGGCAGACTTCATGTGAAATTCCTCCTGTGTTGCTGTCGAATTCCCGCTGTGCCGGGAATGGATGGGAGAGATACCCTGACGGCGTGCTTCCGATGGCACTGGAGTGTGGTTGCGAGAGCTGCCGCTTCGCCACAGCCCGCCTGCGCAGTCGATATTCGGAGCCGCATCCGCTGAGGGTTGCCGAGGCTGTGGTATGCGCCCCCGTCGTGGTACCGCGAATCGGCACCGGCCGACGTGGGCGCGCCGCTGCGGGCCATGGACACCACCGGAAACGACGAGGAAACATGCTCGGACCCCAGGGACGCCGCGTCGTCATCGACGAATTCGCTGACACTCCAATGGACGCCGTCGACGCGTTACGAATCGAGCCCCAGGCGCCGCCCGACCCCGCAAACCTCGCTCCCAACGACGTCGTCATCGCCGTCCGAAGCGCGGCTGTCGGCTGGGTCGACCTGCTCATGTCCAGCGGACAATACCAGCATATGGCAAAGCCGCCCTACTGCCCGGGCCTCGAGTACAGCGGCGAAGTCCTCTGGGCCGGCGCCGATGCCGCAAAGGAATGGAAACCCGGCGACCGCGTCATCGCCGACGCCTTCCTCACCGGACCACGCTCGCTCGGCGCGCACCAGAAGTGGGGCGGCTTCGCCACCTACGCCGTCGCGCCCGCCAACGCGCTGATTCCCCTGCCCGACAACTGGAGCTTCGACCAGGGCGCCTGCCTGCTCGGAAACTACGAGACCGCCTACCACTGCCTCGTCGCGCGCGGAAAACTCCAGCCCGGCGAGTCCGTGCTCATTCACGGGGCCTCAGGCTCCACCGGACTCGCCGCCGTACACATCGCCAACATCGTCGGCGCCACCGTGATCGCCACCGGCCGCAACGCCGACAAACTCACTGAAGTGCAGGCGCAGGGCGCTGACCACATCATCAACACCGCAGACGAACACGGCGGCCCCGCCGCTCTCCGTGACAGGGTCAAAGCCCTCACCGACGGGCGCGGCGTTGACGTCGTGTACGACGGCGTCGGCGGCCCCATCTCGACCGCATCGATCCGCTGCGTCACCTTCGGCGCCCGCTACCTCATCGTCGGATGGGCAGCCACACCCTTCGTCGCCAGAGGACGCGGCCAACGGGGCGCACCCAACGCCAACCAGCTCCCCACAAACCTCATCATGATGAAAGGACTCGACGTGCTCGGCTGCCCCACAGCAATCACCACACACCGAGACCCGGCCATCCGCACGCAACGCCTCAACCAACTCCAAACCTGGATCGACAACGGCACCCTCACCCCACACGTAGGGCACACCTACCCCTTCAACGAAATCAAAGAAGCCCTGCGCGCCAAATGGAAGAGCCAACACACCGGCGGCTGCGTTGTGC
>JAUICO010000010.1 GCA_030427825.1 bacterium | reverse complement strand
GCGCCCACGACCGCGGCGTGCGCCTTCGTTTCGTTGGAGACGCGCGTCACCAGGAGAGCAACTACGGCGGATACGCCGAGATGGATCAGCTCAACATTCCGATGCTGGTGGGCAACCTCTACAGCATCATGCACAACAAGTTCTTTGTCTTCGACAGCCGCTATGTGTTGACAGGGACCGGCAACATCACGTCGACGGGCTTTCGCAAGAACGACAACAACTGGGTGCTGATGGATTCGCCTCAGGTGGCCACGGAGTTTACCGCCGAGTTCGAGCAGATGTTTGGCGGGAAGTTTGGATACGCGAAAGAAGTCATCGACAACGGAAACGTATATCAGCTCGGCGACACACAAGTTGAAGTCTACTTTTCGCCGCAGGAGGACACGGTTGGCCAGCTCGTGCAGGCGGTACGTGACGCGACGCAGAGTGTGCACTTCTTCATCTTCGCCTTCACAAAGGACGAGGTGGGCGCGGCGCTCATCGAGAAGCACCTTGAGTTCGAACAATACAACCGGTGCTGCGATCCGAACTTCGACGGTGAGCTGAGTGCTGACGAGGATCAGCTGTGTGCGCTGCAGGTGACCTGTGACGATGTGTTTGTTCGTCGCGAAGTCCGAGGTGTTCTCGACCGTTCTCAGCTGCACGGCAACGGTCCGTACCACGAGGCGTACCGACTTCTGATGTGGCAGGTGCCGATGCGCCTCGACGGCAATGACAACAGCTACCTGCCCGGAGACTATCAGGCGGGTGGTGGCCGTCAGCACTCGAAGACGATGGTTATCGACGGCGCGACAGCCCATGCTTCGGTGCTGACCGGGTCCTTCAACTGGTCGTCAAGCGCTACGGTGTCTAATGACGAGACGCTGCTGGTGCTGCGTGGCGAACGCATGGCCGGCCGATATGAGGAGTTCTTCGAGCGTCTCTGGGTGAGGGGAAAGACTCCCGGAAACGACTTCATCGGCCGGGACGTGGAAATCGGCGACATCGTTTTCAATGAAGTGCACTGGGATGGCTGGAACGGTGAGCTCGATCCTTCGCAGGGCGATGACCCTGTAAACAATGATGAGTTTATTGAGCTGCTCAACACTACGGATCATCCGGTTGATCTCTCCCTCTGGCAGATCACGACTGCAGACGATTTTGTGGTCGGCTTCTTTCCGGGGACCATCATCGGGCCCTACGAACGTTTTCTCGTGCTGGACCACAACCTGATCCCCTATGATGATTTGAACCCGCAGGACGGCGGCACGGCCTTTCTGGAGCCGGATTTCGTCATGAACATGGCGAACGATGCTCGATTCCTGCGACTGAACCTGCGAAACTTGGCGCTTCGTCTGGAGCTGCGTGATCCCGCCGGCAACGTCATCGATGTCGCCGGCGACGGTGGACCACCGTTCTTCGGGGGTCGTTCGGGCAGCGGGGACGCGATGGTGAACCGATCGATGGAGCGGCGCCATGTCCCCTGCGGAGACGACGGGTGCTACCCCTTCCTGCCGGGCGATAGCGCTGAAGCCTGGCAGGCATGTCAGTTGGCCGAGGGCGGCGACAACGTCGCCGAGGCATTCAGGAGTCGGGTCATCGCGACTCCCGGGCAGACGAACTCCGGGGGCGAGTTAATTCCCGAAGAAGACCCGAGCTTCCGATCGCCGCAGGCGGCCGACGAATAGGGATTTGCTCTGTAATTCCGGTCAGGTGCAGCATGTTTTGGCCTCTCGGAGCCCGCGTCTGACAGGGACCCGCACCGTGCAGCGCTCCCAAGCATTCGCTGGCTTTTTCTAACGCAACGCGTTATACCGTCGCCGACCTCGTGAACGCGTAGGGACACATCGTGACCGACTGGTTTCGAACGTCCGGGTACGGCGCCAGCCGACTTGAGAGGGTCCCGACGCAGAATGGAGGCGATTTGACGTCCAGTGCTATGGAGCCTTCGGCTATGCGACCCGAACGGGGTGGTCTCTACGATCCGCGAACTGAGCATGACGCCTGTGGCGTCGGCTTCGTCGCGCACATCAAGGGTGTGCAGAGCCCTGAGATTCTCGATGACGCGATCACGCTCCTTGAGCGGATGACGCACCGCGGCGCCTGCGGCTGCGATCCCGACACCGGAGACGGTGCAGGGATTCTCACTCAGCTGCCGCATCGCTTCTTCAAGCGCATTGCGTTGGCTCACGATTTCGATCTTCCGCGCCGCAAGCGATACGGCGTTGGCATGGTGTTCCTGCCTCAGGACCCGGACCAGCGGCGCGCATGCGAGGACGCCATTGAGGCGGTGATTCGCGAAGAAGACCAGCGCGTCGTGGGTTGGCGTGATGTGCCGGTGAACCCGACCGCGGTGGGTCCGCAGGCTCGATCGAACATGCCGGTAATCCGGCAGCTCTACGTTGGCCTTCGAAGGGTTGTCCCCAGCGCCTTCGAGAGAAAGCTCTACATCATCCGCAAAGTCGCCGAGAATCGTATTCGGGAAGAGGGGCTGGATCCGGACGGGTTCTTTCACGTCGCGAGCCTCTCAACGGAGACGATCGTCTACAAAGGGCTGCTCCTCGCCGAGCAGCTCCGTGGATTCTACCCGGATCTGAGCGAACCCGATTTTCAGACGGCTATCGCGCTTGTTCACTCGCGCTTCTCGACGAATACGCTTCCGACCTGGGACCTTGCGCAGCCCTTCCGATTCGTGGCTCACAACGGCGAGATCAACACGCTACGGGGCAACGCGAATTGGACCCACGCGCGGCGCAGCCAGCTCCAGTCGGCGAAGTTCGAAGGAAAGCTTGATCGGCTCTTCCCCATCGTAGTCCCTGACAAGAGCGACTCGGCGCAGTTCGACAACATGCTTGAGCTGCTTCACCTCGCCGGCCGGTCCCTGCCGCACGCAGCGATGCTGATGATTCCGGAGGCCTGGGAGAACGACCTCGAGATGGATGTCGATAGACGTGCGTTCTACGACTACGCATCGTCACTTATGGAGCCCTGGGACGGCCCCGCGGCGATCTGTTTTTCCGATGGCCGGCTGATCGGCGCGACCCTTGATCGCAACGGTCTTCGGCCGGCGCGCTTCATGATCACCAGGGACGACCGGGTCATCTGTGCTTCCGAGGCAGGCGTCGTCGACATTGCGCCGGAAGACATCGTTGAGAAGGGCCGACTGCAGCCCGGCAAAATCTTCGTCGTCGACACGGTCGAAGGGAAGGTGCTCAGCGACGACGAGGTGAAGAGGGAGATTGTGACCCGCTGGCCCTACCGTAAGTGGTTGGACCGCAATGAGTTTCATCTCGAGAGTATTCCGAAGAGCAGCCCGGAGCCGGCCGTTGTCGGCGCCTCTGCGCTGGATCAGCAGAGACTATTCGGTTGGACTGATGAGGACCTCAGAGTCCTCCTGGCGCCAATGGCTGAGGACGGCAAAGAGCCGACCGGCTCGATGGGTGACGATGCGCCGTTGGCAGTGCTGAGCACCAAGGCGCCGCCGCTGTACAACTACTTCAGGCAGCTTTTCGCGCAGGTCACGAACCCGCCCATCGACCCCATCCGTGAAGAGATGGTGATGTCACTGACCACGTGGATCGGGCAGGGGGGTAACACCTTCGACGAGACGCCGGAGCAGTGTCATCGCGTCAATGTCCCGTCGCCGGTCCTGACCAACGAGCAGCTGAACCGCATCGTAAACATCGAACGCGGTGTATTTGAGGCGATACGCATCCCGACGCTGTACACGGCGTCGTCCGAGAAAGCGGCCGAGGAGGGACTGTCTGAAGCGGTCGCCGAGCTGTGTCGAATTTCGATGCGCGCCGTCGACGACGGTTACAACGTCATTGTCCTTTCGGACCGCGGCGCGGGGCGCAACCGTATCCCGATACCGTCACTTCTCGCGTGTGCGGCGGTTCACAATCACTTTGTGAAGAAGGGAGTACGCACCCAGATAGGGCTGGTGATTGAGAGCGCAGATGTGCGCGAAGTGCATCACGTCGCCTGCCTGCTGGGCTTCGGCGCGGCAGCGATCAATCCCTGGCTGGCCCTGGACACCATCGGCAGCATGTCCGCCGAAGGCCTGATCAACGTGGATGCCGACACCGCTGAGAAGAACTACTGCAAATCCATCAACAAGGGCCTGCTCAAGATCATGTCCAAGATGGGCATCTCGACGATTCACTCGTATCGTGGAGGTCAGATCTTTGAGGCGGTAGGCCTGAAGAAGGAACTTGCTGACAGGTACTTTGGTGGCGTGTCCTCGCGTATCGAAGGCGTAGGCCTTGCCGAGCTCGGACGCGAAGCGTGGATACGACACCAGCGCGCCTTCGGTCCGCAACGGGAATTCGAGTGGGAGGACCTGCCCGCAGGCGGCGTGTACCAGTGGCGTCGACGGGGCGAGCAGCACAAATGGAATCCCACGACGGTAGCAAAACTACAGGGCGCAACACGGCTGAACGACGAGTCGATGTGGCGGGAGTACTCGGACGCGGTCAACAACGAGGATCGCGCGCTCACAACGATTCGCGGACTGCTACGCTTCGACATCGACCCCAGCTGCGAGATCGCGATTGAAGAGGTCGAGTCCGTAGAGTCCATCATGAGTCGCTTCTGCACCGGAGCGATGTCATTCGGCTCGATCAGCGCTGAGGCGCACGAGACCCTCGCGATCGCGATGAACCGAATAGGTGGGCGCTCGAACACCGGCGAAGGCGGGGAAGAGCAGCACCGTTGGACGCCGGACGAGAATGGCGATCATCGGCGAAGCGCCATCAAGCAGGTCGCATCCGGCCGATTCGGCGTGCACATCGAATACCTGATGAACGCTGATGAGCTGCAGATCAAAGTCGCTCAGGGCGCAAAGCCCGGCGAAGGCGGGCAGCTTCCGGGCCACAAGGTCAGCGAGCGAATCGCGACTGTGCGCTGCTCCACACCCGGGGTGACCCTCATCTCGCCTCCGCCGCATCACGATATCTACTCGATTGAAGACCTGGCGCAGCTGATCATCGACTTGAAGACAGTGAACCCTGCGGCTCGCATCAGCGTGAAGCTGGTGTCTGAAGTCGGTGTCGGGACGATCGCAGCCGGCGTTGCGAAGGCACACGCTGAGTGCATCATTATTGCCGGCGAGACCGGTGGCACCGGCGCTTCGCCTGTCTCCTCAATCAAGCGCGCCGGCCTGCCCTGGGAGCTGGGGCTTGCAGAGACGCAGCAGGTGATGGTGCAGAATGGCCTTCGCGGCCGTGCGCGTCTGCAGGTCGACGGCGGCCTGCGAACCGGTCGTGACGTGGTGATCGGCGCGCTCCTCGGCGCCGAGGAGTTTGGCTTCTCGACGGCACCGCTCATCGTTAGCGGCTGCATCATGCTACGTAAGTGCCACCTCAATACGTGCTCCGTTGGGATCGCAACGCAGAACCCGGAGTTGACGGAGCGTTTTACTGGAGATCCGGACCACGTCGTAAACTTCTTCCGCTTCATCGCCGAAGATGTGCGCCGGCTGATGGCGCGGCTCGGTTTCCGCACCGTGCGCGAGATGGTGGGCCGCGCTGATCGCCTCAAGCAGGCGACGGACATCAAGGACTGGAAGGCTCGTGGCATCGACCTGAGCCGCCTCCTGCACGTGCCGGACGCCGCTCCGGATTGTGCTCGCGTACACAGCGAAGAGCAGGATTTCGGCCTCGAAGGGCACATGGACCACGACCTGATCAAGTCGTGTTCACCGGCGTTCGACGGAAGCACGCAGGTGACGCTTGAGCACGAGATCAGAAACCGCGATCGCACGGTCGGCGCAATGCTCTCGGGCGCTCTGGTGAACCGACGCGGCGGCAATGACCTGCCCGATGACTCGATCATCGTGGATTTTAGGGGCTCGGCCGGACAGTCGTTCGGGGCCTTTCTCGCAAAGGGCATCACCTTCAGGCTTGTTGGCGAGTCCAACGACTACGTTGGCAAGGGTCTGTCGGGCGGTTGCATCAGCGTGAGAACGCCGAGTGAAAGCACATTTGCGGCAGAGGAGAACATCATTGTCGGCAATGTGGTCCTCTACGGAGCGACCGCCGGACACGCCTTCTTCAACGGCGTCGCCGGCGAACGGTTCTGTGTTCGCAACAGTGGAGCCAACGCGGTCGTAGAAGGCGTGGGAGACCACGGCTGCGAGTACATGACCGGCGGCAACACCGTGATCCTCGGGACAACGGGCCGCAACTTCGGCGCCGGGATGAGCGGTGGCATCGCCTGGGTCTACGACATCGATGGCGAATTCCGCTCACGATGCAATCACGGAATGATCGAGCTGGAAGATCTCGACGAAGATGACGACATCAAGCTCGTGCATTCGTTGATTTCGCAGCACGTGGAGCACACAGGAAGCGCCCGAGGCGTATCCATTCTTGAAAACTGGCAGGACGAGCTGGGCCGTTTCGTGAAGGTGATGCCGACAGAGTATCGGCGTGTGCTTCAGGAGCGTGCAGCTCGCCAGTCTCTCAAAGACAGCGCGGAGTAAGGAGCTATGGGTAAGAACGATGGCTTCCTGAACTGGCCGCGACAGATGCCTGCATCCCGCGACGCCAGTGAACGAATTGGCGATTACCGCGAATTTCAGATTCAGCAGTCTGAAGAGTCCGCTCGCCGGCAGGCGGGACGCTGCATGGATTGCGGCATCCCCTTCTGCCAGCAGGGCTGCCCCCTCGGGAACATCATCCCGGACTGGAACGATCTCGTGTACCGCGGACGGTGGGAGCAGGCCTACCGGGCCCTATCCTCGACGAACAACTTTCCGGAATTTACCGGTCGCCTCTGCCCGGCCCCCTGCGAAGGGGCGTGCACCCTGACGATCAATACCGACGCCGTTACGATCGAGCAGACGGAGCGCGAGATCATTGAGCGCGCTTTCGACGAAGGTTGGGTGCTCCCGCAGGAGCCGACCGCGCGCAGCGGACGACGGGTGGCTGTTGTCGGCTCGGGACCTGCAGGTCTCGCCGCAGCCCAACAGCTCGTTCGCGCAGGGCACAACGTGACGGTGTACGAGAAGAGTGATCGGATTGGCGGGCTCCTCCGATACGGGATTCCCGACTTCAAGATGGAAAAGCACATCATCGACAGGCGGCTTGAGCAGATGAAGGCCGAGGGCGTCGAGTTTCAGACCGGCGTGGAGATTGGCGCCGATACAAGCTGGAAGACAATTCACGCGGATTATGACGCCGTCCTGGTTGCGATCGGCGCCGGTGTCCCGCGTGATCTCAAGGTGCCCGGCCGTGACCTCGACGGCGTGCATTTCGCGCTCACGTTTCTTGAGCAGCAGAACCGCGTGGTTGCCGGTGACGAGGTTCCCGACCAGATTCTCGCGACCGGGCGTGACGTCATCATTCTCGGTGGGGGAGACACCGGTTCGGATTGCGTCGGCACATCTCACCGCCAGGGCGCGAAGTCGGTCACTCAGATCGAGCTGATGCCCGCTCCGCCTGAGACCCGCCGCGACACGAACCCGTGGCCGCAGTGGCCGCTCGTGTTCAGGACCTCCTCGAGCCAGAAGGAAGGCGGCCGGCGAGAGTTCGCTTTCCTGACCAAAGAGCTGATCGCCGATAACAGCGGCAGAGTCTGCGCGCTACGCGGAGTGCAGGTGCAGATGGTTGTCGATGAGTCCGGCCGAACCCGCTTCGACGAGGTCGACGGAACGGAGGTGGACCTTCCCTGTGACCTGTTGATTCTCGCGATGGGATACGTCGCGCCGGATACCGGCAGCATCTGCGACCAGCTTGGCGTAGACGTCGACGGGCGCGGAAACATCCGCACGGTGTCAGGCTTCGAGACCTCACAGCGTCGCGTCCTTGTGGCAGGCGACGCAAAGCGAGGCGCGAGCCTGATCGTCTGGGCAATCTCGGACGGCAGAGAGGCTGCCCGCCAGATCGACGCTGCGCTTGCGCGCAATCCCGGCAGATTGCCGACTCGCGGCATGGACCGCCCCTTCGGCGGTCGCTGAGAACGCCGGCAGGCCGACCGACGTCGCGAGGACAACGGAGCCCTCAGGCGACAGAGTGTCGACGCTCCCTGCGTCGGGATCAGGGCAGGAAGTCGATGTCGCGCATGAAGTGCATCATCTCGCCGATATACTCGCCCTGGTCCAG
The DNA here is from genome assembly GCA_030427825.1 of bacterium. GTDB lineage: Bacteria > Myxococcota_A > Bradymonadia > REDH01 > REDH01 > JAUICO01. Next base: position 54,501 of record JAUICO010000010.1, on the reverse strand, counting down.
GTGGATAACGTGGCTGCCGGGGAACCAGTGGATGCGGCAGCGCTCCCAATGGTCCCAGAGGAGGCGCGTGTGCTTCGGTGGTGCCAGGCGGTCGCCGACACCGCCGATCACCATCAGACGGTCCCTGGGGAGGCGCGGCGTCCAGGTGAGCGGTGAGTGCACAGCCGTCATCTGCCGAAGGTCTTTGATGCTCACACCCGCAGCCACCATGGCGGTCTTCATCAGCGTGCCGAGTGGCTCCCATTCGAGGACGAGATCGGGAAGGCTCGCGACGGGCACGTTTGGTACGGAAAACGCGAGTCGGTCTTCGACGGCTGCGATCAGCGCGCTGGAGTATCCGCCGAGGCTGATTCCGGTTACGCCGACCTCAGGGGCGCGCTCCGAGTTCAGCAGGAAGTCCAGCAGGATTCGAAAGTCGAAGACGGTCTGCGCGAATGCTTCGTTCAGCGCGGTGACACCGCCTGAGAAAAAGCCGTGGCCGCTGAACGGTGAGAGTCGACTCTGGCGCTTGCCGTGAAAGGGCAGGGTGAAGAGGAGCACGTTGCAGCCTGCCCAGTAGAACTCGGGCAGAGCGAAGACGAGCTCGTTTAGCCAATAGGGATCGGCGAAGAAGCCGTGAATGAAGGCGACGGTGGGTCGAGGCGGCCCGTCATGTCGAAGGTAGCGAGCCCGCGCGATGCGGTTGTGGCTGCGTCGCTGCCAACGCGCGCGCTGTGCGGGATGAAGCGGCTCGAAGGGACTCTTGAACGACAGATCCTCGACGGTGCCGCTGTCGCCGAGCGGGTGCACCTTCACCCGCCTGCGCCGAATCTCGACACCGTGCGCAGGCTTCTTGAAGAAGGCGTCCCGGTCCCCGCGGGTCACGAAGTCGCTGTAGAAGTCCTTGTGCTTGAAGGAGTTACGCAGCCGCAGCGGATGGTAGCCGAAGGGTACGGCGAGGGCACCGACCGCGGTTGCGCCGGCGGTGCGGATTCCGATGTCGGCGGCGGCGGTTGCAAGCACACGCCATCGGTCACGCATCGCCAGGTCGAAGCCTTCCGGGCGGCGGTAGAAGTTGCTCTCCAGATTCCGCCACCAGCGCCCGTCCGGCATGATCGGTGGTGAGGCGCGCACCGAGTCGTGGGCGATGCGGGAAACCACAGATGCAAAGCTGCCGTCGCCCTTGCTGTCGCGTTGGACGATTCGGCGGCGAAGCCGCTCGGGTGCGGAGGTTCGAGCGTCAGACATGGTCGCGAATTATGCCCTCGCGATCACAGGTTCACAACTTCTGGAGCGCCTCTTCCCAATCATCCGGGCGAAAGCCCACGAGGACCTGCTCGCCGGTATCCAGTAGCGGTCGTCGAATCAGCATGCCCTGAGCAGCGAGTACGGCGATCGCCTGCTCGTCTGACATCTCGCCGATGCGTTCACGGTAGCCGCCGTCACGGTATAAGCGGCCGGATGTGTTGAAGAACTTCCGAATCGGGAGGCCCGAGCGCCGGTGCAGATCTGCGAGCTCGTCCGCGGAAGGGGCGTGGTCGACGATGTGGCGAGACTCGTGTTCGATCTCGTGATCTTCAAGGAAGCGTCGGGCCTTTCGGCAGGTTCCACACTTCGGATATTGATAGAAAATAATCGCCACGGCTCTCTACCGTCTGTGGTTGTACCGACTGTGCAGCTCCCGACTACCAGCTGAAGCTGCATGTGACAGCAAGGGTCGCTCCGGTCGCGGTGCCCAGGAGGTCCCAGGCCAGGTCTGTGCCCGAGAAGCGATTGCCATCACGACCTGCATCGTAGACCTCCTTGGCCAGACCGGGAAGGGCGCCGATCGCTATCCCGGCGATCCAGGGGATCCAGGCCGGCCGTTCCGACAGGACGCGTAACGTGAGCTGCGTTGCGATCGCACCGGATGCGGCGCTGAGCGTGTAGTGAAGGACGGCATCGCGGCTCATGCGGGGCCCTGAAGCCGCCTCGAAGTCAGAGGCGACCCCGAACGCTACGTCGCGGCAGCAGCTGTTTCCCTGTGCCGCTGCGGTACGAGGCAGGGTCACCAGCAGGGCGGCCGCGAGAAGCAGCGTCGCGCAGGCGACCGTGTTCAGGCCTCCCACGGCGGCACCCAACCTCCGCAGGCCTCTTCCAGGGCCTGGGCAACGGCTATGGTCACGTGATCGTTGCCGTGACTTCCCACGACCTGCACGCCCAGCGGCAGGCCCTCGTGGTTGAGCCCCAGGGGGGTCTGGGTAACGGGCAGCTCCATCACGTTGATGACGGCGGTGTAGAGCCAGTCGATCAGCGTCAACAGGGGATGGCCATGCTTTGGTGCAGGGCGCGTGTATGAGGGATAGAGCATGACTCCATCGCCGATGATGGCGTTGAGCTTGTCCCGCAGCTCGTGGCCCTCGCGAATGATCGCATCGACGTCGCTGCGACCGCCGCCCAGGGGGCCTTCGATCAGCGCGAGAACGATAGCAGGCAGCGTATGGTCGGAGCGTCGGATGCTCCACTTGGCGAGCTCGCGCATGCCCTTGAAGCTGCCGCCATTCGCCAGCATCGTGGCGAAGGACTCACCCTCAGAGGCACCGAGCATCCCGGACCACAGCTCCAGGGATCTCTTCATCTCGGGGATCTCCCGGACTTCGACAATGGCGCCTCTCTTTTCGAGCTCGCGAGCGGCGCGGCGTTGGGCATCACGGAGATCCCGTCGCACTCTGCGGACGCCGTTGCCCTCGACCGAGATCACTCGCAGTCCCCGCACATCGACGGTACTCGGATCTCCGAGCGTCATCGCCTCGCAGCCGCCGTCGATTCCGTCCGGGCCGGCCAGCACCCGCAGCAGGAGGCTGAGGTCGCCTGCCTTTCGGCTCAGCGGGCCGGTCGTCAGATAGCGAAGGGCAGCGCCTTCCGAGTTTGGGAACTGTCCGCTGCCGGGGACCAGGCCTCCGCTCGGTTTGTGACCGAAGACGCCGTTGAAGAATGCGGGCATGCGAATGGACCCGCCGATGTCCGATCCCAGGCCGAAGGGCGTCCCGCCCGCACCGATGATGGCGCCTTCGCCGCCGGACGAGCCGCCGACCAGCCGCGAGTGGTCGTAGGGGTTGTTCGTACGCCCATAGACACGGTTGTTCGACTCCATCCACATGCAGAGTTCGGAGAGATTGGTTACACCGAGGGGAATGGCGCCGGCGGCGCGAAGGCGTGCGACCGCGGTCGCGTCGGAGTCCGCGCGGTAGTCCCTGCGTGCCACAAGACCCGAACAGTTCGGCATACCCATCAGCGCGAAACACTCCTTGATGCTGCACGGGACCCCATGCAGCGGCGGAAGGTCGGCATCGCCCCTGCGCTTGTCTGCTGCGTCCGCTTCTGCGCGTGCCTCCTCGAATCGGTCGGCGACGATTGCGTTGAGCGCCGGGTTCACCTCTTGAATCCGCGCGATGTGTACGTCGACCGCGTCGCGGCTTGAGAGACGTCCTTCGCGGATCTCCTCGGCCATCTCAGTGGCAGACATGGTCAGCAGCGTGTGCATTTGCTCTCCCTTGAGGGTGTCGCGTGGGTGCCCCGAGGGGGCATTGCCCAACCGAGGCGTTGACAGTGCAGCGCCGGACGCTGAAGTGCAACTGACGCGGTCCCACCGCGATGCCCACGAGTGCAGAGAGAGCCCACGTGACCACACGCACAGCACCATCGATCGCAGCGCTGGAAGGCGCACACGACTTTCCCTGCCCGTACACGGTCAAAGCCTTCGGCCCCCACGAACAGAGTTTTGTGGACGCTGTTCGCGAGGCGGCGGTCGGCGCGGGCGTAGCACCGGATCGCGTCACCCTGACCATGCGACCCAGCTCGAAGGGGACCTACTGTTGCGTGACCGTATCCGTGCCGGCACCCAACGCGGAGTGGGTACAGGTGCTATACGAGCAGATTGTCGCAATCCCGGGGCTGCGAACCATACTGTGATTCGGATCTGGGACCGGAGCGGCCGAGCTCCTCACAGGAGACCCTCGGAGCGCCTGCCGATCACTCCGCGAGCTGGCACCACCCCCAGTCGCAGACCTGCGGCGAAGGGCAGTCGATGTCTCGATCACAGTCGATGCCCGGGAAGAAGAAGCAGGCGCCCCACACGCAGCTCTGATTCACCGGGCACTCGTCGTCCTCAACACAGCCGCCGGGGTTGTAGCAGACGCGGTTGATGCACTGCAGGCCGAATGCACAGTCTTCGGCAGTCTCGCAGGTGCTCAATGGCAGGCATCGATCGGCCGAGCAGGCGAAGTTGTAGAAGCAGTCATCGCTGGTCCGGCACTCATACGGTTGGCAGGTGAAACTGTCACAGCGAAGCTCTTTGGGACACTCCTCATCGCGCAGACAGTCCGGGGTCGCGAAGCAGACCTGCGCCTCCTCAGAGCAGAGCGTGCCTTCGATGCAGTCGATGTCTTCTCCGCACTCCTCGAGTCCGATGCAGCGCGTGCCTACGCAAATGGCTGAAGGGTCGCAGTCAGCGTCCGAAACGCAGGTCGTCAGGCTCTCGCAGGTTGCGGTCGGCGTGTTGCAGACCGCTGCACCCGGGCAGTCCTGATCGTCATAGCACTCGCCTACGTCCACACAGCGGTATCCGAGGCATTGCGTGCCCTCTGCGCAGTCCACATCGACGAGGCAGGTGCCGGTCTCAACGCACCTGCCCCCGGGCCCGCAAACAAACCCGGACGGGCAGTCGAAGAGGCGGTCGCAAACCCCCGCCCACGTGCACACATCGTCAACGCACCGGGCATCGTCTCCCGGGCAGTCTGCGTCGCCGTCGCAGCGCCTTCGGAAGGTGCAGAAACCGTCTTCGCAGCGGTGTTCGGTGCCGCACTCCGAGTCCGCCACGCAGGCGCCGGCAGTACAGCGTCCGCCTGTGCAGTTGTCGCCTGCCGGGCAGTCGATCGCGTCAAAGCAAACACCGAACCAAACACAGTCTCCGTTGTCACACGCGAGTCCGGGTGCACAGTCAAAGCGGGTTGTGCATTCGGGCGGCTGGTAGCAGACACCGTACTCGCAGCGTTGACCGCGGGGGCAGTCGAGATCCCGGTCGCAGTCGCTCGGGGGCAGGGGAAGGCACGCGCCGAGGTAGCAGGCGTTTCGTTCCGGGCAGTCACCTGCGTTGACGCAGCCACCGGGGACGGAGCAGATGCCATCGATGCAGCGAGCTTCGCCGTCGGAGAGCCCTGCGCACCCGTCGTCGCCCACGCAGAAGTACTCCGGCCAGCAGGTCTCATCGATGCACAGCATGCCGGCCGGGCAGGGGGTGGATGCGTTGCACTCGAAGGGCACACAGCGTGCGACGTCACAACGCCTGCCGGCCGCACACTCGACGTCCGTATCGCACTCCGGAGCAAACACACAGTAGCCGCCGGAGCAGATGTTGCCGTCTTCGCACTGCGAGCTTGCGGTGCATGGCGTCCACGCCTCACACCGTCCGTCGATGCAATACGCGTTGCGACAGTCGCTGCTCGTGACGCAGCTGTCCGAAACCACACAGGAACGCAGGAAGGCGTGACAGCTCAGCCCTTCGTCGCAGTCTTCGTCCCCGGCGCAGGAGAGCGGCAGCGTACACTCGCCGTACGCGCACTGCAGCCCCGCCTCACAGTCGTCGTCTTCAGAGCAGTTTGGTTCGGAGCACACGCCGGATTCGCAGCGCCAGTTCGAGAGGCAGTCCGAGGAGAGTGTGCACGCGGGGATCTGCGCGTCACAAAGGTACACATCGCAGACGGTGCCTGCGGGGCAGTCACCGTCGGTGCTACACTCCGGCGAGAGTGTGCAGCCCCCGTCAACGCAACGGTGCGCGCGCGCGCATTCATTGTCGTCGATGCATCCACTGCGGTCGACACAGCTGCCTGCGTCGCATTCCTCGCCTGCAGGACACTGTATGCTCGATGTGCAACCCGCGGCCCCGAGCACGCAGCGTCCATCTATGCACTCCTCGTCGGTTCCACAGTCAAAGCCGGTGTTGCACTGCACCGCCGGGTAGCAGACACCAAAGTTGCACTCCTGTGATGACGGGCAGTCGCCGTCGTCCTGGCAGTCGCTGACATCAATCGGCAGGCATCCGCCGGACACGCAGGTCGAGCTGCTGCCGCAGTCGATGTTGTCGATGCAGCCGCCGGGCACTTCGCAGAGGTCGTTGATACACTCGTAGCCGTCGATGCAGTCTGCCGTCGAACCGCAGAAGAGCGGAGGAAAACACACACCAGAGACGCACTCGAACGACGACGCACACTCCTCGTCGGCTTCGCACGCCCGCACGACGCAGATCCCAAAGTCACAGCGTTCGTCGTCCGCACATTCGCGGTCGTCGGTGCAGTCTGGGATGTAGTAGCAGGTTCCGCTCCGGCACCAGGTGCCGGCCGGGCAGTCGCCATCGTCGCCGCACAGCTCGAACTGTTCGCACTCGCCGGCCTGACAGATCGAGAGGTCGCCGCAGTCCGTATCCAGGAGGCAGTCACTCTCAGGCACGCAGGTGCGCAACACAAACTGGCAGCGCTCGCCTGAGGGACAGTCGATGTCTGCTGTGCATTCAGGCGATTCAACGCATCGCTCGTCAAGGCACTGGTACCCCGGTGCGCAGTCGCCTTCTCGTCGGCACCCGCCGGGCACGCACAGAGCATCCTCACAGACGTCCCCACCTTCGCACTCATCGTCGCCATCACAGCCGGCGTTTTCCACACAGAGGTCGCCTCGGCAGACTTCGCCGGGCGCGCAATCGCCGTTGTCGTCGCAGCTCCCGCAGTCCGAGGGCAGGGCGCACCGGTGCTCCCTGCACAGGGCACAGTCGTCTATCCACACGCAGTCCGCGTCTCGGGAACACTCAAGATCGGCGTCCGGAGCGACGTCCGGCGTCGTAAACCCATCGCGACCACCGTCGGAGTCCGCGTCCGCGCGCGCGTCCGGATCGTTGCCCGCGTCAGCGCCGTCGGGTCTCCGGCAGCTCCCATCCACGCAAAGGAGAGGGGCGTTGCAATCGTCGTTACCGTTGCAGGCGGCACCTGCGATGATGCACGTTCCTTCGTAGCAGACCCCGTTGGCGTCGCAGCCGATCTCCGGCGTGCATTCGTTGTTGCTGCTACGATCACCGCAGCCGGCCAGACACGTAGCGAGAGCGATATGGATAATGGGGCATGCGATGCGTATGGCTGCTGCGTTCATTTCGCTCTCCGCGGGGTCATGGAGAACTGTAGCCTCCGTGCTCGGCCAAACCAAAGGACTCTTGTGAAGCGCACGGCACCATCCGCGCAACGAAACGCGCCCGCGATCTTTGAGTATCTGAAGCGCTGGCTGTCGAACCCGGGCGAGCTCCTCGAGATCGGCTCGGGAACCGGACAGCACGCGGCATGGTTCGCGTCCCGCCTGCCGCATCTATCCTGGCAGCCCTCCGAACGGGACGTGAGCGCCTTCGAGAGCATACGCGCGTGGCGGGACGAGGCCGGCCTGGACAACGTGGCAGAGCCGCTGGTCGTAGACGTAGCCGGCGAGGCGTGGCCGACCTCAGCGTACGATTACGTCTTCACGGCGAACACCCTGCACATCATGCATGTTCGCGAAGTCGAGGCCTGCATACGCGGGGCAGCCCGGGTGCTGACTCCCGGCGGCATGCTGGTGGTATACGGCCCCTTCCGCGCGGCGACGAGGCCCTTCGAAGACAGCAACGCCGCGTTCGATGCCCACCTGCGCTCCCGTGACCCGGGCATGGGGATTCGCGACTTCGAATGGGTGAGTGCGCTGTGTCGTAGCGCGGGCCTGTGCTTCGCGGACGATGTGGCGATGCCTGCCAACAACCGGCTGCTGCGCTTCATCGCCGACACCGCCGAAGTCACGCAAAGATGAGCCACCCGGCGACGGCAAGTGACACCAGACCCGACACGACGGCTGTCATCAGTGGTGCGACGCCAACGGGGATGTCGTTGTCGGGGTCGATGCGGCGGCGAAAGGCCTGCGCTCTGCGTGCCCCTGCCAGGCTGAACGCGCCGCCGATCAGAACGATCGCAGCGCCCACGATCTGAGCGCGCATGGCGTCCGCGTCGCTTCCGACGTCCACGCCGATCGCGCTGATTCTGCCGATCGCGACGCCGAACGCCATCAGCGCCAACGAGGTGCGTATCCACGCGAGCAGTGTTCGCTCGTTTGCCAGGTGATCCGCAATTCTTCGGTCGGACATCGCACTTCTCGCTGCGCTTGGACGTTTGCAGGAAGGTCGGCGGTCCCGCTATCTACTCATCACCGACGCAGCTTCCGTTGGAACCGTCCGGATTTACACAGATGGTTCCGGTTGCACAGGCTTCGCCTTCGCAGCAGGGCATATCCATCAGCCCGGGCACGCAGATTCCCGGTGGATGCTGGCAGCCGACGCCCGGCGCACAGTCACAACTCGTCGTACACCGCGCCGGGCCGTCGTCACCATGCACTGCCCGTGCGATCTCGCGGCGAGCTGCCAGCTCCTCCTCTTCATCGTAGACGTTTACGAGGATGATGCGGCCGTTTTCGTCACGCTGCGGCTCGGCGATGACCGGACGGTCCTGGACGGCTGCGAGGTTTACACTATCCGGCAGGCGCGGAAACTCGACTTCTTCATCGGCGCCCGCGCTCCCCTGATCGCCACCGGATTCTTCGGCGTTTCCGGCTTCGGCGCCGGCTTCACTGTTTGTCGACGTTTCACCGTCCGACGACGGCGCTACTGTCGACGAATCTCGGCCAAATGCGATTACGGCGAGGACGACCGCAGCCAGCAACAGGATTCCGATAACGATGTGCTTTCGTTCCATGGGTCCGGCGAGGGGGTTTGAGGGTGGAAACCCGGGGCCGGGTCAACGCCCCGGTGCGGTCCGGCGATTGTAGCCACGACGGCGAATCGCCGCCAGGGCAACAATGCCGAAAAGCCAGGGAGTCATTCCCGGCGGCGCAATTCCGGTGCTGCTGCACTCACAGCCGCCGCCGGTGACCTGGTCTTCGTCGCAGGCATCGCCAATGCCATCGTCGTCGGCATCTGACTGCTCGGCATTGCTGATCTCGGGACAGTTGTCGTCGTCGTCTGCAACTCCGTCTCCGTCCGCATCGGGCAGCACGTCGGTGCAGGCGTCGCCGACGCCGTCATCGTTTTCGTCCTCCTGGCCGGGGTTGGGTGTGTCGACGCAGTTGTCGTCGGCATCCGGTACTCCGTCGCCGTCCGCATCGGGCAGCACGTCGGTGCAGGCATCGCCGACGCCGTCATCGTTTTCGTCCTCCTGGCCGGGGTTGGGTGTGTCGACGCAGTTATCGTCGGAATCCGGTACTCCGTCGCCATCACTGTCCGGCGGATCGACCGACGCCAGGCATGCAGTCGTGCAGCCGTCTCCGCCGTCGCACTCTTCGCCGTTGGAGCTGTCGATGATACCGTCCCCACAGTAGCTCGTGTTGCCGCGGGCCTGCGTGCAGCCGGCGATGCATCGGATGCACTCCGTCTCGCCATACTCGCACTCCAGATCCTGACCGACTTCTGTGCCCTCATCGCATTCTTCGCCGTCTCCACCGTCAACGATCATGTCGCCACACCGGGTGCAGCCGGCGCGGCAGTTCGCCGGTGCATCCGGCGCTGTCGGGTCGCAGGACTCACCGCCATCGGACTGCCACACGCCGTCACCGCAGTAGCCACAGTCTGTGTTCCGGCACCCGGCCGCGGTGCCGTCGATGGCCACATCGCAGGTCTCGCCTTCATCGAGGACACCGTTGCCGCAGTCGCTGTTGGTGGTGTTCAGCGCGCATGATTCTTCGTAGACTGTGCAGAAAGCATCACAGATTTCCGTACCGAAAGTGCCCGGAAACAGATCACTGCAGGCAACCGCATCACCGATTTCACAGTACTCGGTACCGTCGAGGACCCCGTTTCCACAGCACTGCCCGTCCGTGTCGTCGATATCGCCGGCCTGCACAGCGTAGCCGTCCGGGACCGAGGCAGAGCAGCTGATGATCCAGTCGTCGCTCGCGATCCCGCACCCGTCGCCGTCGGAATCCGGGAAGTATGCGTAGGTCAGTTCATCGGCCAGGGAATCGATCAGCGAGGGATCTTCGTCATCGACGAGGCCATCGCAATCTTCGTCGCCTCCGCCCGGAGAGCAGTCTTCGACGAGGGAGTTGCCGTCGTCCTGGCAGACGAGCACGCCGGCGACGCACACCTGAGCATCATCCGTGCAGAGGTCGAGATCGTCGTCAGAATCACAGGGCGCCGCGACGTCATCATCGCCCTCACCGTCGAGGGTGTTGGCGTCGCAGTCGTTGTCGCAGCCGTCGCAGACCTCGTCCGCCCCCGGGTAGCTCACGGCGCTGCAGCTTGTGCCGCCGTCGTCGCAGTCGCCATCCGACGCAGATGCCCACACGGTGTTCGCGGGGCCACTCATGAAGTCCGCGCAGACGGTTCCGGCTGCGAGCGCGATCGGGGTTCCCCGAAAGCCGTCTCCATCGGCATCTGCGAAACATACGACGGACGCCGAACACCCGAAGGGCAGGAGGCCGAGCTCACAGGCACCGCTGCCACCGGTCACCGCCGGATCGTTCTGGCAGCGCGGCCGTCCGGAGAATCCTGCCGGGCACACGGCGCCGTCGATCGCCAGCCCGTCGCAGGCTTCGCCGGCTTCGATCACGCCGTTTCCGCAGCAGATGCCATCCGAGTCATCGAGATCGCTGTCGTTGGACGCGAAGCCCGGTGGCGGCGTGTCGGTGCAGAAATGCAGCGGCGTGCCGGGGACGCCGCAGCCGTCTACGTCTTCGTCGACGAACGCGTCTGCTGCTGTAGCCCCGGTCAATACGGGGTCTCCCTCGTAGAGGTCCGGGTCTTCATCGTCGGTCAAATCGTCGCAGTCGTTATCGCCTCCATCGCAGACTTCGCGGGCGCCGGGGAAGACGCCGTCGTCGTCGTCGCGGCAGTCGCTGTCGTCCGTGTCGGACCATGGGCGACCTTCGGTCGAGGCGTCTGCGCAATCCGCGCTTTCCGGGATGATGATCTCCGTACCGGCGTATCCGTCTCCGTCGACGTCTGCGAAGCAGCGCTTCACACAGCTTGCGCCGGTGCACACGCACACCGATGGCGCGGTGCCCGCTTCAGAGCATGTCCAGAGCGCGTCCACAGCGCAGGTGTCTCCGCACCCGTCGTTCGGGTCATCGTTTCCATCATCGCACTCTTCCATGGCGTTTCGTAATCCATCGCCACACTCGCACGCGTCGCCGGCGGGGCCGCCTGCGGTGTTCTGTTGCCCGGCGTTCGATACCAGCGGGCAGTTGTCGTCGGGGGCCGTACAGGCGGTCGCGATGGTCGGGCCGTCGCAGATGCCGTCCCCGTCGCTGTCTGCATCGTACGCGTCGGTTTCATTGCCATCCTGGATGCCGTCTGCATTCGCGTCTTCGGCGCCGGTGCAGACTGCAGGGGTGCCGGTACCCGGACCATCGCAGAGCCCGTCGCCGTCGCTGTCGCGGTCGATGGAGTTTGCGAGACCGTCGCTGTCTGCGTCGCCCAGGGCTTCGTCGCCGTCGCGAATCCCGTCGTTGTCAGCGTCCGGGTCCAGCCAGTTGTCGAGGCCGTCACTGTCCGCATCGGTCGGCGTTAGTGGAAGCTCGTCTGCCGTCGGCAGGCCGTCGCCGTCGTCGTCCGGATCATCGGCGTTCGGATCCCCGTCGCCGTCCGTGTCGTAGAAAGCGCCGGGGATGGGCCCCAGCTCGTCTTCATCGTTGATACCGTCGCCGTCGCTGTCCGCCTCGTCGGGGTTGGTGCCCAGGGCGCATTCCAGGACGTCGGGAACATTGTCAGCTTCGGCGTCATCCGCTGGCAGCGCGAAGGCGATAGAAATCTCTGAGCTGTTGCCGATCGCGTCGGTTGCCTGGACGACAAAGGCCCCGGCGGTGGGAATCTCTTCGGCGCTGAGCGTGAAGGAAAAGGCCGCGCCTGTGTCGGCGCCGGCCTTCGGATCGTTGTAGGATTCCGTGCCGCCGAGCGTATCGTCTCCGCTGCCTTCCACGCGGCTTGCTGCGAGGCGCACCGGGTTGCCGAAGGTGTCCGGAGCGCCATCGGTGGAGTAGAAGTCGACGGTGGTGCCTGCTCCGGTGACGCCGGTGATGACGAGGTCGCAGCCGCTGAGGCTGACATCCGTAATGAAGGGGAAGTTCAGGTAGGTGGCCGGGCCGGCGTCCGTGTCTCCGGCGTCGTTGGGACCGGGCCCGTTGACGCCCAGGTCGATGGGGATGCCGGTATTGGAAAAGATGCTGTTGCCGCGCATTGTCAGCGGGTTGGCGTTCAACGCGGGAATCTCGCTTTGGACGACCGCGATACCGACCGCGCCGTTGTAGGCGATGCGGTTGCCTGCGCCCGGCAGACCGAGCGTGATGCCTGTGTGGGGTGCAGCGAAGGGCAGGGGTATTTCGATGCCTGCGCCGCCGTTTCCGACATCAGAGAAGCCATCGGCGCCGGTGCCGATCAGGTTGCCGAGCACACGTACTCCCATCGCGGTCACGGCAACCCCTGAGAGGCGGTTGCCGGAGATCACGTTGCATGGCGCGAGACAGGTACCGTTGGAGGCATCGGTCATTCCTCCCACTGTGGCGCCGCCGGTCGCTTCTACACCGAAGCGCCCGTTTGCGTTCGGTGTGACACCGTCGGGGCCGACACCAAGGTAGCAGCCCTCGACTGACGCGCCGTCGAGCACGACGCCGGACCCGGTGAATCCGCCTACAACAAAGCCTCGCAGGGTGGCGTCGGGGTTCGCAAGGACCAGGCCGGAGACGCCGCTGCCGAGGCCAAAACCGTCGAGTTGAACCGGTGGGGTCACCGAGTCGGCGTCCTGCGTGAATCCGTCGATCAACGTTGGTGATGTGACTGCCGGCAGGGCGGAATCCAGCTCAAGCCGGACGGTTGTCGCCCCGGCGACAGAAAACTCGATGCGGTGCGGAGCGCCTGTGTCTGCGAGCGCGTTCGCACTTTGGATCGCCGCCCGCAGGCTGCAATGCCCGGCGTCGGTGGCGCATTCGCCGGTGCCGGACGTGGCGTCGGCGCCGTCCTGGATGGAGTTGACAACAAAGACCGCTGCGTCGGCAGGCGTACCGATCGCACAGAGCGCGGTACATAGCAGTGATGCGGCGAGGAGCGACCTGCGGGTGGCGACGTTACGAATCGTCCACTGCACCGACGACCGGTGGGAACACGTGTAGGTAGTCTCGTTCACACAATCCCCTGTCAATGAGGCCATCCGCGCGCAGATCGTGCGTCGCGATTCGCGGGAGTTTTGTGACAAAAAAAGCATCCCGCGTGTTGACTCCGTTTGCACAACAGCTAGCATTTCGACCAACTGGACGCAATCGCGGCTCAGCCGAGTTGTTGTAGTACTTCCACGGGAGGGAGGAAGAGATGTTGTTGAAATATAACAGGATTCTGGCGATTTGCGCCATCGTGATGCTTGGTGTGGGGCTCAGCTTCGGCGTGTCTGCCGGCGAGTATGCGGTTACCAACCTTGATGACGCGCGGCTCTCGTATTCCGAGCATCGCTTTGACATCAACGATTCCGGTCGCTTCTGCTACACGGACACTGCCGGTGTCGCGTGGATCAGTGATCAGGGAGCTGCCGGGGTAGCACTGCCGACGATCTCGGCGTCCCGCGCCTCCGTCTCGGAAGGCATCAACGACACCGGCCACGTGGTCGGTTACGGTGTCGGCAGCCAACCTGCGCTTCGTGAGGCGGTCGCGTGGCGCAGCACCGGCGGCACGTCGTACGCGTTGGTCGATCTGCACGCCGGCCTTCCCACGGGTGGGGCGAATCCCGCTTCCTGGCACAGCTCGGCTGCGTACGAAATCTCGAACACGGCGCCGGGCTCTCCGGCATTTCTGGCGGTCGGCTACGCTCGCGAAGGGTTGGCGTCGGGACCACAGGCTGTGATCTGGGGGCTGAACTCATCGCTTGGGACGATCAGCTATGAGTTCGTTCCGACGAGCTCCGGCATGAACTACAATCTCGCGTACGCGGTGAACGATGATGGCATTGTCGGCGGCGGCGAGGGTACCCTCGGCGGCAACGGTGGCGGCGGCGCGGGTACTGCGCTCTACGCTTTCGTGTACGATTCCGTGTCCAACGCTCTGACACCTGTCCCGGGTGTGCAGGCGTCGGACGGATTTCAGACCTCGGTGGTCACGGCGCTCAACGACACCCATGCCGTTGGATACGCAGTGAACAGCTCCGGCGTCGTCGGCGCCTTCGTGCACGAGCTGGGAACTTCGACCACAAACTCGGACGTGCGCATCGGCGATGACGGCGGCTCGCGCGGTCCCCGCTCGATGGGCTTCGGACTGGCAACGGCAGCCGACGGTTCGCCGATTGTGCTGGGTACCTCTGAGGTCGGCGGCGTAGGCAACACCAGCATCGACGGCATGGTCTTTGACGACAACGGAGACAACCCGCAGGAGTGCGCTGTCGGCTGGATGCACGGCTGGTCAGGTCGCATCACACACATCTTTGCGATGAACGACAACGGCCAGGGCGTTGGCATCGGCACCGAATTGATCTCGGACCTCTCCGACGGCCTGCCGCAGACGGCGCCCCGCGTTGTATACTTCGAAGACGACGCAGACCGATCGCTGAACAACACAGTGTATTTCCGCCAGCCGGGAGACGGCTCGATGGGCAACCACATCTGGGTGGACGTCACGGATACCGTGGGTACGCCGGGTGCGGGCTCGTCTGCGCTCTTTATCGCGTCCAACGCGCGCGGCTGCGGCTCCGGATACACGTGCGACAGCACCTCTGAACTCAGCGACGAAGGTACGGTAGGCGTGGACTACGAAATGTCGGGGACAGGCGCCTTCTCCGGAAGCAACGCGACTACAGGTCGCGTCTTCGGTGATCTGTCTGACTACACCTACATTCAGGTCATCTCCGACGCGAATAACGGCTGTCAGGTGGGTGATGTTGAAGAGCTGTCGGGTCTGAGCATCACAACGAACCCCGCCGGAACGGACCCCTGGGGCACGGATTGGGCAGACTGTGACGGTGGTACGATTGTGGGCGCAGAGACCAACGTGTCGACCAACTCTGCGCACTGCGGTACGTGCAACAACTCGGTCTCCGACGGTCTGGCCTGTACCGACGACATCTGTAGCAACGGGTCACCGCAGAACACCTACGACACGGGCTCGAACTACTGCTGGATTGGTAGCGACTGCATCCCGCCCGGTACTGAGAACCCCGCGGAAGAGTGCGAAGCCTGCGTGGTCGGTTCCAACCGTTACGGCTACACCGACGACGCCAACGGAACCGCCTGTGCGGACGACGGCTTCACCTGCACGACATCAGGCTGCTCCGGCGGCGACTGCGACCCGCAGTACGCGTTCACCGGTTGCCTCATCGGTGGCTCCTGCCGCACCTACGGCTCCGCGAATCCGAGCAACGAGTGTCAGAACTGCAACGCGTCAAACAACACCAACTGGTCCAACGACGCCACCGGCACTTCCTGCACAGACTCTGACGGCCTCTGGTGCACCACACCGGGCTGCAACTCGGGTACCTGCGATCAGGACCAGAACGGTTACACCGGCTGCCTGATTTCGAGTTCCTGTCACACCAACAATGTGCCGAATCCCAGTAACGAGTGTCAGCACTGCGACGTCGCAAGCCCCACGAGTTGGACGAACGACGCCAATGGCACCGCGTGCAACGGCAACGTCTGCATTTCCGGCCAGACCTGCAACGGCTCCGGCAGCTGCACGGGCGGTACCTACATCATGGACGGCTACGAGCCCAACGACAGCACATCCCAGTATCACCATTTTGGTTCGTATCACGAGGACCACAGCTTTCCGACAGCAAGTCTCAACAACACACTCACCATCCATACGCTGCCGAGCAACAACGACGACTACTTCTCATTCTACGTCGACGACTGGCACTGCAATAACTACACCTACAGTTGCAACCCCTACAGCTGCAACTGCGACTGGCTGGGCAACAACTGCAGCACCTGTTGGAACACCTGCACCGGCCAGAACGACTGTCACTACGGCGGCAGCGACTGGTCAGACTACGACAGCGGCGCATCCAGTGAGAACCCGCGTCCGCGCGTGCAGATGATTCCGCCGGCCGGCAGCGACTACGATCTGTGCGTGGCGTTGCGCTGCAACTACAACGGCGCGAGCCCGTCGGTCACTCTCGGCAGCGGAACCGCAACCGGTACGATGGTTGTCGGTGGTAGCACCGTCACACGCTACTGCAGCACTGCCGGAACCGGCACCACGGAGAACGTGACCTTCAACAACGTGGACTGCGCGACGGCCAACGACTCCGTACTTGTCGGAGTCCGCGTGTATAAGTTCGGCGGCACAGGCGACTGCGACGACACCTACAACCTCGCGTGGGGCGACCAATAGGGTCGCTGGCCGCTTGATCCTCGCGCGTCAGAAGCGCGAGGGCTGATGTAGACGAAGGAAGGCTGCCGCGTGTTGGAACACGCGGCAGCTGTGCTTTTTGGTGTCACACCCGACGCTCAGGACAGCGTCGGGCGTTGCCGCGTCGAGCGACAGCACTCATCGGGTCTGGCGCCGGCGATTTCGATGGGACCTTCGACCCGTGCACGCCGGTCCCAGCGACGCTACTCCGCGGCGGTGCCCGGTTCCTTTGTTGCGCTCGGGTCCGAAGCGGAAAGGTCGGGCTCCGGTGCGGCCAGTCTGCGCAGGCCCTCGGCCAGCGAGGTTGTGGACTGCCAGCCGGTGAGCTCTGTGAGACGGGAGGCGTTTGGCCTGCGCCAGTCCGGGTCGTGACCGGGGCGCTGGGTGTAGTGTCGTCGACACTCCACGCCGCAGGCGCTCTCAACAAGCTCAGCGAGGCGCCGGATGGTCACCGGCTCGTCGACTCCCACATTCAATACGTCAGGGAGAGGGCCTTCGTAGGTGAGTATGCTGAGTACAGCGTCGACGAAGTCTTCGATCCAAAGGAAGGAGCGAATCTGCGACCCGTCGCCGTGAATCGGCAACGGGAGTCCGGCTTTCGCACAGTGCAGGAAGTTGGGCACCACGCGGCCTTCGCCCACGTGCAGAGGATCCATACCGGGGCCGTAGACATTGAAGATGCGAATCGAGGTGGCGTCGGCGCCTTCAAGGCGGGCCTGAGCCACCCACTCCTCACCCATGCGCTTTGCAGTCGAGTATACGCTGCGACCGGTCAGCAGACGGCTGGTGCAGAGGTCGGACTCGTGAATCCCCCGGTGTTCATCGATGGCTTCAATGGCGTCGCCGTACACCTCGCTGGTCGACGCGAAGACGAATCGAGCGCTGTCGCGGCGCGCCAGCGCGAGCATGCGCCGTGTGCCGTCGGTGTTTGCGCGCATGATAGAATTGGCGTACTTTCCGAACTCGCCGGGAATCGCGACTGAGGCGAGGTGAAGTACCAACGAGGCGGTTGGCAGATCGCCAATCTCGACGTCGCTCACGTCGCAATTCCAACGCTGTACGCCCGGCAGTCGGGGCCCCGGAACAGAGGTCACATGATTGTCAATCACGCACACCCGGGCGCCAAGCGAAACAAGCCTGCGCGTAAGCGCCTGACCGAGGAATCCGTCGCCGCCGGAGATCACAACCGGGCCCCGGTCGAAGAGCGTCGAGAGAGATTTCACAGTACCTCTGAGTGCGGGCAGGACTGGTGATGCAGACCGGTGGACTGTGGGCTCGCGCGGCGCTTCTGATACGCAGGTTTCGCGTCCCGGAAGTAACGCTGATGACCGGGTTCGCCGTAATCGGAGGCATCGCCGCGCTCGATCAGGTTGATAAGCCCAATCTCGCTCGCTTCGCGTCCGTGGTTGTGGCCGTCCAACTTCATTTCTTCTGCATCTACTCCTTCAACAGCTTCCTAGGCTTCATTGAAGATCACAGCAACGACCGGCTGGCACCTTTTCTGCCGGAGCAACGCCGAGTCTATCTATGGGCCGCCGCCATGTCCGGCGTTCCTGCGCTGATACTATATGGCGATGTCGCCGCATGGCTGGTGCCTGCCGCCGTGATCAGCATCGCGCTCTGGTACCTGTACTCGGTGCCCGGCGTCGGACTGAAGTCGACTCCCTTCGCAGGTACAGCGCTGCATGTAGGGTCAGGTGCTCTGCACTTCGGGATGGGCTGGCAGGCCGCCGAGGCGCCGGTCGCGTCAACCTGGTGGGCAGGGGCAGCGATCGGCCTCATGTTCGCCGGGGGCCACCTGGTCCACGAGCTGATCGACGAGGATGCCGATCGGGCCGGTGGCCTGCGCACTGCCGCCGCGACCTTCGGGTCGACGCTGGTGTGGCGCTGTGCGTGTCTCGTGGTTCTCGCATCGCTCGGGCTCTGGGCATTCCTCCTGGCAGGCTCGCGCGCACCGCAGGTGCTGGTGCTTCCTTTCCTGGTGTCGACAGCCGCACATGGCGTACTCGCGCTGATAGTCGGAGCGCGCGGGGCCCCTTCACGATTGGCATTGCTCCGATACCGCAGTAGCTACAGGGCCCTGCATCTCTGCGCCGGTATCGTGACTCTCGGATGGACAGCGCTACGCCTCACCATGTGACCCTGCGCAGCCAACGAGGCGTGCTTGCAGGCTACTTCATCTTTTTCGCGTGCCTCTTCATCCAGTGGCCTCTGGCCGGTGCGCTGCCGGGCAACTGCGACACCTGGCTCGCGATTTCTCTGAGCAACACCTGGGCGAACGAAGCCATGGGCCTGCTTGGGCTGGCTGCAGACACAGGCGCGATGCACCCCGCCGGCTCGCTGCTTCCCTATGGGGAGTCAGCGCCTGCGAGCGGCCTGCTCTTCTGCTTTTGGCATCTGCTCACGCGCTCAGAATTGTGGGCGATCTATCTCACCCTCACATCCTTCTTCGCGCTGTCCGCATTTGGCGTGCAGGCGCTTGCCCGTACACTTGGCATGCGCGCAGTCGCTGCGGTGTTTGCCGGTTTCGCCTTCGCCTGCTCAAATTTCGCATTCGCCAATGTCGACGATTCCATAGTGATTTTCTGGTTGCTGCCATGTCTCAGTCTTCGCAGCGCCATCCTCTACCTTGAGACCGGTGATCGTCGCCGTGCCTTCGAAGCGCCGCTGCTACTCGCAGTACAGATATACTTCTCGATCTATGTGTTTCTGATTGGAGCTGCCGCGCTCCTGGCGACGCTCGCAGTGCACCCGGGAGCACTGCGTCGCCGCCGAATTCAGCCGCTGCTGGCGGCCGGCATGGCCGCGGTTCTCGTTGTGGCACCCTATATTGCGTTCTATCTGCATGCGCGGGGCACGCTCGGGTCGAGCAACCCCTTCGACTACTCCGGCGTTACCCTCAGCTGCAGCGTGACGCTCACGGACATGTTTCGTGCGCTACCCGGTAACCTGGTGCGACCGACCGCGATGGGTGCCGACGACATATTCTGGGTCGAAGTTCGTCGCCTGGCCTTCCTGGGATTCGGGGTGTGGATTGCGGGGCTCGGCGCGTTTGCGATGCGCAAAGGTCGGCGATTGCGTGCTTCGCTCCTGGTCGTCGGTCTGCTGCTGTCCTTCGTCCCGGTGACCGGCGATGCGACGAATCCCTACCTCTCACTTCCCGCGATGCTGCAGGAATTTGTGCCGCTGGCGATGTACTACCGGGTGCCGCTGCGTGCGTGGTTTCTTGTCTCAATGGCTCTCGCACTCGGCGCCGGACTCGTGCTCGATCGCGTGATCTCGCTTGTCCGTGAGCGTTACTCAGAACGCGCTTCCTTCCTCGTGCCCATGTGCGTTGTTTTCGCATTCGCCGTGCACGCCGCAGAGAACATCCCCGCTCCGATGCCAGCGTACGATATCGGCCACTACATAACCCCTCCGCCCCCTCTGATGCAGCTTGCCGAAGACTCGCCCGAAGCAGTCGTCATGCACCTGCCTTCAGACCTGGGCCTCGACTTCCTCGATTCGGGAGAGCCCGTGTTTCGATACAGCCGAGAACTGATCTATCAGACCTGGCAGACGCAGCATCGACTGAATATCCTCAATGGAGCCAACGGCTACTTTCCCCCGGAACGCCTTGCACTACAGCAACAGATTGGCAGCATCGTGTGGGGTGCGCCCGGCAGTAGCGCGACCGTACGCCGCTCCTATGACTGGGACGCTATCCTGGCCGGCTTTGACTTCACACACGTCGTGTCTGTGCCTGCGCTGGCACATGGAAACGAGCGCCTGATGATGAGAGGGCTTTCGGATGAAGACTGCCTTGAGTTGGTCGGTGGCTCTGACGATGTGCAGATTTACCGGGTGCGAGCAGAGTGCAGGCCGGGAGTCGTCGAATGACATCAACGACGCCTCTGGTTTCGGTCATCATTCCCGCATTCAACGAAGAGCAGACCCTGGGCAGTGTACTGGACAGGCTTGGTGCGTTGCCGGCCGCGGGCTGGGACTGGGAGTTCGTGGTCGTGGATGATGGGTCTCAGGACCGCACCCCTGAAATTGCAGAGGCGTGGTCGCCGGCAGCGAAGAAGCAGGTACTCGCACACGCGAGAAACCGGGGCAAAGGAGCAGCGCTGCGTACCGGCTTTGCCGCCGCGCGCGGCGAAGTGATCGTCGTACAGGACGCGGATCTTGAATACGATCCAGAGCAGCTGGCGCTGGTGTTGCGTCCCATCCTTGCCTCTGACGCCGACGTCGTGTTCGGGACTCGCTTTTCGGCAGGCAGGCCGCCGGGGATGCGACGCGCCAACTATCTGGGCAATCGCTCGCTGTCCCTTGTGACCCGGCTGCTCTTTGGCGGCGGCGTCGAGGACATGGAGACATGCTATAAGGCGTTTCGCAGTGAGTTCCTGCTTGGGCTCCCGCTCACCGCCGATCGCTTCGACATTGAGCCCGAGTTGACAGGGTGGAGCCTCCGACGGGGCGCCCGATTCCGCCAGGTTCCAATCTCGTACGACGGCCGAACACATGATGAGGGAAAGAAGATTACCTGGCGTGACGGCGTCGCTGCACTCGGCATGTTGATGCGCGTCCGTCTCGCCAGAGATCGCCGCGGGGCTACACGATGAGGTGGAGGCGGCTGCTTGAGATGCCCATCCGCAACGCGACCGGCGCCGAAGCACCGATCGTGGCGATCCTGCTCGTGTCGGCAGCCAGACTGCTGATGGAACGCAACATGTACGGGCACTACTCTGCGGAGTTTTACCCGGTCATGTTCGTGCAGACCGCGCTTTTCTACACGTTCATGGCGTGTGCTTTCGGGGCCATCGTCGCGGTCCTCACGCAGCGGCCCTTCGCCAATGCGGTGAACGCCGCAGCCATCGGCTGCTCGTTCGGTATCATGCCGCCCCTGATGCAGCGCTGGATCTTCACCGGAGATGAGGCGCGAACCGTCTACTTTCACGACTTCACCTGGTCCCTGTTTCACCACACACAGGCAAAGGGCGAGTCCGTCATTATCTGGCTGCTGATCATCTCGGCCGGCGTCTACGTAGGCCTTGTTACCCTTTCCTGGTTGCGTGGCCTGGTGGCAGGTGTCGCGGGGTATGTTGTTGTACAGGTGCTCTCCTTTGGTGTCCTGGGCGCGCTGAAGGCGACGGCCGACATGGATCATCATGTGACAAACGCCGTCGTAGCCTTCGGCCTCCTCGCGGCATCCATACTTGTCTATGTCGGTCTGCACCTGCGCAGGTGGTTGCCTTCGCTCAGCCGAGTGAACCACGCCTTTCCGCACATCGCGCTGGTTGCGTGCGGCGCGGCGTGGACCGGGCGCCCGATCAACCACATATACGAGCAGGGCGCTGCGGTCCTTTTCTGCTTCATCGTGCTGCTGGTGCACAACGACTACTTTGACGCAGAAGAAGACCGGAAGAGCGGCCGGCCCGTACGAGCGACCCGTGATGACCTGCTCTGGTCGTCGTTCTTCGCAGGACTCTGCCTGCTGATCATCTACACGCTCTCGCCTCCCAACGCGCTGCACCTCGCGATCATCGTCCTGCTGGGGCTGGTCTATCATCACCCATCATTGCGGCTGAAAGAGCGATTCTGCCTGTCCTATCTCGTTGAAGGCGGGTGGGCTGTGACGGCGTTTTCGATCGGAACCTGGGGCACCCTGAGCTTTCATGGGCAGGGGAGCCTGCGAGAAGTCTGCGCCCTGGTATTCTTCGGCGGCGCGATGCTCTCGATGATTAAGGACTGGAAAGATGTCGAAGGGGACAGAGCTACCGGAATCAACACGATCTACGTGATGTTTGCTCGCGATTCCTCGCAGGAACACCGTGTGCATCGTGCCGTCGTGTTGGCGACTTTTCTCAGCCTCATTCCCGGGGTCGCGCACGCCATCGGTCAGGGAAACACCGTCGGCGCTATCGTGTTGGCCGCGATTGCGGTGTTGTTTGCGCTGTGTGCTACGACACTCTCGAGCCGCAGGGCCGTGGTCGAGTCTGCGATGTGGCTGTATGCGGGCTACCTGGCGACCTTTGCGATTACTTCCACAACCTGGGCCTGAACTCAGGGGGCGCGGTGGCGCGCCGCTTCAGCTGCGGTCAGGACGGGTCTACCTGCACGATAGGCGGGTCCGAGTGATCCCATTGCTTCGTCAGCATTGCGACGATCGTCATCTCAGTGATCGCGTGCACCGTGTGGTACACGAAGGTCTCAGCGCGCGTACACATGCCCTTGCTGAGATGCGTGACTTCCTCGCAGCTCGGGTCGTCAGGGTCTTCACGAGTCACCAGCACGCCTGAGCCATCAACCACGAGCAGGTATTCGATGAAATGTGGGTGGTAGTGGTAGCCGCGCGTCTTCCCGGGGAGGATGTAGAGCATGCTGAACTCTACAATCGGTTCTTTCGGAATCCAGGTGAAGATGCCACCGCGGCCGTCGCGGACCGTGGCAAGGTTGCAGGACGGTTTCAGAATCTCGAATCGCCGGTTTGTCTTTTCTGTCATCGAACTCCCTCGAAGCGCCCATGCAGCTGGTCGATTCCGCCCGGGTTGTCTTTCGCAGGCGTACTTGTCCAAGTCGCCGGTGCGCTTATACCGGCGCTACCATAGAGCAGCTGCGAGACCGTGCAAGCGCATAGACAGCTCGATCATTCGGCTCTCGCTGTGAGCGGCCGTGACCTGTAACCGGGCGAAGTCTACCCGACGTACGTCGGTTGGAATTGATTCTACGCATGAACTATAGACTGTACATGTTACGCACTGACAGGCTCTACAACCCGTTGCGCGCCATAGGCCCATTGCTGGTAGCATTCCTGTTTCTCGGTGCCTGCTCGGGTTCTGATGAGAGGTGCGAGGCTCCGTGTGCATGCGCGGAGGGCGATGGCTGCGATTCAGGCGACGACGCGAGCGGCGAGGTCGACGACACAGCCGGAGATGTTGGCGACACGGCTTCGTCAGACACGGATTCGTCAGAAATCGGCGATACTCAGAACCCGGATTCTGCGGACACCCCCGATGGCGACGCATCAATAGCCCCACCGGTGTCGCTCCCTGCGTTCACGCGCGTCACCGCCGGGGCGCTCACAGATTTCTGGGTGCCCATGGACACGGCCGCTGAAGGCAGCGGTTCGGGATACGGGCTCTGTGCCGGCGATTTCGACAATGACATGGATGACGATGTGGTCGTCGCAGACAACGTAGCCGGCCTCGGCCGTGTGTGCGTTTTCGAGAATGTAAGTTCGCCCGGCAGGATTGACTTCGCAGACTCTGACGGGCGTTGCCTGGACAGCGTGCAACGCGCCGTTAGCTGTGGCCTGATTGATCTGGCAGGCGATGGCCGCGGGGAGCTGGTGCTCGCCGGCGCCGGGTCTATCGTGGTCTACGATCAGGACTTTCTCGCCGGAGTTGTCGAGCCCAGGCAATCGCTCGCACTGCCTGGCTGTCTCGTGTCGTCTATCAGCCCCGTAGATGCAAACGCAGATGGCAGTGTTGACCTGATTGTCAGCTGCTATGCCGCGCACGCGGACGCACTGCTCCTACTTGAGGGCGACGGAACCGGTGGGTTGTTGCCGCCGAAGAGTGTGATTCCGAGGCTGTCCCAGGTGTACGCGATGGGTATCGCAGATCTGGACGAGAATGGCCTCAGCGACTGGATCGTGGTCAGCGCTACACCCTCTGCGACCAACGATTTCTCAGTACCCGAGGTGCCGGTGTTCAACACCCTCCTGGACCCGGGCGGCGTGTATTCCTTCGAACCTGCCTCAAACGGGTACGAGGGGGCTTACGTCGAGTTTGGCGACGGCCTGGACGCTTATGGCGCCTACATGGGAGCCGGCATTTTCACGACTGTAAATGGAGGCCGGCACCTCCTCGTGACAGACTGGGGGCCCAACCGAATATTCCAGCTTTCGGCGAGCGGAATCACGGAGTCGTTGAGCTTTCCGGAATTGGGGCTCGGACGCGCCGAAGAAGCCGGCGCTGATCTCTCAAACTGGGCGGTGTTGACGGCCGATCTGAACGGAGATCGCCTCGATGACCTGATCATCGGACAGGGAACGGTGTACTACCGCTTTGCGCCCGGCACGGATCCACATCGAGACAGAGTTGCTCTGCAAAGAAGCGATGGGTCCTTTGAAGTCCTACCGCTCGAGACCGTGCTGGCCACGCCTGAGGTCGTACCCACAGGCCTCGCTCTCGGCGCGTGGTCTACGCGCGGCGGCTTTCTCTTTGACGCGGACCTCGATGGCGGGATGGAGCTTATCCTTGCGGGCGCCGAGGGTCCGCCGCGCCTGTACGCAGAGGACGTCGCGTCACCGGATGATCGTCGATGCACTGTGATCCCGCGACCGAGGGTGGTTCTCGCAGAGGGGTCGGGATACGAGTTCCTCGCCGACGAATCATCACCGGCGTCACTCCGCTCTCTTCGTGGTCAGGTATTCACGGGGCCGCCGAGCTCACTCCTCGCTGCCTCGTATGAGACCATCATACAGTTCCCAAGCGGCGCCAGGGTTCCGTTTGAATGCCCGGAGCTCGGGCAGCGTGTTGTTGAGGTTAACGAACCCGACTGGTTGCAGGTGACCCGGGCTGGAGATCAAGTCAGGGTGGAGATCGACTCGCTTGTATGGGGTCACCCGACCGACGCACTGACTTGTTTGTTTCGCGATCAAAATGAAGAAGAGCCAGTCACATCCGAAGTGACCGGTACCATTGAGACTGATGGCGAAGGGGGCACGGCTCTGGAAGCATCGTGTACTTTGCCGGACTCACTGCAGTCGGCGGATTCGCTGATGCTTCGGATTGGCGATCGATGGGTTCACCGCTGGCTTGGGATTTGAACGATGACACACAACACACACCCGCGCTTCGTTCTCCTGATATGCCTGACCTTTGCATTCGCCGCAGTGGCTGCCTGCGGCGGTTCCGACTCCGGCGGGGACACTGACGCAGCGGGGGATAGCGGTTCCGACGCTGACACGCATGATGCGGACGCCAGGACGGATACTCCGGCGGATGCCTCGGATGTGGGCGACTCGGACGCAGATTCCGACGCGGATTCCGACGCGGACTCCGACACACTGGCCGATACCGATACCGATACCGACAGCGACAGCTGTCCCGATGACGAATGTCGAAGCTGCGATGTACTGGCCGCCGGGCTCCAATTCTCGTTTGCAGATGTTGAGAACTACAGCGATCGCTTCATCCAGTTTCCTGAAGATGAGTCCTGGCGCGTAGAGGGCTTTGGTGGAGTGGCGGCTGACGTCGACGGGGATCTCGATTTGGATTTGTTCGTCGGCGCGACAGCCGGTGTTGGCTCAGCGGCGTGTGTGCTTCTGAATGAATCGACGCCGGGCGATATTCGATTCACCTTTGATGCGTCGCGATGCCTCACAGGTCCGCAGGTAGACCACAGCGCAGTGGCAATGGACGCCGACGGAGACGGGAGACAGGAGGTGGTCAGCATCGGAAGACGCGGCGGCCATATTGGCCGGATGCAGACATCCGGCCAGTGGGAATGGACGGCGATCGAGGGCATCGCAGGCGACTGCCCGGCCGGGACCTTGATCGCATGGCGCTACAACTACGACTTCGACGCAGTAGCAGACATCATGATTGCTTGCCGCCCGGCAGGGTTGAACCCTACGGATGGCAGTGTTCGGCGGCTTGTCATTCGGGACGACGGCACCGCAACGACTGTGGCCGAAAACGTTGGCGATAACGGATTCGTCGTTGCCGCAGCAACGATGGATGTGGATGGTGACGGTCTGAGCGATCAGGTGCTTGCGAGCTTTTCTGCGCAACCCGACGGGACCATCTTCTCGGGTTGGCATCCGGGCGGTGTGTACTTCCGGCAGGTGCCGGTCGCGGAGTCGGAATACGAGCACGCGCAGTTTGAAGCAGGACTCAATGGTTGGGGCGCGTTCATGGGCGTGGCCAGCGTGTACAGCGGGCCTTCTCGCGCCATCGTCGTCTCAGACTGGGGCACCACGCGAGCGTACAAAGGTTCCGAATTCCCGACCGTGGATGTTGCCGATGACATGCTGCCGGAGTTTGCCGGGCCAAACAGCGAAGACCTCGCCGGATGGAGCGTTCTCAACGCCGACTTCAACGGCGACTCGCGTGGCGATATGATCATCACGCAAGGTGACATGTTTGATGCCACGAGCCCGAGCAGCGTAAGCCAACAGGACCGCATGCTTCTGCAGGCCCAGGACGGCACCTTCGTCGATTGTACCGAAAGCGTAGGCCTTTTGGACTCATCGATCCCGCCCGAACTGGCGGAAGATTATCACGGTATTGCGCATGCCGCTCGCGGCGGAATTCTCAGCGATCTGGACCAGAATGGTGCCATCGAGTTCCTCTCCTTTGCCCTCGAAGGGCCGCCGCGAATCCAGCTGCTGGACTCCGGCACCGACCCATGGTGCACGGTCATTCCGGAGCCGCGTTACTCAGTTTTCCCCGGCGACGTTGTGCGCATGTATGCGTCCGGAGGTACGCAGCCGCTGAGGGAGGTAGGCTACCAGGGCCAGCCACGCGCCGGGGAAAGCACACATGTCGTGACTCGGCAGCGACAGGGTGATCTTGAGTTTGCTTCGGGTGTTCGAGTTCCGTGGTCCTGCGACAACGGCGCGGGTCCTGTTGTTGTTGCTGAGCCTGAGTGGTTGTCGGTAACTCTGGACGGATCAGAAATCGCAGTCACGATTGACGCCGGTGTCTTTCCCGTTCCCGTAACGAGCCTTGGCGTCACGGGCGCCGGCGTTGACGGACTACCGGTTGGTGACACCACCGAGGCACAGTTCACAGACGGTGCGTGGAGAGTCTCGGATAATGAATCCGCCGCATTTGTGCTCGTAAGCATCAACGGTCGCTACATCGCGCGACGCTTTGCGCTGCCGCGCGATTGAAGACGCCTCAGATCGTACCAACCTCTGCGCGACGCATGTCTGTCTCGACCATCCACGCGGCAAGCTCGGGGACAGTCATTTTGGGTTGCCAGCCAAGTTCGGCCCTTGCTCGCGCCGGATTACCGCGGAGCCGTTCGATGTCTGCCGGTCGAAAGTACTTCGGGTCTACGGCAATGCGAATTGCGCCGTTTGCGCTGTCGACGCCCACCTCATCTACCCCCTCACCATACCACTCAAGCTGCACCCCGACAGCCTGAAAAGCGAAGTTGGCGAAGTCGCGTACGCTGTGGCTGATGCCCGTCGCAACGACGTAGTCTCCAGGCGTGTCCTTCTGCAGCATAGCGTGCATGGCGACGACGTACTCCGGCGCCGCTCCCCAGTCCCTTTCGGCGTTTAAGTTGCCCAGCATGATCCGATCACGATGACCACGTTGAATCGCTACGACGCCGTCAGAAATCTTACGTGTAATAAACTCCACGCCGCGCAGCGGCGACTCGTGGTTGAAGAGAATGCCCGAGCTGCAGTGCATGCCGTATGCTTCACGGTAGAGGCCAATCATCTGGTGCGAGTACAGTTTGGAGACTGCGTACGGAGACATGGGGCGAAATGGACTGCTCTCATCCAGTCCGCCCCGGGCGCCAGAGTTGCCGAACATCTCTGAGGTCGAGGCCTGATACACACGAATGTGGGGCGCAACCTCGCGCACAGATTCGAGCAGGCGGGTTGCACCAAGACCGTTGACGTCGCTCGTATACAGAGGCTGTGCGAAAGACTCGGCGACGAAACTCTGTGCCGCGAAATTGTATACCTCGTCAGGTTCGCATTCGATCAATGCGCGGCGAATGTTTGAGTACTCACACATCTCGACTTTCAGGGCGCGGATGTCATCCGCGATGCCGAGTTCCTTCAGCCGACCCGTCGAATCACCCGAGCTTCGGCGGCTTGCGCCGAATACAGTGTACCCAAGCTCAAGCAGGTGTCTGGCGAGGTAAGCACCGTCCTGCCCGGTGATACCCGTGATCAATGCTCGCTTTCCCGACATCCAGCCCCTCGACTCACTGCGAACCGGTACCACTAGGGAGGCCTGAGAATCTTGTCCAGGTTGGAAAGACCCGGTGAGCGCGGATACAATAGGTGGCGATAGGATCGAGTACAGAACACCTGACAGGCAGGGCGGGGAATGCGCGTAGCGTTGATTGGTGCGCAGGGATTCGTTGGTACGGCGATACGAACCGCGCTTTCACGGAAGCCGGACGTAGATCTCGTACCGGTGACTCGAGAGAGTTGCGCAGAGGCCGCTCGTGACGGGCACTATGACCTTGTGATCCATTCTGCGATGCCGTCGAAACGGTATCACGCGAGGAAGTTCCCGAGGACAGACTTTGCGGAGAGTGTTGAGAAGACCAGCCGCTTGATCGACGAGTTCAGCTCCGCCCGTAGCCAGCTCGACACTCCCTACGGGCGACACCGCGCTGCGGCCGAGAAGCTCTGCGAATTTGGCGACAACCTGGTGGTGCGCCTGGGCCCCATGTACGCAGAATCTCTCACAAAAGGGGTGCTCGTAGATATCGCGAAAAGCGCTCCGGTCTATGTCTCTCGAGAGAGTCGCTACAGCTTCGCTCCGCTGCATTGGGTGGCGTCATGGATCGCAGCGAACCTGGATGCGTCAGGTGTTGTCGAGCTCGGCGCGGCGAACGCAATCGAAGTCGGCGCGGTAGCCGACGCCGTCGGGTCCCTGTCGACGTTCAGCGGCCCGACAGACCACCAGGAGCCTATCAGACCCATTCCCGGCGCCCCTGAATCTGCGGACGTTATCGCTTTCGTTCGCACACTCCTGTCATCGGCTACTTGAGTGTCGCTTCGACAATCTTTCGCAGCCGCGAGCGTTCCATGTCTCACTTCAATCGCGTGGACGGGTCTTAGCCCCGCCGGTACAGCTGTTGTTGCGTGTACGGGTCCAACCCGCCTGTCCTTCGCGCCGTGTATAGACCAGCTCGACGCCGCCGCCGCTCCCGTCCGTACAAAGAGATGCAGTGTGCGCCAGTAGGGCGACCGGTGCGCCCGCAGCGCTCGCACCATGTACAGCGTTACGTGCTCGCTTTCCGGTGCAGATTGTCCCGTAGGTGTTGAGGCACCGTTCCCACGCCTGAAGGGCAGCAACGAGTGCCGGGTCATCTGAGACTGAACCGTCGACCTGGGCGCTCCAGTTCGGCTCAGGGACGGCGTACATTCCCCAGCCGCCGAGTCGCCAGGGGTTCATGTGTACGGCCTTCGCAGCGATGACGTGACACAGCGGATATAGGAGCAGAAGAACGCAGAATATCCGTGTGAGCGAATGGGACAGGCCAATGGAGCTGCGGTGAATATTGGACTGTGATGCCGCCATCACACAACTCCCACGGCTATCAGCACGCTGTATACAGCGACCGCGGTCGTGGCGATCGCTGAGGTGATGACCGCCGGGGACCAACCGGTGGAGAAGGCAGTCAGCAGGAGCGCCAGTCCGCCGAAGTGGAACTCCTTTGCGTCTACCTCGATCAGTACGAGCAGCACGACTGCCGCAACGGCAGCGCTGCGGCGAAAGCGTCGGGTCATGAGTCCGACGCCAATCGCGATCTCGCCCACCCAGACCAGGTTTGAAACGCCGAGCGCGAGCGCCCCCGACCACTCGCCCGAACTCGGAGTCTGACCCGTGGCATCCGCGATGGACGACAGCAGCGCGAATCGTGTCGGGTCGCTCGAAGCCAGCCAGGCGGGCATTTCCCCCTCGAACCACAGCCCACTGAGCATCTTCTGCAGTCCCGAGTATGCGAATATCGACGCCACAAGGACCGTGATAATCAGCATCGCGTACTGGCGCTGCTTCTGGTCCCTTTCGTCGCAGAGTCCGAGCACCAGGAGCGTGAGTGACAGGCCCCAGGTATGATTTGCGACGTCAGGAAAGGTCGCGAGGATGCCGGTGGCGAGCCCGAACCATGCGACCAGCGTAGCCGCTCTTGAGTGTCGGGTGAACGCCGCGGCGCTAAGCAGCACCCAGAACACAGCGGAGAGCTGCAGAAACAATATGGCCGCCGGCGATTCGACGCGCCCGGACGCTGCGAAGGTTTCGCTGCCCACCAGTATCATCGCTGAAGCCCGCGCGAAGCGAAGCAGGGACTGCGTGCGCGCCTCGGCATGCAGCGTCACACCGAAGTAGAGGTCGACCGCTGTCGTCGCGCTCGCCGGGAGCTGGGACTCTTTGCTCATGTGGTCGCAGGTCTGCCACACTTGCTTCAGGTCCGACAGTGCGGGGTGCCGCCCGCGGATCGAAACTCGGCGCTGCTTCGCAAAACGCTGCGGTCGCGCTAGGTCAGGCGAAGCTCGCAACGACCGCCTACGGGAGCCCCATGAAATCTGTCCTTCGCTGCATATGGACCGCGCTGGCATGCATACTCGTGACGCTTTTCGGCTGCGACCGGGACGGTGGCAGCATCTCGGCGGATTCTCTCACCGAGCTCGGCGATGCGTTTCGCGGGGACATGGAAGGGCTGCTCGAGGCCAAATGCAGCGGCTGCCACCTCAAGCCGGAGCTTCAGCTGCATCGGAAGGCGGATTGGCCGGTCGTCCTCAACAACATGTATCCGTGGGCCGGCGTGGCCGACGCGCAGGGGTTGCTCGAGAGTGGAACGACCGAGGCCGAGCTCGCGGACCTGGATGAGCGCAGGCAGCGGCTTCTTGACCTCAACGCGGTAGGGCCGCAGAGCACCTTCACGCTGCAGGAGTGGTTGAATCTTCGGCACTATCTCGTGGCCGGTGCGCCGATTGCGCTCCCGAATCCGGCGCTGAGTACGCATTTCGAGGAGTGGACGGCCCTACGGGCAGAGTCGGCCGCCGCGCTGCCTTACGGCGCGTTCGGCGTCGCGTCGCTCCTTGTCGATGAGCCCGGTCGCCGCGTGCTGGTCGGCACATTCACCGTGGCGCCCGATTCACCCGGCAATCGCGTCGCCGAGTGGGCGTCGGGACGAGGTTTCGGGCGCAGCGTGCAGTTTCGCAGCCCGCCGACATCGATCGAAGCCGTCGGTGATGGCTACGTCGTTGCCGCGATTGGAAGCCTCTTTCCAGGCAATGGGAGAGAAGGCGCGGTGTATGACCTCGCGTCTCTGGCACAGCCTCCGCGACGCGTCGTCGACGGCCTGCTGCGTACACCGCACGCGATGCCGATTCCAACCGACGGGCCCGACCGCCGCCTCCTGATCAGCTCATTCGGTCATGAGATCGGGCAGCTCGCGGTCTACGATATTGCTGCGGACGGGACGCGGTCTGAGACCGTGTTGGTACCGTTCCCCGGAGCAACAGAGTCCATCGCGGTCCAGGCCGACGGGGACTCCGAGCTCGAATACGTCGCGCTGGTCGCGCAGGCGCTGGAGTCCGTGTTCCTGATTGACTTCGATGCAAACGGAGAGCCGGTGCCGCGCAGGCTGCTTCAGCGAAACCCGGCATTCGGACACTCCGACCTGAACGTCGCCGACATTGATGCAGATGGCGATCTGGACCTGCTTCTGACGAACGGTGACAACCTCGATATCACGGGGTCGCCGCCCAGGGACTACCATGGGGTACGCATCTACGAGAACGACGGAGCGTGGAACTTCAACGAGTCCTACTTCCTGCCACTGCATGGCGCGTATGGTGTTGTCGCGCTCAACTTCGATCGGGATCCCGAGCTGGAGATCGCGGCGGTCGCGTACTTCCTGCAGCCGGACACCGAAGAGCAGAACTTCGTACTGCTGGACCGGGACTCTGAAGGCGAATGGAGCGCTTTCAACACGACGACGACGCAGGGAGGCGCCTTCTGTCGAATCGCCGCCGGCGATATCGCCGGAGATGATCGCGACGAGATCGTGCTTGGAGGATGCTATCCGACCGGGGTGCCCGACGGGGCGCCGGCGCTGCTTGTGCTGCACAGCACTGTCGACTGATCGGTCGCGGCAGGCTGCGGCGGCACGGTCGGAGCCTGTGTCCGCGCGCCGTGTCGGCCACCAGGTCCGGTCGCCGCCAGTTCGGCGGACCGGAAGCAATGCGCCGGCCTCAGAGCAGCTCTGCGATCAGGTCCCACTCGTTGATCAGGAGTACATTTGCGACGAAGGCAATCGCCAGAAGAACGCTGAGCGCGCTTCGCCGGCGCCGGCCGGCGGTCTGCGGCTTGAAGGTCTCAGACGGCGACCACTTCGCAATCACCATCCCGAGAAAGGGCGCCAGCGCGATGTGATACTGAACGTGGCCGACGAATACGAAGATGAGGGCGCAGGTGTAGGCGACCAGAAGCATGTACATCCCCGGCGGGCCGCGAAGGTCGACCTGTGGCAGGGCGAGCGCAAAAAGGAGAATCAAAACAAAGGATGAGATGCCAAGCAATAGAAGGGCGCTCATCAGCGCGGCTGCGGGCAGGGGATGTCCCATTGTCTTCATCGACTGGCCCCAGAATATCAGGTCACGGATGTCGATGTTCCACAGGTACCCCAGTTTTCGAAATCCGCGCGTGGCGAATGCGATGGGACGCTCGCGAATGGCATCAACTGCGAGAGCTCTAAGGTGTTCGTCACGCTCGAGCTCTCCGGGTGGTGCCGACGCGACTCCCGCCATCAGGATCGCGACAGATTCCTCGTCGGCGCTGCCGATGATGTAGGACGTCGCGTCCCCCGGGGCGCCGGGATAGTTCCCCGTCCATAGGTGCTGGCCCTGATTGCTCTGCATGACGAACGCGCCGTCATGAATGATCGCGTTTCGTACCAGCCAGGGAGCGACAAGAGCGGCCATGCCCGCCGCAAGTGCAAGCGCGGGTGCCAGGAGCGCGCGTCTGTCACCGGATCGCACACAGGCGAGGATGCCAAGCACCGCAGGGAAGAGCAGAAACTCGGGTCTTGTCAGCGTCGCCGCCCCAGCGACAATCCCTGCTGCCAGCGCCGTGCGCAGTGTTGGTTTCGACTTCAGCTGGTGGATGAGAAGAAAGAAGACGAGAATCAAGGGGACATAAATGTTTGTGTTCAGGATGAGGCCCGCTCTGATGATGTACAGCGGATAAAAGGCGGGCACGGCCATCGCGATCAGCGCGCGCCTGCCGCTCATGTGTGTGCGGGCGAGCATGAATGTCAGCCATACAGAGAGCCCGCCGAGCAGACACTGTAGGATTCTCACGGCATGGATGGACTCTCCGAAGACCGAGCGCGCGCCGGCGAGAAACACCGGATATGCGGGCGTTCGATCGCTCCTGAGCACGTCGCCGCCTCGCATCCGGAACAGCTCTCCTTCGGTGCGCAGATTGTCTGCCAGCTCGATGTAGTAGCCTTCGTCAATCACCAGGCGTTCGGGATCATTCGAGAAAGCTGTCAGGGCGGTGAGCAGGCGCAGCGCGACCGCAAGGCCGACGACCACAGCCGCAGCCCATCGAACCCGTCCGCTGAGAGGGGTGCCGTCGCCCGCTGTCATGGTCACCCCTTCGTAAGTATCGTTCCGCGCAATCAACGAGCACTGTTGCAGTGCCCGTCATTGACACTATCCCTTCGTCGCGTCCGGGCAAAGAGCCTACAGGGCGCACCGCCGTGTTGCGGCGTGCTTTGTGCAGCGGGGCATCTGCCGCTAGCCTTGCGCCGGACTCAGCCGAGGCCGCGTAGTCGGACTCTCGGCTCCTTCGCCGCTTTAGAAGAACGCAAAAGGAGAGTGACCATGGTGAACCATCGCCGGTTCAGAATTTCGAGTGTCAGATGCGGCGCGCCTGCGCTGCTATTGACACTGATGACCCTGATCGCCGTTTCCGGCTGTCGCAAGCCATCAGATGACAGCGACACAGCACCAATCGTGTTCTACAGTGCCGTCGATGAGCCGATCGTCGGCAACATGATGCACCGTGCGTCGAGCGTGTTTGACGGCGGCTCAGAGGGCAGGTTTGGCGGCTCAGCCATCATGCAGGAGTTGCTCCTGCGCGAGGCCGGCGATTCAGAAGCGGACATATTCGTCGCTCCCGGCGCAAGCTCCATCGGAACGCTCAGCGCCGCAGGTCTGCTGACCCCGCTCTCACAGGAGCTTCTGCATCTCGTGCCAGAGTCGCTACGGGCAGAAGACGGAACATGGATTGGGTTCTCCGGGCGCATACGGACGCTTGCCGTCAACCCGGCATTGGTTGCGCGGGAGGCGGTCCCCGTGGGTCTGGACCCTCTTCTGACGCCGGAGTGGCGCGCCGCTGTGGGCTGGGTGCCCGACAGCCCCGGATTCGCGGATTTTGTACATGGGTTGGTGCAGGTGCGTGGTCGAGACGGTGCCGAGGCCTGGCTACGCGGGATGGTCGAGAATGGAACGCAGG
Source organism: bacterium (assembly GCA_030427825.1). Taxonomy (GTDB): domain Bacteria; phylum Myxococcota_A; class Bradymonadia; order REDH01; family REDH01; genus JAUICO01. Next base: position 19,890 of record JAUICO010000010.1, on the reverse strand, counting down.
CATACACTGACGATGCTGCGCTGTTGCAGGCCATCGACGCAGGCGATGTGAAGGTGGGGTTGACAGACCACGCTCAGATTTATCGCCACGCGCGCTTTGGCGCACAATCATCGGACATCCGAGCGATGTTCATCGACGTGGGAGGGCCGGGGTCGCTGCTCAGCGTGGCCGCCGTCGGTGTAACCGCGCACAGCGCTCGGGCTGACGACGCGATGCAGATGATCGCGTTTCTGCTCGACGAAAAATCCCAGGAGGAACTCTTTGAGCGCTCCGGGGAATACCCCCTTGTCGACGGTAGCCGTCGAGAACCGTCGCTGCCGCCAATCGAGGCTCTGCTCGCCACACAGATAGATCTGAGAACCATGGTCGACGACGACGCCACTGAGGAGCTGCTGCGTAGCGCCGGCGTCATTGAGTAGCGGTGACAGAAGCTGCGGCAGGCTCTGAAACGCCGCACATTGCCTCACACGAAGAACGAGGCCAGCAGCGGCAGTATTGCAACGGACAGCAATGTTGAGGTGATGATTGCCATGGCAGCAAGCTCCTCGCCGACCCTGAACTCCTCGCCGATCGAGAAGGTAGTGATCGCCACCGGCATGGCAGCCATCATGACAAAGACCGCGCGTTCGATTTCAGTGAGCCCGATGGTGGCGCCGACGAGTGCCGCGACTCCCACGGCCACCGCCGGGTAAAGCACGAGCTTGCTGAGCACGGCGAAGGGCAGCGAAATGGTGAGTCGACGCAGCTTTCGGCGCTCGCAGAAGAGATAGAGGCCAATCATGAAGAGCGCCACCGGCGCAGCGGCAGCGGCAATGGGGCCGATGAACTCGACCAGCGTCTCTCTGCTTCCCATCGGCAATCTTCGTGCCAGCAGCCCCAGGATCGGTGACCAGAACAGGGGTTGTCGCGCCACTCTCCCAATCAGTGATGCGGCAGAGAGAGCCCCCTTTGCGCCGGGCGTCAACACCAGCAGGAGCAGGGGGCCGAAGACCATCGTTACGGTGACGTGGATGCCCGCGCTCAGGGACGCCAGGCCCGCAGCCTCTGCGCCGAACACGCGGGTCACTACCGGGATGCCCAGATACGCGATGTTGCCGAAGATCGTGACCAGCACGATGGCGCCCCGATCTCTGCGCAGCGTCGGGTGCGCTGACGCCGCGGCCGCGGTGATGATGATGACAGCGGCGAACGCAACGATGTGAGCGACGTAGAAGCCGGGAGCGTTCGGCAGCTCCGTCTGCGGGCTCGCCAGGCTGGTGAATACCAGCGCCGGGAAGGCTACGTAGAGCGCGAGCCGGTTGAGCGTACGAACGGAGCGTCGCGGCGCGTCGAAGACGCCGAGCGCGCCGCAGGCGAAGCCGAGCGCGATAATTACGAACAGGGGCAGGATTCGAAGAAACACGCGGTGTCGAAGTGCTGGTGCGCAGGCGAGAGCCTGTGTACTTCTGGCACGGACTCGATGCTCACGCCACTGGTACACCGTCGGAGTACACCGTGGAGCCACGCCTGACACCTCCGCCATCGCGCGGACACCTATCCGTAGCGCATGTGCCTGACGCCTGGTACATCGCGTGCGCCTCCGTGTCGTTGAAGAAGAAGCCGGTCTCCATTCGAATCCTCGGTACGCCCCTCGTGCTGTTTCGCGGAGCCGCCGGCCACCCCGGGGCTCTGCTCGACCGTTGCCCGCACCGCAACGTGCCGCTCTCCGTCGGCAGCGTCGAAGGGGAGCACCTGCAGTGCGCCTACCACGGCTGGCGCTTCGACAGCGGAGGAGAATGCCGCGACGTGCCGGGCCTCGACGGCGATCCCACCTCTCGTGGCCGTGCGGTTCCCTCCTATGCCTGTATGGACCGTGACGGCTTTGTCTGGGTGTACATGCAGCCTGACACGATTCCCGATGAGGGACCTTTTCGTTTCGAGCTGCTGGGTGCCCCGGGGTACAAGCACGTCATCCGTGAGTTGGAGGCCAGAGCGACGCTGCATGCGACGATCGAGAATGCTCTCGACGTTCCGCACACAGCGTTTCTGCACAAGGGCCTGTTTCGGGATTCCGACCGCAAACGCAGCCGGATCGATGTTCGGGTGAAGGCCACCCATGACCGCGTCGAGGCCGAGTACATCGGCGAAGCGCGGCCTGAAGGCCTTGTGGGCCGGATTCTTTCGCCGAGCGGCGGTGTAGTGACCCATTTCGATCGTTTCATCCTGCCCTCGATCGCGCAGGTGGAGTATCGGATCGGTGAAGAGAACCACATCCTTGTGTCCGCTGTTTGCACGCCGGTAAGCGACTTCGTGACCCGACTGTTTGCCGTTGTTTGTTTCCGCACGCGCATTCCGTCGTGGTTGCTGAAGCCAGTCGCGACACCCCTCGGCCTTAAGATATTCCATCAGGACACCCATGTCCTCGACCTCCAATCGCGCACGATCGAAGAGTTTGGCGGAGAGTCGTACGCCTCCACAGAAATCGACGTGCTGGGTCCACAGATCATGCGATTGCTGCGACTCGCCGAGCGGGGAGAGCTGCCGGACGAAGACGCAGAGCCGGTGGTACGGGAATTGACGATGCTTGTTTGATCTGAGGTAGGGCTCCATGGCGGAAAGGAAAGAACGGCGGAGCTCGGTGCAGCGTCGGGTACGCGGGATTCGACGAGGCGCGAGAAACGCGATGACTCTCATCCGCGACGGCCGACTCGGCGCGCCATACAGCGCGGGGTACGACGAGTTCTACACCGACCGGACCTTCACCCTACGGCACTACACTGCGTCGCCCCAGGCTCCTTTGGACAGGGAAGACGATGCGGATGCAGCCGGCGCCGGCGGGGAACGGGACGCTGAGGCTCCGGTGGAAGCCATCAAACAGCCCATTGTTCTGGTTCCGCCGCTGATGGTCAGCTCCGAAGTCTACGATATCTCGCCGGAGGTCAGCTCCGTTCAGTTCCTCACCGCTGCCGGCGCTGATGTCTGGCTTGTGGACTTCGGTGTTCCCGAAGACATTGAGGGGGGGCTGGAGCGAACGCTCGATGACCACATTCTTGCGGTCGATAAAGCGGTTACGATGGTCGCCGAGCACACCGGCGAGGATGTGCACCTCGCCGGGTATTCTCAGGGCGGCATGTTCTGTTACCAGGCGGCCGCGTACCGGAGGGGCGAGGCGTTGGCGTCGGTCATTACCTTCGGTTCTCCGGTCGATGTGCGCAAAGTGATTCCGGTCCCGATGCCGGGCGACGTGGCGACGCGTCTGCTCGCCGGTGCGAAGCGCGCCGTTCAGAAGCCGCTGGATGACCTCACAGGGCTGCCCGGCTTCCTCACCGGGACAGGGTTCAAACTCCTCGGCGCAAAGAAGGAGGTACAGCAGGTCGTGCAGTTCTTCGGGCTGCTGCATGACCGCGAGGCCCTTGAGAAACGTGAACCGAAGCGCCGCTTCCTCAACGGTGAGGGCTTTGTTGCCTGGCCTGCTCCGGCGCTGCGCCGCTTCCTGGATGAGGTTGTGGTGAAGAACCACATGACGACGGGCGGTCTCGTCGTCGATCGCAAGCCGGTAACTCTGGCGGACATCGAGTGCCCGATTCTCTACTTCATCGGCGGTAAGGATGAGATCGCGAGGCCCAGGTCTGTGCGTGCGATCACAAAGTCCGCACCCAAAGCCCCTCACAGCGAAGTTTGGATTCAGGCCGGACACTTCGGCATCGTGGTTGGATCCCGCGCGTTGAATCGCACATGGCCCTGTGTCGTTGATTGGATGGCCTGGCACAGCGGGCAGGGAGAGCGCCCCGAAATCCTCGATGAGGCCGGTGATGCCCGAGACCGCCGGCGCGAGGCCGCGCGAGCCGTTCAGGATGAGGGCGGCGAAGAGGAGGGTGCTATCAGCATCGCGTACGACGCAGCGACCGACGTGTTGGACTCGGTGTGGTCCAGGCTCGGTGACATGACTCTGGGTGTCAGCGAGGTGTTGGACGGCATGCGCTGGCAGCTGCCTCGCCTGGCTCGCCTGCAGCGGCTGCGTGACAGCTCATTGGTCTCGCCGGCGCGAGCACTACAGGAGCAGGCCGACGCGATTCCCGACTCCGACTTCTTCCTTTGGGGCGAGAAGGCGTGGACGTGGGCTGAAGCAAACGCCCGGGTGAATCGTTACGTGAACGCGCTTCTCGCCGCGCACATCGGGACCGGGGATCACGTCGCGGTGTTGATGGACAATCATCCGGACTACCTGACGGTTGTGTGTGCGCTGAATCGCATGGGGGCTGTGAGTGTGCTCCTGAACTCAGGCGCGCGGGGGGCTTCCCTTCGCCACGCGCTCGAGGTCGCTCCTTCGTGTGCATTGGTCGTGGATGCCGCCCACGCAGAGGATGCGTCGCTGCACTTCGACGGCCCGCTGCTGCTCGCCGGCTCTGAGCGCAGCGGTGTGGAGGCGATCAAGCAGCTGGAAACACTGGCGCCGGAATCCGCGGTCACGCTGCCGGATACCCTGAGAGCAAACAACGGTCGCGGCGAAGATGTGGCCATGCTGATGTTCACCAGCGGCACCACTGGTCTGCCGAAGGCGGCGAAAATCACCAACCGGCGCTGGGCGATGGCGGCGCTGGGCGCTGCCGCCGCGTGTCGTCTGACTGACAGGGACACCGTGTACTGCTCGCTGCCCCTGTATCATGCGACCGGGCTCCTTGTCGGTTGCGGCGGGGCACTCGTCGGCGGCTCGCGCCTCGCGCTGGCACCGAAGTTCTCGACCAGAACCTTCTGGAACGACGTGCGCCGCTATGGCGTCACGGTCGTTGTCTACGTCGGAGAAGTTTGTCGGTATCTCTGCAACGCACCTGAGAGTGCGGATGAACGCCACCACCCGGTGCGTGTGTTTGCGGGCAACGGCATGCGCGAGCAGGTGTGGCGGCAGCTGCTGGAGCGCTTTGGCGATGTCCGTGTGCTCGAGTTCTACGGTTCGACCGAAGGCAATGTGGCCCTGGTGAATCTGACCGGCGAAAAGATCGGATCTGTTGGCCGAGAGATGACCGAGGACACCCTGGTGGACCTGCTGCGCTGTGACCCGGTGAGCGGCGTTGTTGAACGCGACTCCGAGGGCCGCTGCATCTCTACGGCCCCCGGTGAACCGGGTCTTCTGGTGTCCCGCATCAGCGAGTCTCACCCCCTCGCGCGATTTGATGGATATACGGACAATGATTCGACAGCGAAGAAGGTGCTTCGCGACGTGTTTGAAGATGGCGACGCCTGGTTCGACACCGGCGACCTGATGCGCCGTGATGATGAAGGCGACTACTGGTTCGTTGACCGCATCGGAGACACCTTCCGATGGAAGGGCGAGAACGTGTCGACAGAACAGGTCGAGGCGGTCTTGCAGGCCCTCGACGGCATCGACTTTGCGGCGGTGTATGGTGTGTCGTTGCCGGGCCGGGAGGGCAGGGCCGGGATGGCCGCCGTGCAGCTCGCGGACGGCGCGAGTTTCGACGGTGAGGCGATCGGTGCCGAGGTGGTCGACCACCTTTTTCCTGCGGCGAGACCTCTATTCATTCGGGTGATGGAAGAGCTGCCCTCGACGAGCACATTCAAGCTCACAAGGCACCAACTCAAGATTGCGGGGGCCGACCCGGCGACGATCGCCGATGCGCTCTACGTCCTGGATGACGTCACGGGCGCATACATCCCGTTGACGTCCGAGCGTTACGCGCGCGCGACGGAGTGGCTCTAAGGTGCGCACCCGCTCGATCTCGCTGCCGATCGCCCTCGCTTCAATTGCAGTTGCGCTGAGCATCGCTCTGCTCGTCGGTTGGACGATCGTGTTCGCCCGCTACATCAAGATGACTCGCGAGGTAGAGGGGACCGTCCCCATCCTTGTGGTTGGCATCGTGTTCTTCGTATTCATCATGGTCGCCATGATGATTGTCTCGCTGGTGCTGGTTCGGGAGATTCTCGACAGTCGCAAGCACACGCGCTTCCTCGACTCTGTCACCCACGAGCTGCGCAGCCCCCTGGCTTCGATGAAGCTGAGCGCAGAGACCCTTGGCAGGGACTCTCTCGCGGAAGAGCAGCGCGAGCGCCTGCGAGGGATGATCCTGAAGGACGTCGAGCGCCTGCGCATTCTCGTCGACGACATCCTGGCCGCCGGTCGCCTTGAGCAACGCAGCGAGGCAACACATGCGAACGAAGTGCACCTCGCCGAGCTGGTCGACAGCATCGCCGAGAGCGTGCGCCGGCGCCACGGAATCGCTGAGGGTGAGCTCGAGAACCGCATCGCGTCCGATCTGGTTATTCGGTCAGATAGAGCGTCGCTGCGGCTGATATTGAGCAACCTGATCGACAACGCGGTGAAGTACTCGGACCGCCCGGCTGCGGTGGTTGTGGATACTGGCACAGCTTCGAACGGCTGCCTGGAGATTCGCGTACAGGACAGGGGCATCGGCATTCGCGGCATCGAGTTGAAGCGCATTCGCCGACGCTTTTATCGCGTCCCGAGCGAAGAAGTACGCCAGCGCCACGGCACGGGACTCGGGCTCTACGTTGTGGACGGGCTGGTTCGCAGACTCGACGGGCGCTTGAAGCTGCGGTCCGAGGGTCTCGGTAAGGGCACCACGGCTGTGGTTCGGCTCCCTGTGGACGCCTGCGAGGTCGGTGGGGCGAGGTAGCAGGAGACGGGACGGCGCGTGGTGATTCCCTGCCTTGCTGCGGCACGGCCCCTGACATAAGGAATGCGCCGATGACGGAAGAGCAGCGAAAAGCCAGGGTATTGGTCGTTGAAGACGAGGCGCACCTCGCTGCGGGTCTGAAGCTGAACCTCGAGATCGAGGGTTTTGATGCGGTGGTGGCGCCGACAGCACGGGACGCGAGCCACGCGCTCGTGGGCCCGGCGGCATTTGACCTGATCCTGCTGGATGTGATGCTGCCCGATATGGACGGATTTGAGCTGTGTCGGCGGCTGCGAGAATCCGGAAACTTCACCCCGGTCATCATGTTGACGGCTCGTGACTCTGCAGATGACCGCGTCAGCGGACTGGAGGCAGGCGCTGATGACTATGTTGGGAAGCCTTTTGAGCTGGGCGAGCTGCTGGCGAGGGTCAGGTCTCAGCTACGCCGCAGCGGCTGGGATGCCGGCAACGGGCGGCGCCCGACGACGACGGCCGAGCTCAAGTTCGCCGAAGTGGTCGCGAACTTCGATACCCATGAGGTGACGGTTGGGGGCGAACCGGTCGAGTTGACCCGCCTTGAGCTGGATTTGCTGCGTTACTTCGGCGACAACGCCGGTCGCGTTATCTCCCGGCGCGAGCTGTTGGCGGAAGTGTGGGACCTCAAGAGCTATCCAAACACACGAACCGTCGACAACTTCATCGTCAGGCTACGCAGGTACTTTGAACCGGATCCCCGAAACCCGAAGCACTTTCTTTCGATTCGGGGTGCCGGATACCGCTTTGTGCCGATGCCCTGAGCGGACCGGCGCTGCGGTAACACGTTCGCTGCTATCCTTCATGAGAGACAACGGAGATACGGAATGAGCGACAGACCCTTTCGAATTCTTGGCATGCAGCAGATCGCGATCGGCGCCACGGACAGGGAGCAGCTGCGAACCCTCTGGATCGACACATTCGGTCTTGAGATTGTAGGCAACTTCAGGAGCGAGAGCGAAAACGTCGATGAAGACATTGCGATCATGGGCAAAGGCGCGGCGACGGTAGAGGTCGACCTGATGCAGCCGATCGATCCGGAGGCTCGGCCGCGTGTGCACGTGCCGCCGCTGAACCACATTGGTCTGTGGGTTGATGATCTTTCTGCAGCCTATGTTTGGCTCGAAGGGGCGGGCGTTCGCTTTACCCCCGGTGGGATCCGAAAGGGCGCTGCCGGACACGATGTGTGTTTTATTCATCCGAAGGGAAATGAAGCACAACCCATCGGTGGCGCCGGTGTGTTGATCGAGCTTGTACAGGCGCCCGCCGACATCATCGCCGCGCTCAGCTGATGGCGCATGCCGCCGGCTCGTCGTCGTGTCGGAGCGACAGTTGAACGCGGCGCACGCCATACCCACGGTCGAGGTGCGGGACATCTCTGTTTGTTACGGAGACGTCGAGGCCGTGCACCGTGCGAGCTTCGAGCTTCGTCCGGGAGAGCACCATGTGCTCCTCGGGGAATCCGGCAGTGGTAAGACGACCATTCTGCGGACAATCGCGGGGTTTCAACGGGTGGCCCGCGGCCGTATTCTGGTGCGTGGTCGAGCCGTCGACGTAGCCGGCGAGCGAAATGCCGTGCCGCCCGAGAGGCGGAACATCGGTGTTGTGTTCCAGGACTCAGCGCTGTTTCAAAACATGAGTGTTCGCCAGAACGTGTCGTATGGAATGTCCAAAGGGCAGCGCGGTACCGCGACCGAGTGGCTGGACAGGCTGGGGGTCAGCAGGCTGGCGGAGCGCCGGCCCTCGGAGTTGTCCGGTGGCGAGTCTCAGCGGGTCGCGCTGGCACGCTCGCTCGCCGCGTCGCCCATGGCGCTGCTTCTTGACGAGCCCTTCTCGAACCTCAACCGCTCCCTGCGCCGAGAGCTGCGTGAGGCCACCTGCGCAGTCCTGCGTGACAACGACATGTCGGCGATCTTTGTGACACATGACCCGGATGACGCGTTCTCGATCGCGGACCGAGTGTCCATTCTTCACGAAGGAGCGATCGTTCAGTCGGGGACACCGCGCGACGTATACGAGCGTCCCGCAGACGCCGCCGCAGCTCGTTCCCTGGGCGATTGTTTGATCGTTCCGGCGACCCTGCGTGGAAACGGTCGCGCGGCGGACTGTGTGTTTGGCGCTCTTCGCCTGCGCGAGAACGCAAAGGGCGACTTCGCAGTGATTCGACCGCACCAGATTGAAGTGCAGGCAGCGGACACCGCAGGTGCGGCAGCAAGGGTTTTGGGGACGCGTTTCGCCGGTGGCGTGCACAGTGTTGATTTACAGTGTGGGGAGTTTCGACTGCAGGTGCCGGTCGCTGAAGATCTGTTGCCTCATTCAGAGAAAGTCAGCTTGCGGGTGAGTGGGCGATGCTGGTGCGTCCCGGACAATGGAAGCGCAGGGTCCACGGGACGCTGAAATCTGAGCTTGCGGGGGTGGTGGCAGATCCGTTACAATCCGATCTCGGACCAAAGTTGAAACACGCGATACCACTGGCATCAAGGCGACGCATCCACGGAAGTAGGGCGCGCCTTGATTCGCCCGCGCACCCCTGAGATTGGAGCTTCGGATGATCGCCGATAGCGCCGATGAGCTGAACAAATTGGACGGCGACGCATGGCGCGCCATCGCCGACGTGTGGCGGGGATGCGACGGGGTGCCAACGGTCGACGGTCAGGACGCTCTGCACGCGGTGACTCGCGGGCTCTGCCGCCTGCTGGGTGTCAATTTCGGTATCGTTTGCGTCGACCGGTTGCGACACAGTTCAGAGGGCGGCACCGGTGAACGCTACTGCGCTCTGGCCCATCGTGTAGACGCCACCGATGGCATCCGGACAGCACGTCGACCCGTACCGTATCGCAGGGTCAACGAGCTCGCGAATTCGGCCGGGGCACCCTCGGAGCGCGCGTCGCAGGCCGAGGTGCGCGCCACCGGTACCTGCATAGAGGAGCAGCCCCGGGTTCGCTGCGAGACCGGTGCGCTCGGAAGTGACACCTGGAACGTCGTTGAAGTGAACGCCGGGCGCTGGGCGACGGTGTCGTACTTCTTTCCTCCGTGTATCTCGCTGATGGACGAGGACCTGTCGCCTGCACTGCTCCTGGCTGCCGCGCCTGCGCTCAAGTGCGTCAGCAACGACGCCGTGCGAAGTCTGGGCATGCATGACGAACGGTCTCAGTTGAACGAAGAACAGCGCGCCATGCTTGCAGCGTTGTTGGGACCCGCCCCCGAGCCTGTGATCGCGGACGCTCTCGGCGTGGATGCAGATACGGTGCGCGAGAACGCGGGCGAAGTGTACCGGCGCTACGGTGTTCGGGGACGCATGCATCTGCAGGCCCTGTGGACGCCGAGCCACGAGCAGGCGGCAGTGACCATGCCGATCGACTTCAGCGTCGATGACGCGGAGCCGGTAACCGTCTGACACAGGGCCGTCTGCGACCTTTGCGGTTTGTCGGCACGGCCCAATCGCTGTTCAGCAGGGCACATCGTACAGGACGCGGGCATCGTTTCTGAGTACGCATTCCTCTGTCGTTCTGCCGTCCTCGTCCGTGATCGCGCGCCAGATCTCGTTGGCCCGGTACCATCCGTCGCTGCGCTCCTCGAAACGATGGTTTCGTTCGGTCACCAGCACGTGGCGTCGCGCCTTGCCCGGCGCTGCGATGGCACCCGTGAGACAGTCTCCGCCGGCGTCGAAGCGGAGTCGTAGAGCCTGAGCGCTGTTGTTTCGAAACCTGAGATCGGCCTGATTGTAGAAGACGGTTGCGCCGAGCCCGAAGGGGATGGTCCGGTCGCTGTCGGGATAGAGGTCAAGGGCGTGTCGGTGTCGTTCGACGACTTCGAGTCCGGCGCTGAGTGCCAGGTTGAGCAGTTGGTTTGCGATCTGGCAGCAACCGCCGCCGACTCCGGCTACCATCTCACCGTCATGCATCTCGGGGCCGTCGACGAAGCCGCGAAGGTAGGAGGGCCTGCCGACGACGTGATGGTACGAAAAGAGCTGACCCGGCTCGATGATGATGTTGTTGAGCAGCGTAGCGGCTCGCCGAACGTTATGCTCTTTGCCCGCCTGCATCTCTTCGCTGTATCCGCTGGTAGCACGCCTGAATGGAGAGCTGACGAGGCACAGCTCTGTGCACATCTGTCGCCGCTCGTGGGCGGACGCGACGCGAGTCGCCACGATGCGCCGTTCTGCCACCCATTCCGGATAGCGCATTGCTCGGACCCGCTCGACTCGCAGGCTGTGGGGCAGGTGCCGGCGCAGCCACGGCGTGGCGATGTGGCGAAGTGCGCGTAGCTGCTGCCGCACCTGGAGGGGCGTGGCGTCGGGTCGAACGAGCATCTGGGTGGTAGCTGTCATCATCGCACTCCCTGTGGTTGCCTCCGATCGGAACGCACGCGACCTCGCATCGGTCTGCGTCGATGCGATTGTCCGGGGCTTTGGCCGTAGTGGGTAGTTTTCGCAGGGGAGCTCCGGCCGAAAGCGGGACAACAGGGAGGCGTCCGGTCGACGATTGTCATTCGCAGGCGCACATGTGACACTGCTGATCGCAGCAGCACCTTCGGGCTGCCATCTTTCACGAGGTCCCACATGAAGCCGATTCGAACCGTACTGCTCGTTCTCACCGCGCTCAGCCTGCTGGCTGCGACTGTCTCGGGCTGCAAGAAGAAAGCGGCGGAGGGGGGGGACGCCGAGGGCCCGCTGAATCCCTCTGAAGCCGTGATCGGGATTTGGGACGGCGACATGGAGGCGATTACGGACCTCCTGGTCGAGAACTTCTCGCAGAATGATCCGACGCTGGAGGCGCAGATTCGCGCCGGCATGGAGGGCGCGACGATGTCTCTCGATGTCCGAGACGACGGAACCTACACGATGACGGTGATTGGAGTCCCCGGAATTCCCCCCGATGAGCAGGTGAAGACAGGAACCTGGGAGCCCGCAGAAAGCACAGAGAATTCGATCACGATCGTTACCAGTCGCGAGGGCGAGAACAAACGCCGCCACGTAGTGTTTCAGTCGCACGACCGGATGACCACGCAGGATATCGGCGAAGAGGGCGAGCCGCCGATGCCGATGATTCGCCGCCGTTGAACGACGGCGCCCGCGTTATGGGACAGGCTCAAGAAGCAGTGTTCCCCGGCCATCACAGAGCTGCCTGGACTCTGAAGCGTCGCTGCACACGATCCGACTGTCTTCTACGGTCCAACCCGGGCATTCGGTGAGCTGGAGGCTGGGGATGCAATCTGTGCAGGACCAGCCACCGCAGGGCGCGGAGTCGTAGGCAAGCAGCAGCAGCGGTCCTTCCCCGGACCAGAGGGCGGCGTACACCAAATGCGAGTCGACCCCCTGCGGTTCGTAGGATCCGAAGAAGGCCGTGTCGTCCAGCCACGCAGCCTCGATGCAGGACAGCGACGCTTCCGAGAAGCCATCGGATGCCTGGCTGTGACCGCAGTCGTCTGCGCCTGCGTCACCCAACAGGCGATCCCGCGCGGTGGTGGGATTACAGTCGCTACAGTCGACGTCCCACTCGCACGCCGTCGCGTCCACCGCCGCGACGTAGATGCCGGTGGTGCAGTCGTCCAGGCAGCCGTGCGGCGTGTACGCGCAGCGTGTCATGATGCCCCGCGAGTCTGTCTCAAAGACGATGTCATTGACTGCGGGATCCACCGTCAGGATATCTCGGATGCATTCCTCATACAGCTCGTCCATCGTCGGATAGGGCTGTGGAGGCACGCCGCGCCCTCGTGTGCACACCTCGACGGCGGGTTCAGAGAAGTTGAACTGCTCGCCGGTGCAGTCAATCCACTGCTGTGCGACCCCATCAAAAAACTCAACCTGCGTGCTCCAGGAAGAACCGAAGACGGAGCGATACTCACGAGCTACGCACTCCACGCCCTCGCTCTCGGACAGAAGCTGTGCCCAGGCCGTACGGCTTTCTTCGGCACGTTCGACGCGGGGATCGGTTTCGCCGCTATCGCCGCTATCGCCGCAGGAGCAGGCGCAGAGCGCGATAATCAGGAAAGCGGCGTGGGTCCGGCTGTGCATGATTCCTCAGGGTGGGTCGGGCGCGAATTCGCGACTCCACGCACGATGTCGAAGCTCTTCGGTGCGCGCAATCCCAGCGCCCCAGAATTCGTATTCTACGCGAATACAGCCGTCGGAGCCGGTTCAACGCGACAATTGTGCGTGCGCATAGAATGTCCGATGCTGTCCTGAACCCCATTCGGAGTGAGAACGGTATGAGACAGCGCCCGAGTTCGAATCCGCTATGGCTCGTGTGTGCAGCGCTGCTGGTCGTCGCCGCATGCGGCGATGACGGCGCTGAGGCGCCCACACCGGATGCGAGGCTGCAGGCGTTCTGTGGTGTTGACTACGCCGACGTTGAGGCTGGGATTGACGCGACGATTGCGGCACTCTCACTCGAAGAGAAGGTGTCGCTGATGCACGGATTCTCAGTCATCCCGGACCGCGGTGCCTGGCGAACGACCGCGCTCCCGGACCAGGACATCGCCGGCTTTGCGATGTTGGATGGTCCTCGGGGCCTCAGCCGCTTCTCCGGGCGCCCGGGCACGGCTTTTCCCGTAGCGATGGCGCGTGGTGCCACCTGGGACATCGAGATGGAGCGCGAGGTGGGGCGCTGGATCGGCGACGAGCTTCGTTTCGTTGGCGCGGATGTACTGCTGGCGCCGACGGTGAATATTTTGCGCCACCCGCGCTGGGGTCGCGCCCAGGAGACCTACGGCGAAGACACCATGCACATGGGCGCTTTCGGTACCGCGTTTGTGCAGGGCGCCCAGGAACACGTGCTCACCGTGATCAAACATTTCGCCGCAAACAGCATTGAAGACACACGCCTTGAGGTCGATGTTGAGCTCAGCGAGCGGACTCTTCGCGAGATCTATCTGCCGCACTTCCGTCGCATGGTGCAGGAGGGCGGCGCCGGTGGGGTTATGACCTCGTACAACAAGATCAACGGTGTGTGGGGCTCCGAACACACACATCTGATCCGTGACATTCTGCGAGGCGAATGGGGTTTTGTCGGCATCACCGTCTCGGACTTCACCTGGGGCACACACGACACGGTCCGCGCCATCGAAGGCGGACTCGACATCGAGATGCAGTATCCTCAGGTCTACGGTGAGCCACTTGTCGACGCCGTAAACGCCGGCGACGTGGATGTCGCGCTGGTCGACGAAGCTGTTCGCCGCATTCTGCGCGCCGAGCGCTGCTTCGCGAGCCGAACGCGGGACACAACGATTGAGCGCACCGAGAGTGAGGCCGCTCTCGACTTCGCGCAACAGGTTGCGCGGCAATCCATGGTGCTGCTCAAGAACTCTGGAGGCGTGCTTCCGATCGAGCGCCGTGAAGACGTCCGGATCGCCGTTGTCGGTGAGCTCGCAGGCGCAGAGAACACGGGCGACCGCGGCAGCAGCGCCGTGAACTCCCGCGACGTGGTGACCTTCGTCGAAGGACTTGAAGCCGCCGCCGGCGACGCAACACTCGCGTACATCGATGACAGTGTTTGGGACGACGATGCCGTTGAAGCTGTGGGAGTCGCGGACGTCGTGATCGCGGTGGTCGGCTACGACGAAGGCCAGGAGGGCGAAGGGCAGATCGCGGCCGGCGACCGTGATTCGATGATGCTTCCCGAACGCGATCTCGACCTGCTGGCTGACGTGATGGCGCTCAACGAGCAGGTTGTTGTCGTGTACGTCGGCGGCTCATCGGTGCTCATGGACGGGTGGCAGGACGACGCCGATGCGATTGTCGTCGCGTGGTATGCAGGTGTCCGTGGCGGCGACGCGCTGGCCGAGCTGCTCTTTGGGGACGCAAACTTCAGCGGCAGACTCCCGATCTCGTTTGCGGCACGCGAAAGCGACCTGCCGGAGTTCGACAACGAATCTCTGACGGTGCAGTACGGCTACTATCACGGGTATCGGCATCTGCAGAACGAGGGCCACCAGGCTCTTTATCCTTTCGGCTATGGCCTCAGTTACACGTCGTTCTCCTACGATGGGATGCGAGTCGCTGCCGGCGCGGAAGCCGTCACAGTTGAGGTCGACGTAACAAACACCGGCGACGTGCCGGGCGCTGAGGTCGTACAGGTGTATGTCGGTGCTCCGGGAGTTGTCGCAGAGCGAGCGCCCCGTGACCTTCGCGGGTTTACGCGTCTTGAGCTCGAACCGGGCGAGTCGGCAACTGCGACAATCGAACTCACCATCGACGAGCTTCGCTACTTTGACGAGGCCGCCTCAGATTGGGCGCTCGAAGTGGGCGACTACCATATCGATGCCGGTCCCAACGTACGCGACATCATGTTGACCGAAGTCATCTCACTATAGGTGTGGTGGTGAGAGACGCTAGCGGTGCCGGCAGCCGATACGTTGCTGCGGCGGGTTCAGGTTCGCTCGCGTACGGATGTCCGGTCCGCCGACAACGATTCGTCCCCGCAGGTATGCGAGGTTGAGGGGGGCGTAGACAGGTGGGTTGTCGAGAGCCTCGATCAGCTCTGCGCCGCCGCCGGCCTGCATCACGTTCGGGCCGGGCATGTCGATGTGCCAGCTGTCCTCATCGGCGTAGGTAAAGCTCAGACCGTCAACCCCACCAAACAGGCCCCGGGGCGGTGGTCCGGGAGTGACCAGCCCCATGGAGTGTCCCATCTCGTGAGCGATAGTCATCGCGGCCGCCGTCGACAGCGCGTCAAAGCCGAGCTTGATAATGTTGTAGCGTCGGCGCATCGCGGGGCTGGTGGCGTTGGCGGGGTCGAAATCGTCCGCCAGAATGACCTCGTCAAATTCGTGTCTCCCGGGCGCGGTTCCGGTGTGCGGAAGTATGTCCTGAAAGAGCAGGACTCCGATGGACTGCTCCAGAAAGAATCGAATCATGGTGAGAGTGGCTACACCGTTGCCGAGCACTGTGTTGTCTTCGGCACCCTGATTGTTTGCATCGAGCCAGGCCTGGCCGAAGAGGTCGGTGTCCGGCAGCTGTCCCGCGAAAGCGATCAGCGAGAGGTCGCCGTCTTCACTGAACTCGTCTACGCTCGGCGCGTTCGGGTCGCCCTGCATGAAGAAGTGGATTGGTACGCTGTCCTCGTCGAGATCGCCGTCCGGCGACTGTTTGAAGACGCGCAGCAGCTCCTGCCGCACGCCGGTGAGGAAGCGACTGCGAAGGCGCTGCCGAAGCTCTGGGTTGTCCTCTGGAAGTATGCCCGCAGCAACGAGCGCTTCCTCCCAGTCGGGGACACCGTTTGCGGCCTGCTCAACCTCGAATGTCACGGTGCGGTCTTCGTTCACGAGCCAGCTTACCGAGAGCACATCTCGGTCCAGGGTGAGCAACCAGCGGTCGGGTCGCACGAAGGGGTCCAATTCATCGGGCAGATCGCGTGTATTGAAGCTAAGGTCGGCGGAGCCTTCGCCGCCGGGTCCGCTTACATGCACGGTACATTGAATGTGTGTGTCTGTCGGCAGTCCGTTGTCAGGGCCGAAGCGCAACCAGGCGCGAGCGCCCGCGCGTCGCAGCGCATCCGCAGGAACGATGGCGTCCGCGGCCACGGTGCTGCCGTCTTCAAGCGTGAGGGCAGTATCGCAGCGAAGCCGCGTGGCGTCCCAGTCCACCGGGCCGCTTCGTCCGACCTGCATGATGTCCAGGGTTGTGTCCGCGGCGTTCGCGTGGACTTCGAACGGCACCGGTTCGTTGTCGTCGATGACATAGCCGAGACCACCGTTCACCTCAGCCGGGAGCTCGGCGAAGGTGAGCAAAACATCGGGCGCCGCAGGCGGCTCCGCATCAACGTCCGCATCGTTGCCCGCGTCAGGCTCGACGTCGTCGGCATCACCGCCATCGGCATCACGGGTGTCTGAGACCGTGTCGACGTCGATGTCGGCGTCGACTGGCACGTCTTCAACGACGTCCGCCGTGTCAGAGACAACATCGGCGCTGTCCGGAACGTCATCAACCACTTCGTCGTCGCGACAGGCCGCCAGCAGGAGAATCAGCGTCGCGACAATGCATGTCAGCGAGGGGGCGATAGCGAAGCCGGCGTGCATTCCGGGACGACGCTGGAACCGTTGTCGCGGGTCGCCTACAAGCGACCGGGGCGGATTGGGTTTCATGTCGTATCTCCTGGAGTCAGCAGTGCAGGCACGTGCGAAAGAATACAGGGACAAGCTGGTTCATCTGAGCGACGGCGGCCTCGTGCTTTACAGGTACTACTTTCCGAGCTTCCGGCCAAAGCGCATTCCGAGGGCAGAAATTCGGCGGGTCCTGCGCAGGAAGAACACCCTCGCAAACGGCAGGTGGCGAATTCACGGCGGCAGTCACCTGGCGTGGTTTCCATGGGATCTTCGGCGCCCGAGCCGCGCGTGCGTGTACCATCTCGATGTCGATGGACAGAAGCTGGTCGTTGGCTTCACGGTCGAGGACGCCGCCGCGTTTGAGGTCGTTGTTCGCGCGTTGGGCATTGAACTGATCGAAGAGGTCTCGACGTGATGCAGAGGACTACTTTCGCTATTCTCGGCGCCACGTTGCTCTGCTGCCTGGCTTGCTGTCGTGACGGAGACGTCGTCGGAACGGATGCCGGCGACGTGGGAAATGACCTCATCGAGACTGACACGGACACCGATGCGGGCGACGGCGACGCAGATGTGGACGAAAGAGATACCGTCGACGCGGACGATGGGGACACAAACATCGGCGACGCGGACGATTCTG
Organism: bacterium; assembly: GCA_030427825.1. GTDB lineage: Bacteria > Myxococcota_A > Bradymonadia > REDH01 > REDH01 > JAUICO01. Next base: position 2,547 of record JAUICO010000010.1, on the reverse strand, counting down.
ATACGGGGCCGCCAGCGTATCTGCGGTACATACCACCGAATTACGGGTACCCGCTCGACGACACGCTGCGCCTCAATCATCTGCAGGCGAAAGGAACACACAACAGTTACCACGTCGAAGAGGAGCAGTCGGCCGACGACAGCCACCGGTACACACATGCGCCGCTGACCACTCAGCTTGAGGACTACGGTTGCAGAGCCTTTGAGTTGGACGTGCACCAGACCGGCGAGGATGACAGCTTCGAGGTGTATCACCTGCCCTTCATCGACGATGAGACCACCTGCCTGCGTTTTGTGGACTGCCTTCAGGAGCTGCGAAGCTGGTCGGATGACAATCCGGGTCATCACCCGCTCTTTGTGTGGTTGGAGATGAAGGACGATATCGACTTTGGCGCCGCTATTCGTGACTACGACGGCCTCGACGCAGAGATACGTTCGGTGTGGCCTGATCGGGTGTTCACACCGGACCACCTCCAGGGAGATGCCTCTTCAATTCGGGCACGACTCGAAGGTGAGGGGTGGCCGACGCTTGGGGAGATGCGGGATCAGATCATCTTTGCGATGTTGGACGGCGAAGACCATCGCGCCAGATACACTGACGATCTCACGACCCTGGAAGGAAGAATGATGTTTGTTCACACATCGCCGGGCGAAAGCGATCTGCACTTCGCGGCGGTGGCAAAAATCAACGACCCGGCGTCGACGAGCATTCCAGACGCGCACAGCGCCAACCTCCTCGTTACCAGCAACATCGGCTCCGCGGACAGCAGCGATGAGTCGAATGCTGCGCGCCTCGCGACCGCCATCGAAAGTGGCGTTCAGTTCCTTACCGGGGATTTCCCTGGACCTGTTGATGGCCGCAGCTACTTCATGGACTTCGAGGACGGAGCGCCGTCACGGTGCAACGATGTCACCGCGCCCGGGTCCTGCTCTGCGACGGCGGTAGAATCTGAGCTGCCGCGCGCTCCGATTCCGTAGGATGTCGGAGAATCGCTCGGGCGGGCGCCCGGGGCTTCGCACACCGCGGGTCAGGGTGAAACGACCAGGGTCTACGCCTCGGTAATCTGGCCGCTGCGGCTGACGCGGAAGGTCCACGAACGTCCCGCTGCGCTGAGTTCGGCTTCGATTGTGTCGTCGTCGATTCGCTCGAACGCCAACCCCAGGTTGCCTCCATTGGACGTGACAAGAGAGTAGGAACCCGCCTGCGGAATCGGGTCCTGCAGTCGCATCTCGACCGCGCGCGCCGTGAGAGTCCAGACGCCGGCGTCACTCTCCCAGCTGCGAGTTCCGCCGACCACGAATCCGTCTTCGAGGCCTGATTCCGGGTTGATGAGGCGCTGTGTGATCGTGCCGCGATCTGCGCGTACCCCCTCGAAAATCCGGTCCGTCCACAGGAGCTGGTACGCCACGCTGCGGGATGCGGTTTCGATGTTCCAATCTACGGTTCCGACGCCGGTGACAGTGACATCGCCGTTCGTGAGTTCATCCCAGGTGTGGGTTACGGTCAGGGCGTAGGGTGCGTCTGAGTTCAGCTCGATCATGGCTACGCCGCCCCAGTTCTTTCCTCGCCAGAAGCAGGTGTCATTGAGGCCCCCGAAATCGAGGGTGAGCGTGGCTCCGCTCAACGTGACGGTGGAACACGGGATCTGCGATGCGATGGCTCCGCGCAGCTCGTCGGCCGCGTTCTCGAGTCCCTGGCCGATGGTAAACTCCGTGCTGATCTCGATGATGTCGTTGGTCAGGGCCTGTGCGCGCGTGGCCGTAGCCGCCTCGCCGAGTGCTTCAAGCGCCTCCTGGCGCGACATCTGCGGAACACATGCCGCGGTAACCATGACCAGCGCTGTCGCGCCGATCGCTGCGATTTGAAATGCCTTCATGTGATTGCTCCTTCTGCTGCGGGGGACACAGATGAGTCGCGGCATCGTAGCATCTTTGTGCATGCGTCGGGATCTTTCCGAAGATGCCGCTTCGTTGCGATCGCGCTGCCGTCACGACATGGTCATGGGTCACGTATTGAGTTTTCGACGTCGACATGTGCTCGGCCCCGCAGGGTGAGGTGACGAAGAGTGGATACAGAACTCGTATCGCTGCTGCGTCGCGCCCGTTTGCAAGCAGCCGGATGGCGTCGGATGGGTGGTGGCGACATCGCAGATGTCTGGCGCTGTACACCCTACGTCGCGAAGACAGGTGGACCCGGCGGCAGCGCTTTCGTCGCTGAGGCTGACGGCCTTCGTAGGCTCGCTACCGAAGGCTGGCCTGTGCCGCCCGTGCACTACGCCGACGCCGGCGGCCTCGTGTTGGAGTACGTGGAGCCGGCACCGCCGAACTGGCGTCGATCGGGAGAACGTCTCGCGCAGCTGCACCAGCAGCGCGTAGACTCCAGCTACGGAGGCGCCGCGTCCACAACTCTCTTTCTGGGTACTCTGGAGCTGCCGACGCCCACCGGCACCCTGGCTGATGTCATGGCAGAGGGGCGCATCCTGCCGCTCGTACACGCGTGCGGAACCACACTCGGCCCGCTTCGCCGTCGCCTCGAAGCGTGGCTTAT
>JAUICO010000148.1 GCA_030427825.1 bacterium | reverse complement strand
ACCTCGGGAACCTACTTCGTAAACACCGGCGCACTCACCATCGATTCGGCGGTGGCAGGACTGGTGCCGGGCTTCGTCGCGACCGCCATTCTCGCGGTCAACAACGTACGTGACGCGCACACCGACGTACTCGCAAACAAGCGCACTCTGGTCGTTCGTTTCGGCACCGCGTTCGGTCGAGCCGAGTACGCAATGTGCCTCGTGGGGGCCTACCTGGCGGTGGCTGCCACGTGTGTACTGCGAGACGATTACCTGCCACTGCTGGCGCTGGCGTCACTGCCGGCGGCTCTGGTGGTCTGGCGCCGCTTTCAGGCTGCTGAAGGCCCCGCCTTGAATCCGGTGTTGAAGCAGACCGCATTGCTCGAAGCTCTGGTCGGCGCGCTCTTTGCCATCGGGGTCCTGCTGTGAACTGGCACGGCGTGATACTCCGCCCGTGGCGGGCTCGAATGCGTGCCCGCGCGACGGATGTAGAGGGCGTCTGGCTGGGCCTGGTCGCCGGAGACGGCAGCGTCGTCTGGGGAGACGCCGTCGCCAACCCGGATTTCGGCGCCGAGCGTGAGGACGTGATCGCTGATCTCGCGGACGCGGTGGCGCACCTGAGCGCGACGGACAGCGCCGCACTGCGGGACTTCGACGATATCGCCAACTTTGCGGGCGAGCTTTGTGCGACTTCACCGGGACGTTTCGCGCTGGAGAGCTGCTTCCTACAGCTCCTCGCGGCAGAGCAGATGGTGCCGGTGCCCAGTCTCCTTGCGCCACTGGTCCAGGCCGCGGCGCCCGGCGGAATCGACGTCGCCGCCCTCGTCGCGGGCGCGGAAGACGGGCGCCGCGCTTTTGCTGCCGGCTACCGTACGCTGAAATACAAGGTCGGCATCGAGACGGTCGACAAAGACATAGCGACCGTACACGCCCTGCGAGACATCGCGCCCTCCGAAACGTTGAAGCTGCGATTTGATGCCGGCCGGCGATACTCCGGAGATGAAGCTGAGCGCTTCCTTCGTGAAGCGGTGTTGGCAGAGCCGGAGTTCGTTGAAGAGCCCTGTGAGCTGCTCGAAGACCGTCACACCCTCGGCGTGCCCCTCGCTTTCGACGAAAGTGCCGTAACTCACGAGGGCTTTCGAGCCGCTCTCGCCGCCGGCCGTCATCAGGTGGCCGTCATCAAGCCGATGTTCGTCGGCGGGTTGCGCTCGGCGCTGCAGCGCTCCCAGCGTTGTCGCGACGCCGGTATCGAGGTCGTCATCACCCACGCGATGGATTCGTTTCGCGGGCGACGAATGGCGGCTGCGGCTGCGGTGGTCGTTGGTGGCAGATATGCTCACGGCATCGGGCCGGCGCTCCTGGGCGCAGACCAACAACCGGTCGACTCCACGCGCTTTCGTGCCGATGCAGACATCGCGCCCGATGTCGAAAGCCACCGGCCGGCGACGGCCCTCGAAGGGAGAACCCAGGAGGCGGAGGAGCTTGCCACAGTGCGCTTCGCGAACCCTGTAAGCAGCTACGCGAACGCAAGGCCGGGACACACCTTTGCCGAATACGGCGGCGGCCAACCCGCGGACACCGGCAGCGACCTGAACCGGCGTGCGGCTGCCGTGCAGAGCTTCGTTCAAGGTACGGCGCCCCCCGTGACGCGGGTCGGAGTGCGCCCCACAAACGACAGCTCAGGGACTGCCACGATTTGCGGCCTGATCAGGTACGGAGCGACCGCCGCGCTGCTGAGCCCGGAAGACCCCACAGCGCTCGTGTGTGACAAAGTACAGCGTGCCGGCTGTGATGCTACCCTGACCTGTGGTGCGGACCGCCCCCTGGCTCTCGCGTCCCTGCGCGCCGGCGTCCCGCACTTTGCGCTGTCGGAGTCCGCGCTGACTCGACGTTCGGGCACCCCGGGCGCTGAGTACGCGGCTGCCACCCTCGCCGACAGCGACGCGATGTGCGTTGTGTTCACCTCAGGCTCGACCGGAGCTCCGACGCCCGTAACGTTGACCTGGGCGCAGTGGCTGGCGAACACCATTGGCGCGGTCGCGCGGCTGGGCGTGCTGCCAGGGGACTCGCACTACAGCGCGCTACCGGTGTACCACGTGGGCGGTCTGGCGTGCCTGATTCGGGCGTTGACGCTTCAGCACACACTACGCCTGCGGGCCCGCTTCGACGCCGGCGAGCTGTCGAATCTGATCGCCGGCGGTAGCGTCAGCGGCGCGTCCCTCGTGCCGGCAATGCTCTCAAACCTTCTCGACGCGCACGACCGACCCTGGGGGGGGCTGCGCTATCTGCTCGTCGGTGGCGGTGCCTGCGACGACAAGCTGCGAGCCCGCGCAGAGGAGTCGAAGGCACCGGTTGCTCTGACCTGGGGCATGACAGAGACATGTTCGCAGGCTGCGACCGCCTTCGCCGGTTCCATCGCCCGCGAACCCGGGGCCGTCGGAGCGCCGTTACCGCTGGTCGCGGTCGACACACGCGGCGGACGACTCCGAATTTCGGGCCCCTCAGCCGGCGGCGTACATCTGAGCAACGATGTAGGCCACGTCAGCGACGGCACGGTGCACGTGGCAGGACGCGCCGACAGCGCCATCATCGTCGGCGGCCGAAACATCGATCCTGTTGAAATCGAACGAACCCTCGAAAGCGCGCTTGCAGGTGCTCGCGTCGTTGTCGCGTCAATCCCCCACGCTTCTCTGGGCGCGGTGCCTGTGCTGCTCGCCGAGATCGACCCGACGGCAGACCTTGAATGTGCTGCCCTTGAGAGCGCGGTTCGAGACATGCTGGCGCCGTACCAGCAGCCGCGTTCCATCTTTATCGTTGACCAGATTCCGCGCACGTCGCTCGGAAAACCTGCTCGTGCAGACGCACGGCGCCTGGCTGAAGAGCTGTGTGCCGCGACGCCGACCGCCGGCAGTTCAAACACCAGGTGCATCTGATGTCGATCTCCGCTCCTCCCGGGACCAACACTCCTTCACCGGCGCCCCTCGCGGCCCTGGCGAACAGCGCACAGCGTGCGTCCGCCGGGAGCGTGGCAACGTCGCTGCACCGCATGCAGCGATGGCTCGACGACGACCTCTCCGCCGTACGAAAGGCCATTGAGAGCGGCGTTGATCTGGAGTCCCTGCTTGTCGAAGAGCCCGCACAGCAGGCGGCGGCGTATGCGCTGCGCGATACCGGCAAGCTGGTACGTCCCCTCTGCGTGCTGCTGGCAGCGCGAATGGCCGGGCGGACATTGGACCGCGAAGTTCTCGACCTGGCTGTCGCCGCCGAGCTCGTTCATACAGCGACGCTGCTGCACGACGACGTGATCGATCTCGGTGAGCGCCGACGCGGTGTGCCGGCGGCCAGAGTGGTCTTCGGAAACGCTGCGGCGGTACTCGGCGGAGACCACCTCCTCATTGCAGCACTTCGCCGTGTCGCGCCGGTAGGAAACGCCGAGATCATGAACACCCTGCTAACAACGATCTCGTCGATGGTGGCAGCCGAGGCGGGCCAGCTTGAGGCTCGCGGGAGCTTCGAGCCCGACCGCGAACAGTATTTCGACGTCATCGCCGGCAAGACCGGCGCCCTCTTTCGCTGGTCATTGTCGGCCGGCGGACGCCTCGGCGGACTTGACGAAGAGTCCGTAGCGGCGCTGGACGCTGCAGGATTCCACCTGGGCGTCGCGTTCCAGCTGGTCGATGACATCCTGGACATCGTCGGCGAGCGCGTATTCGGCGACGCCGACGACGACGGGGTGCTGTCAAAGTCGCTCCTGACGGACGTTCGCGAAGGCAAAATGACGTGGCCGTTGATACTGCTCAGCGAACGCGACGCTGAGGGTGCGGCGCTGCTGGAGCGCACGGCCGCCCGCGGCACGGTAACTGCGCAGGAGCACGCGGAGCTGTACCGGAGACTGAGCGAACAAAACTGCATCAGCGATTCCGTGGCCTTCGCCAATGAGCACGCCGACCTCTGTCGGCAGGCGCTTTCGGCGCTGCCGGATGGCGAAGCACGAAGTGCGTTCTCAACAATCGTGGCCGCCGTTGTCAGCCGAGCTGACGCCGCGCCCGCACTCGAGGTTCGATCATGAATACGGAAGCAGGTACAGAAACCCGTGGCGGATCCGGTGCAATGTTCGACCGCATCGCGCACCGATATGATGCTCTGAATCGAGCGATGAGTTTCGGTATGGACCGAAGCTGGCGGCGCAGGCTGGTAGCCTCGTTGCAGCTGCCCGCCGGCGGCCGGGCCCTGGACGTCGCAACGGGCACCGCAGACGTCGCGCTCCGTATCGCAAAGGCGGTTCCAGGCGTGCACGTAGTCGGGCTCGACCCGTCCGCGGGAATGCTTGAGGTCGGCATCGAAAAGGTTCGTGAGCAGGGCTTCAGCGACCGTATCAAGCTTGTCGAGGGCGACGCCCGGGACCTCGGCTTTGACGACAACAGTTTTGACGCGACGTGCATCTCCTTTGGCATTCGCAACGTGCCGGACCGCGGGCGGGCGCTACGGGAGTTTGCCCGTGTCACGAAGCCCGGGGGCCGCGTGTGCGTGCTGGAGTTGTCCGAGCCGCAGGGCCTTCTCGCTCCCATTGCCGGCCTTTGGGTGCACCGTGTGGTGCCCGTGCTCGGCGCCGCCTTCTCCGGCGCCGACGAATATGACTACCTCCAGAAATCGATCGCGGCCTTTCCCGCCTCTGCTGTGTTTGCGCAGATGATGCGCGATGCGGGTTTGGAGGATGTGACGGTCCGCCCGATGCAGTTCGGCGTTGTGAATCTCTATGTCGGCGTCGTGGGCGCCAAAGGAGCGAAAGAATGAGCGCGACTACAGTTTCCGATATTTTCGACCCTACGCAGTGGGATGAAGTCGAGGCGGACTTCACAGACATCACCTACCACCGCGCCAGGTCCCAGGGCACAGTGCGTATCGCCTTCAATCGGCCGGAGGTACGCAACGCCTTTCGCCCGAACACGGTCGATGAGCTCTATCGCGCGCTCGATCACGCGCGTCAGAGCAGCGACGTGGGCTGCGTCCTGCTGACCGGCAACGGCCCCTCTCCCAGGGACGGCGGCTGGGCGTTCTGCTCGGGCGGAGACCAGCGGATTCGGGGCCGCGACGGGTACAAGTATGAAGGCGCCGAGGGTAGTTTGGATCCGGCTCGGCTCGGTCGTCTGCACATCCTCGAGGTGCAGCGTCTGATCCGATTCATGCCCAAGATTGTTATCTGCGTGTGTCCCGGTTGGGCCGTCGGCGGTGGGCATTCGCTGCACGTGGTCTGTGACATGACTCTCGCAAGCAGAGAGCACGCGGTCTTCAAGCAGACCGACCCGGACGTTGCGAGCTTCGACAGCGGATATGGCTCCGCGTTGTTGGCCCGGCAGGTCGGGCAGAAGCGCGCCCGGGAGATTTTCTTTCTCGGCCGCAATTACAGCGCACAGGAGGCCTTCGACATGGGCATGGCAAACGCCGTCATTCCCCACGAAGACCTGGAGAAGGTCGCGCTCGAGTGGGCAGCCGAGGTCAACAGCAAGAGCCCGACGGCCATGCGAATGCTCAAATTCGGCTTCAACATGATCGACGATGGACTCGTCGGCCAGCAGCTCTTCGCCGGCGAAGCGACCCGCCTTGCCTATGGGACGGACGAAGCGCGCGAGGGCCGCGACGCCTTTCTAGAGAAGCGAGACCAGGACTACTCGAAGTTTCCCTGGCACTACTGATCTCCCTGCGCTTGCGGGGCGCTCGCCCAAAGCTCCGGCGTCGATGTTACCGCCCGCTGAACATCGAGCGGAGCCTGCCCGCGAGCGCGGTGCCACCGCCGACCAGGTCGCCGATTCGAGAGCGAATCAGAGTGCGAACGACGGCGCGGGCAAAGACCGCGAAGCGACGCAGGAATTCAAGGCGCTCCAGGTCATAGGGAGAACCGTCATCCATGGGGCCCGCCGCCGCCAGCGCCGCCTCAAGCGCATCCCGAGCGCTTTCGATGAGGCGCAACTCCCGCTGGCGCAGAATCTCGGTCACCGCAGGCCACACGTCTATGTTCGCACGCACCCTCGCCGCCCGCGCGCTCTCATCGACCTCGACGAGACCGTATGCAGCGAGCTCAGACACCGCTGCGCTCACGAAGGACTTACTCACTCCAAGCTGCGCGGCGACCTCGGTCTGGGTCTGCGGGTGGCGGTGCAGGGCCAGCAGCGCCCACACGCGCCCATGAATCGCGCGAAAGCCCCAGTACTCAATGAACTCTCCGATCGCGTCTGCGACATCCAGCACGCGGGCATCAAGCTCATCTGACGATGTGATTGTCTGCGTTTCCATCGGGGGCAGACTACGCGCTTTTTCGTCCCGCCGCGACCTAAAGTCAGCACGGACGACCTCAATGGACCGCCTGGTCCGAGATGATCGCCTTTTCTTGTCGGTGAGTACTTGAAAGGCCCCATTTTTGGGCGTAGGGGGCTCGCGTTCGTGACGCTGAGACTCGCCCTGAACGGCGCAGCATGCGGACACCGCCGGCAAGCTCGAACGCGCCTGATGCAACAACGGACGCATGAGAGTGGCCATTCCCCCTCACACGGAGTGTTCCCGTGGGCTGGATAACCCGGACCCTTACTTCGTCCATCGGAAAGAAGGTCATCGTCGCCCTCACCGGCCTCGGCCTTCTCGGATTCCTTTTCGGGCACCTCTACGGCAACCTGCACCTCTTCTGGGGTGCCGATGACCTCGACCACTACGCGCACCACCTGCACGAGTACTGGTTCCTGCCTTTGATGGAGATCGGCATCCTGCTGCTCTTCGTTGTGCATATCGGACTGGTCATTCAGCTGACGGTTGAGAATCGGCGGGCCGGCGGCGGCGGGTACGCGGTCAGCAGGTCAAAGTACGGCGGCGGTCCGCGCTCGCTGGCGAGCAAGATCATGCCGGTCAGCGGCCTGATCGTGCTCAGCTTCCTGGTTGTTCACATCATCGACTATCGCGCGCGCCTCGGCGACTTCGAGGGTAAGGCGCCCGGCGAAGCCGGCGGACTCGGCGCCACGGTTGTCGAGACGTTGACTGAGCCGTGGCGTGCCGCGCTCTACATCCTCGGCTGCCTGTTCATCGGCTTTCATCTCTACCACGGCATTCAGAGCGCTGCCCGCTCTCTCGGCGTCAGCCACCCGAAGTGGTCTCCGATTCTCGAGAAGACGGGGCTTGCGATCTCTACGATCCTGGCGCTCGCATTTGCCGCTATCCCCGTCGCCATTCTTGCCGGCGTCATCTCGTAAGCGACCCCTCTCGCCACAGCTTCTGCTGAGGAGTGCGAACCATGGCCTTTGAATCGAACTGCCCCTCCGGGCCCCTCGAAGACCGCTGGAACAATCACAAGCACCACCTGAACATGGTGGGACCGACCAACCGTCGTAAGCACGACGTTATCGTGGTCGGGACCGGACTCGCGGGAGCATCTGCTGCCGCAACCCTCGGTGAGCAGGGGTACCGTGTGAAGGCTATCACCTTCCACGACAGCCCCCGCCGCGCGCACAGCATCGCCGCTCAGGGCGGCATCAACGCGGCGAAGAATTACCAGAATGACGGCGACAGCACCTGGCGCCTCTTCTACGACACCATCAAGGGCGGCGACTTCCGCTCACGGGAGTCCAACACCTACCGACTCGCCGAAGTCAGCGCGAACATCATTGACCAGGCCGTCGCGCAGGGCGTGCCCTTCGCACGGGAGTACGGCGGCACGCTGTCGAACCGCACCTTCGGCGGCGTACTCGTATCGCGTACCTTCTATGCACGAGGCCAGACCGGCCAGCAGCTGCTGCTCGGCGCCTACTCGTCCCTGATGCGACAGGTGGACCGAGGAACGGTCAACCTGCTGAATCGTCGTGAGATGCACGAAGTCATCGTTGTGAACGGCAGAGCCCGCGGGGTCGTCGTACGCAACCTGCTGACCGGTGAGTTCGAGACCCACACGGCAGAGGCTGTGGTTCTGGCAACCGGCGGCTACTCGAACGTGTTCTTCCTCTCGACGAACGCGATGTACTGTAACGTGACCGCCGCATGGCGCGCTCACAAGACCGGCGCGTACTTCGCGAACCCCTGCTACACTCAGATCCACCCGA
>JAUICO010000147.1 GCA_030427825.1 bacterium | reverse complement strand
CATGTGTCCACGGCCGGCGAGGATCACGGATATACTCGCCTTGCGCCTGAAACTGAAACATGTTCTAGTTCCGCCGCTCAAACGCCGGAGATGCCGATGGAAGCGACACGTTCTGATATCTGTATAGCGGCCTGCGCCGACGCTTTTCGTGGCGACGGCGAGATCATGGCCAGCCCGATGGGTACCACGCCTGCCGCAGGCGCCCGACTGGCGAAGTCGACCTTTTCGCAGGATCTCCTGCTGACGGACGGCGTATGCCGCATCGTCTCCGGGGTTCCGAAGATGGGCGCGAAACTCGATGAGATGACCATTGAAGGGTGGATGCCCTATCGACTCGTCTTCGACACTCTCTGGACAGGTCGGCGTCACGTCATGATGGGCGCCACCCAGATCGACAAGTACGGCAACCAGAACATCTCCTGCATCGGGCCCTGGGAGCAGCCGAAGGTACAGCTGCTTGGCGCGCGCGGTGCACCCGGCAACACGATCTACCACACAACGAGCTACTGGATCGCCAAACATAACAGCCGCGTACTGTGCGAGAAGGTCGATATGGTCAGCGGCGTCGGCTACGATCGCGCCGCCGCGCTGAGCCCGGAGCAGCGGCGCTTTCACGAGATTCGCTGCGTCATTACGAACCTCGGTGTGTTTGATTTCGCGACGCCGGACAACCGCATGCGCGTTCGTTCGCTGCACCCGGGTGTGACCATCGAAGAGGTGCGCGACAACACGGGCTTTGACCTGGTCGTCGGCGAGGACATCCCTACAAGCCGCGTCCCGAGCGCCGACGAGCTGCGAATGATTCGCGAAGACATCGACCCCAATGGTTGGGCTGCGAAAGAGGTCCCCGCGTGAGTGAAGAAGCAAGCATGCGCCCGCGAAACTCGGTGCTCTGCACGGGTTTCTGCCAGAAAGTCGGCGTCGAGTATCCCATTGTGCAGACCGGCATGGGCTGGGTCTCCGGCGCGCGATTGACCGCGGCAACGAGCTCCGCCGGTGGGCTCGGCATCCTCGCCGCCGCCACGATGACTTTCGATGAGCTCGTCGAAGCGATCGACAAGGTCAAAGAGCGAACCGACAAGCCCTTCGGCGTCAACATGCGCGCCGACCAGGCCGATGCGATGCAACGCATTGAGCTCATGATCGAGCGCGGCATCAAGGTGGCCAGCTTTGCCGGTGCTCCGAAGCGGGCGCTCATCGATCGACTCAAAGAGGAAGGCATCTTCACCATGCCGACGATCGGCATGAAGCGCCACGCGGTGAAGATGCAGAGCTGGGGCGTCGACGCAGTGATCGCACAGGGCCACGAAGGCGGTGGCCATACCGGCCCGGTACCGACCTCGCTGCTGCTGCCTGAGGCGGCGGCCGCGGTCGACATACCGGTGCTCGGCGCAGGCGGCTTCAAGAACGGCCGCGGCCTGGTCGCAGCGCTTGCATACGGCGCCCAGGGCATCGCGATGGGGACGCGCTTCCTACTGACGAAGGAGAGCCACGTCCCGGACCACATCAAACAACAGTATCTGGACGCGGGCGTGCGGGACACGGTTGTCAGCAAGTCCATCGACGGCCACCCGCAGCGTGTGATCCAGACGGCGCTGATCAAGCGGATGGAGAAGCAGAGCGGACTGCGGCGCCTCATCGGAGCGCTGAAGAACGCGGCGGGTTTCAAGAAGATCACCGGCGCCGGCGCCTTCGAGGTTCTTCGAGAAGCGATGGCTATGAAAAAGACCCAGGACCTGACGCTGCCGCAGCTGATGATGGCAGCCAACGCGCCCATGCTCACGCGCGCCAGCATGGTCGACGGAAACCAGGCCTCAGGCATCCTCCCCACCGGCCAGGTTACCGGAGAGATCGACGAGCTGCCGACGGTGGAGCAGCTGCTCAATCGCATCATCGACGAAGCCGAAGAGACGCTGGCGCGACTGCAGGTCCGGTAGCGGCCTACGACAGAGCGCCAGGGGGGACGCCTGCGGCGTTCTTCACTTGCGCGGCCTCTGGGACCGGTGCCCCGATGCCGGCACTCTGCAGACAGCCTGCGGCACGCGCTGACGCGCTCTTCAGGGAGGGGGAACCATCGCGAAGGTACGGTCGAAAATCGCCTTGTCTTCGGGTCCGAGGCCGGCGCTGACTTCAACAGCGAGCGCGTACTCCGCGCGGTGTTCTGCTTCGTCGCCACGTGCGGCCGCTGCGTGAGCGACAATGGCGTGTTTGAACGCGACCTCCCAGGCCGGTGCATCGCGCCCATCCACATTCTCTGCGAAGGCCCGCGCCTCTCGGGTTGCGGCGTCGCCGTAGCCACGCTGCGCGTAGACCTCAGCCATCAACATGGACGCGCGGGCCTTCTGCACATCGGTGCCGACCGCGTTCCAATGCCAGACCGAAGCACCGGCCACTCTGATCAATTCAAGGTTCTCCCTGCGGGAGCGATCGCGCTGTTCCAGAAGAGTCCATGCCCGATTGTTTGCTTCGACGGCAAAGTACCTGTGAAAGCGCTCGATCTCGTCTGCGCCGGGATTGTTTGCCATCACATCGCTCCCGCTACTTTGTGAGAACCACACTGGAGCCATGGCCGAAGAGGCCCTGGTTGCCGGTGACGCCGGCCCTCGCCCCTTCTACCTGACGGTCGCCTGCATCTCCACGGAGCTGCCAGGCCACTTCGCACACCTGTGCGATCGCCTGGGCCGGCACCGCTTCGCCGAAGCACGCCAATCCACCGCTGGGGTTCACGACGCAGCTGCCGCCGTGCGTGGTCTGTCCGTCGTGGAGCATCGCTTCAGCGCCTCCGGGTTCGCACAGACCGATATTCTCGTACCAGTTCAACTCCAGCGCGGTCGACAGGTCGTAGACCTCGGCCAGGTCCAGATCGCCCGGCTCGACGCCGGCCTCTTCCAGCGCGGTGCGAGCGATGGAGTCGCGGAAGCTGCGCGCAGGCGTCCGCACCGCAAATGCCGAGTCTGTCGCGAAGTTCGGCATGTCGAGCCACAGGTCGGGGAATTGCGGCGTCACCGTTGAGACGCCCGCGATGGTCACGGGATTTCCGGAGAACTTTTTCGCCGTCTCTTCGCGACAGAGAATCAGTGCCGCCGCTCCGTCACTGGTCGCACAGATGTCGAGGAGCCCCAGTGGATCAGACACGATCTTCGCCCCAAGAACCTGCTCCTTTGTGAACGCCTTGCGATACCGCGCGTAGGGATTCGTCAGCCCGTGCCGCGAGTTCTTCACCTTCACCGCCGCGAAGTCTGCACGGGTCGAACCGTGTTCGGCCATGCGGCGGCGAGCGTAGAGCCCGAAGTAGCTCGGATTCGTCGCGCCGACCGCACGAAAGCGCATCCAGTTCGGGTCGTCCGGGTCGTCGGTGGTCGCCGCCAGAAACCCCTTGGGTGTTGTGTCGGAACCGACGACCAGCGCCACATCACAGAGACCCGCCAGGAGCTGCGCGCGGGCAGCTGCGATGGCCTGCACTCCGGACGCGCAGGCTGCGTAGGAGCTGGCGATCTGTGCGCCATTCCAGCCCAGCGCTTTGGCAAAGGTCGCACCGGGAACGTAGCCCGGATAGCCATTGCGCATCGTCGCAGCGCCCGAGACGAAGTCCACGTCCTTCCAGGCGACACCGGCGTCCTTGAGCGCAGCCTTCGCCGCGACCACGCCATATTCAATGAAGCTCTTTCCCCATTTTCCCCATGGGTGCATCCCTGCACCGAGGACAACAATTCGGTCACTCATGAGGACGCTCCTTCGGCCACGGGCCGCCATTTCCAGGTCACTACATCGCCGTCGTCGTCACTGAACAGTCGCTCGATCACGAGCTCCACTTCGTCGCCCACCGCGAGGGATTCGTAGGCAACACCGGCAGCCACCTGGCCGACGATCACCATCTTCTCGTGTTCGAGCTCCACCGCAGCCAGCGCGTAGGGTTTGAAGTCATCGCCGGCCACGTAGGGGTGCGGGGGCTTGTACATGCTGTTTGTGTAGGACCAGATGGTTCCGCGGCGGCTCAGGGACGCCTCTTCGATCTCGTCACAGTCGCAATGAGGGTTCGAACAGAACGCCAGCTGCTTCGGGAACGCGAAGGTCCCGCACTGTGTGCACCTCGACCCGGTCAACGCGGGCTCCTCGCCCTCGCTGAACCAGCCTTCTACCACCGGCCTGCTACCCATAACCACTCCATGTCTGCCGCTGATCAGCGGCGTGCTTGCGCAAAACTGAAACACGTTCTAGTTGAGCGACCGCGCCGAAGCAATGGGCCCGACCAGCAGGTCGCGGGCACCGGAGCGTCGCGGCGTACGGCACTAAGGCCACACAACGACCCGGGCAATACGGTGGATCTGAACTGGTCGGACAGCGAAGAACGCTTTCGCAGCGAAGTACGCGCGTGGCTCGCAGCAAACGTGCCCACTGAGCCCCTGCCCTCGGGGGACTCTCGCGAAGGGTTCGCCGCTCACATTGAATGGGAGAAGAAGCTCTTCGCCGCGGGTTACGCAGCGGTATCCTGGCCTGAAGAGTACGGCGGACGCGGGTCTTCGCTATGGGAGTGGTTGATCTTCGAAGAGGAGTACTACCGCGCGAACGCGCCGAACCGCGTTACGCAGAATGGGATCTTCCTCCTCGCACCCACCCTTTTTGAGTACGGCACGGACGAGCAGAAGCGCCGCATTCTGAAGCCGATGGCCGCCGCCGAGGTTACCTGGGCACAGGGCTGGAGTGAGCCGAACTCCGGGTCTGACCTCGCGAGCCTTCAGAGCCGCGCGGTCCGGGTGGACGGCGGCTGGCGACTCAGCGGCCAGAAGACCTGGTGCACCCGTGGTTCCTTCTGCGACATGGTCTTCGGCCTCTTCCGCAGCGACCCCGATGCCCAGCGCCACAGCGGCCTGACCTACTTCATGGTTCCTCTCGACGCCGAAGGTGTGACCGTCCGCGCAGTGGAGCGGCTGGACGGTGACGAAGGCTTCGCCGAAGTCTTCTTCGAAGACGTGTTTGTGCCCGATACAGACATCATCGGCGAGGTGAACAACGGCTGGAAAGTCGCGATGGCGACCGCCAGCTCAGAGCGCGGCCTCAGCCTGCGATCGCCGGGCCGTTTCATGGCAACCGCAACTCGACTGATCGACCTGTACCGTCGTTCCGGATGCAGCGATGCGCGCATCCGTGACGAAGTGATCCGCGCGTGGATGGACGCGCAGGCGTACAACATCACGACGCTGCAAACCGTCACGCGTATGCTCGATGGGCAGACCATCACGGCAGAATCCAGCCTCACCAAGATATTCTGGTCTGACATGGATGTACGAACCCACAAGACGGCGCTCGATATCCTCGCCCTCTCCGGCGAGCTCGATGAGGAAGCACCCGCGGCCGACAGCGGTGGCGCGTGGCTGAAGGGCTACCAGTTTGCACTCGCCGGCCCCATTTACGCCGGTACCAACGAAATCCAACGCAACGTCGTCGCGACGCGCGTGCTTGGCCTGCCGAGAAAGTAGACCCATGAGATTTGCTTTCACCGACGATCAACTTCTGTTCCGTGACGCAGTCCGGGACATGTTGAAGAAAGAGTGCCCCCCCGGCGTCGTGCGCGCTGCATGGGAATCCGACAACGGACGCAGCGCAAAGTTGTGGTCGCAGCTCGCCGAGATGGGCGTGCTCGGCGCAGCGGCGCCCGAAAGCATGGGCGGCCTCGAGATGGCACCCCTGGACACCGTACTGCTCTTCGAAGAGTTCGGCCGAGCTGCCCTACCCGAGCCCGTGCTCGAACACATGGGCGTCGCCGTTCCCATCCTCACTGCGTGTCCGCCCTCGCCTGCTCGCGACGCTGTCCTACGTGACGCCTGCACGGGTGCCGCGACGCTCACCGTCGCCCTCAGTGCTACGCCCCACGTGCTCTACGCCGACAGCGCAACTCACCTCATCGCGGAACGCGACGGCGCCATCTACCTGGTTGCCGCCGGCGCGCTCGGCCTGACTCCGCAGCAATCCGTTGACCGCTCGCGGCGACTGTTCACCGTCACCTTCGATATCGGCGAGGCCACCGTCCTGGCTGAGGGCGAGGACGCAGCCCCAATCCTCGCAGCGGCCTTCGAGCACGCAACCCTCTATTCTTCTGCGATACTGACGGGCCTCGCCTCCACGATGATCGACATGGGCGTCGAATACGCGTCCACCCGCAAGCAGTTCGGGAAAGCCATCGGCACCTTCCAGGCCGTCCAGCACAAACTCGCCGACGCCTTCCTCGCCAATCAGTTCGCCCGTCCGGTTGTCTACAAGGGCGCCTACGCCCTGACCCACGACACCGACGTACACACCAGCGTCTCAATGGCGAAGGCCTACGCATCAGACGCCGCCATCGCCGCGTCAGAATCCGTCCTTCAAACCCACGGTGCCATCGGATACACCACCGAATGCGACCTGCACCTGTTCATGAAGCGCGCCTGGGCTCTCGCCCGTGCCTTCGGAAACAGCAAGTGGCACCGCAACCGTATCGGCCACCACGTCCTCGACGACGGGCCGGCTGACGCGAGACTTTGAGAGTGTTTGTGGGGCGCTGCCTCATGCCCCGGCAGGAAACTGAGTGTCCTGCACCTTCCCGATTCATGTAAACAAGCCCACCCAACAAGAGGGTCAAGGGAACTGAGTTCCCTTGTGGGGTCTGGGGCAAAGCCCCAGCTCCCGGCCTGGGGCAAAGCCACAGCTTCCAGAGGAGAAGAAAGATGCCAGAAGCATATATCGTTGACGCAATTCGTTCGCCGGTTGGACGCAAGAAAGGCACGCTGAGTCAGGTGCACCCTGCAGATCTTGGCGCCTATCTGCTGAAAGAGCTCTTCGAGCGTAACGACGTTGACCCCGGTCTCGTCGAGGACTGTGTGATGGGTTGCCTGGATACCCTCGGGCCGCAGGCCGGCGACGTGGCGCGCACCTGCTGGCTTGCCGCAGGACTCCCGCTTCACGTCCCCGGCGTCACTATCGACCGCCAGTGCGGCTCCTCCCAGCAGGCGATTCACTTCGCTGCGCAGGGCGTGATGAGCGGCACCCAGGACCTTGTGGTTGCCGGTGGCGTGCAGAACATGTCGATGATTCCCATCGGCGCGGCCATGATCGCCGCCAAACAGTTCGGCTTCGACGACCCCTTCACCGGGTCTGAAGGTTGGGTCGCACGCTTTGGCAAAGACCCGGTAAACCAGTTCTACGGCGCCGAGATGATGGCGAAGAAGTGGGACATCTCACGTGAAGACATGGAAGCGTTCGCGCTGCAGAGTCACAACCGCGCGATCCACGCCATCGACTCCGGCTACTTCGACCGCGAAGTGATCCCCTACGGTGACTTCACGCAGGACGAGACGGCCCGTCGAGGAACCACCCTTGAGAAGATGGCGCAGCTCAAGGTGCTCATGCCGGAAGGCCGTATGACAGCTGCCGTCGCAAGTCAGATCTCAGACGGTTCGGCCGCGATGCTCATCGCCAGCGAAAAGGCGGTCCGGGAGCACGGCCTCAAGCCGCGAGCTCGAATCCACCACCTGAGCGTGCGCGGCGACGACCCCATCGTCATGCTCAGCGCACCGATCCCGGCAACGAAGTACGCCCTCGAGAAGACCGGCATGACCCTCGACGACATTGACCTGGTTGAGATCAACGAGGCATTCGCGCCCGTCGTCCTCTCCTGGGCCAAAGAACTGAACGCAGACATGTCGAAGGTCAACGTCAACGGCGGTGCCATCGCACTGGGACACCCCCTCGGCGCGACGGGCGCCAAGCTGATGACCACACTCCTGCACGAGCTGGAGCGAACCGGCGGACGCTACGGCCTGCAGACCATGTGCGAAGGCGGCGGACAGGCGAACGTTACGATCATTGAGCGGCTCTAAGTCGTAGGAGAGGCAGGGGCGCTGCCCCTGAACCCCGGCAGGGCTCTGCCCTGCACCCACAAGGGGACATGTCCCCTTGACCCCTGGCGGATAGCTTCGCTTTCCTGATCAGGTTGGACGGACGCTTTGGTGGGAGTTGGGATGCGCTTTGCTTTCGATGAAGATCAGTTGGACCTCAAGAAAGGGGCTCGGCGTTTTTTGGACGCACATGCTGACTC
>JAUICO010000146.1 GCA_030427825.1 bacterium | reverse complement strand
GCTGACCAGAAGGGGTGACACTGAGCTCTCGGCGTCCACACAGCTGACACCGAATTCATCGGCGAACCAGCGCCCGTACGACGTCAGCCTCAGTGCCTGCAACGACGACGTGCTGCTCTTGTGTGAGGGTATCGCCGCGGAACAGCTTGTGGACCCATCAGCCTGCGACCTGGTGGGTGACTTCGCCGCCTTCGAAATGCTTCCACGCTCCGAGCAGCTTCGATGCATGACGCAGCTGCTGGCGTGTCAGATAATAGCGGGTACGCCGCAGGAGAGCTTCGTCGAACTCTGGGAGGCCGCCCTCGATGCCCTCGACGCGGGCGCTGAGCCGGATGACTCCGAAGAGCTCGGTGACTTTACGGAGTGGATCAGTGCCTGCGACGGGCCGGAATACAGCGCCCTGAGTCAGGATTGGGTTGAAGGCGCAGACACCGGGCGTTGCAGCGCGTCGGCGAACATGGCGTGTTTGCGCGCAATCGCCGCAGACATCGGTGCCTCGCCGGACGCGGACGTTGCGGCACGAAACGAAGCGTTGAGAGCGTTTTCGGAGTTGAGTGCAGAGATCACTTTCGGCGAGAGAATGAGCGCGTTTGCCATGGACCAGAAGATTCGCCTCCGCTGGTTGTTCAGCGCGGACGCGCTGAGCGAATTTGACGATGCCGCGGCGACCTTCATGGCTCGCGAACTCGAAGAATGGGAGACATGGGTCGTCAACCCAACCATTGAGTTGTTTTCGACAGTCTTCGAACCGTCGTCGCTGAGCGTGCTTGCTGACGCGTCGACGGACACCGAAACGAACGAGATGCGAGTCGCGCTCCTGACAGAGCTCTCCGAACTCTGGCTCGCAGCCGCAGATGTACTGACTATCTCAGCGCAACGATGGAACTCGGTGCTTGATCTTGAGTCGGAGCGCAGCGCGAAAGCTCGCGAGATATCGTCGCAAATTCGCGAACTCTACATCGGCGCCGGTGTGCTCGGCGAGTTCAATCGCTCGGCCGGGGCAAACCACCTCAACGGGGATTTTGGGGCGCTGGCGGCAGCAGCCGTTGCCGTGGGTGACATGTCGAAGTCGCACGCCAATCTGGTATTTGCCCGGGACGCAGAGCTGGTGTTGACAACGTCGGTTGATCCCACAGCGCAACCACTGGGCGAATTGGGTCGGCGCGCCGATGCTGCGCAGGAGCTCGTGGCGGCGTCTGCGCTTGCAGTGGAGTCGCTTCTGTCGACGGCAGGCGCACGCGCCGCATCCATCGGCAACACGCGTTCATCCCTCGAAGGACAAATCGCCGAGGCCTTCGCAGAGTTGGTGCAGCTGTGTGGAAACCGGAACGCCTGCACCGCTGACTCCTGGCTTTCGGGAGCTTGTTACGTCCCCCTGGACTACGGTGACTGCGGCTATCGAACACCGGCGGTTGATGGAGTGCAGCGAGGTGTGTCGGATATAGCAGGCGTCGGCGGGCAGGGGGCCACTTCAAGTGCTTCACGTGCTCTGCTTGCAATCGACGACGCCATGCAGGCTGCGGGAATCGCGGCTGCAGAGATGGAGGGTCACCATCGCCGTTTGGAGCGCGCTATCGTGGACCACGATCGCCTCGCCGAAGTTGTAGACACCTGGGCACGATTGCGTGCGTTGGGACTTCAGGGGACTCGCGAACTGGTAGACGATCTGGCACAGCTTCGGCAGGCAGGAGCTGCAGCGTTGGCGGAATTTGTCGGCGTTCGGAACGGACTGCAGGCAGACTCTTATGACATTGCACGTGAACTGCGCTTGAGACGGCTTCGGCTCATGCGCGATCGCGGCGAGCTGTCCGAGGTAGCGTACGCGGAACAGGTGGCATTGCTACAGGAGGTGGCGACGTCGAGCGCCGCGGTTACCCGGCAATGGCGTTCCTTCAACTCCACCGATACAGAGATCTACTTCGATGAACTGGCCGGCGCGCTCATGTACCAGAACGTCGCACGCAACGTTTCGGCGTCGTCTTCTGCCGCAGGCGCGGCGTTGCAGGCCGCGGCGCAGGG
Organism: bacterium; assembly: GCA_030427825.1. Lineage (GTDB taxonomy): Bacteria > Myxococcota_A > Bradymonadia > REDH01 > REDH01 > JAUICO01. The sequence goes on along the minus strand of JAUICO010000146.1, from coordinate 6,121 downwards.
CCTTCCCCGGGGTACAACGGACATGAGCGCGGGCGTGCGAGCTGCGCTCTACCTGGCCGGCCTTGCGAGCAGTCAGGGAGGGCAAATCGCGGCTGCCGCGTTGCAAACAAGAGCTGAGAATATCCGGCTTGAAGCGGAGCGCCGGAGGGCCCTCGAACAGGGGCGGTTGAACTCGTTGGACCGAGGTGTAGCGACATTGGACCTGCTGAACCGGTCGCGCATCGAAGCCCTCCGCGCGGAGCTGCAGGCGCAACTGAGCGAGCTCGACCTCGACTTCGAGACCGTTGCTGCGAATGCCGAGACCTCGCGCGAAGAGCTCGCGCTTCGTCAACTTGAGCAACAGGGTATCTTTGAAGTCACGCAGGACCAGCTCAATTCCCAGTCGGAGTTGGTACAGCTCGAGGACAGGCTGCTACAGCAGGAGCTGCAGGCGCAGGCCGACGAGGAACGGGACTACGAGCAGCTTGCCTCGGCGATGTCGCGGGTCCTGGCTGAGGCGACGTACACACAAAGCCTGCAATTGCGTGTCTCTCGAGCCGAGTTCAATGTCATGCAGCGCGTCGCTGAGTACTCGTCGATTGTTGTCTCTGCGGAGCATGCGGCAGAGCGGACACGTCGACTGCAGCGCCAACTCGATCGCAGTCTCGCTCTTCAGCGAAGCCCGGCGGTGCTGTTTCGATTTGCCAATGATCTCAAGGCCGCCGAAGCTCGCATTGAGCGCGCTCGACAGGCGATGATGAACTGGTTGGTCGCGATCGAATACTATGCCGTTCGCCCCTTCGTAGACCTGCGAAAGAACACGTTGCTCGCGACGAGCCCGGACCAGCTGGACTCTCTCGTTGATGAGTACCGCCTGCGCGAGTCCGCGTGTGGTGCCGGCTCACCGACGCAGGGCACGATGTCCGTGTCATTGCGGCGCGATGCGCTTGGACTGATGCGGGTCGTTCCCGATCCTCAAACAGAAGAGCTGACGAGTCCGGCGGAACAGTTCAGAGAGTCGCTTGCAGAGGGCTTTGTTCCGGTGAATCAATCGATTCGTTACTCCTCGGATGCAAATGTTGGAGACCTCCTGGGAAGGAGCGGCGATCTGCTGAGCGCGAACTTCGTCATTGACCTGGAGCGCTTCGGAAACCTGGACCTGGCGTGCAACGCGAAGCTTGCTTCCTTTGGCTTGACCTTTGTAGGCGACATCGGTGTGGGCAGCCCCAGTTTCGTTCTCATCTACGACGGAACCGCAAGCCTCAGATCGTGTCAGCCGGACATGGACGAGCTCGTGGGCTTCATCGGCGCAGACATCACCTCTTTCGCTGCTATCACCACCTTCGATAATGTCGGCACAGCCGTTTCCGGGCTTGGCGGCGTCAACACACCGCCGCAAAATCCAAACATTCTGCTCGAAGAGCGACCGCTGGGTGCGCACTACACACTGGTCATCGATCCCAATTCGCCGTCGAATCGTGACTTTGACTGGGACGCGCTCGAGGATATCGAGCTGACCATTGACTATAGATACCAGGCGTTCTTCTCAGAATCGACAATGTGTCGATGATGCGCACCTTCGTCTGCATTCTTGTCGCGCTCTGCATCTGGATCTCGGCGGCACATGCCCAGACCTTCGAGGCGTCACCAAACACGATCGCGGTGCCTGAAGGGCCGGGCTCTATCGGCGGCATGGGTGAGGCCTTCGATGTGGCAGCAAACACGGGCCTTGCCTCATATGGGCTGAGCGTGCCGATGCCGCCGGGCCCGGGCGGATATGTGCCCACGGTCTCGCTTTCCTATAGTTCCGGCGCTCCAAACTCGGCGCTTGGGGTTGGCTGGTCCCTGTCGGGCGCGCGCATCTGTCGAAAGACGGATGCAGGTGTTCCGCGCTACGGTGACGCTGAAGCCTCAGGTCGCGCACGCGACGCCGATGCCTTCATGCTGCAGGCAGCTGTAGGTGCCGGTGATCTGGTACCGGTTCGTGTGTGGCCGGACGGCAGCGACGCGGCGGGTTGGTTTGCTTTGCGCGAGGTCAGCACGCATCTGCGAGCACGCATCGAAGGCGATCGCTGGGTCGTGCAGACGCCGAGCGGCGAGGTGCTGGTCTTTGGCGGCGACGAAGGCGCGCGCGAGGGTCCGGCGCCTGCAGGCTTCGACGGCACATACTGTTGGGCACTGAGCGCACGCCGCAACGTGCTGGGGCACACGATCACCTACGGCTATCAGCGCTCCGGCGGGCGCGTCCTGCTCGACGAGATTCGCTATGCCGACGACAGCGCCGCGCCGCGCTCTATCCGCTTTGCTTACGAGCAGCGCCGTGACACTCTGGCGGACTGGCGCGCAGGCTTTGAGCGTCGTTGGGAATTGCGCCTTGCATCGATCGCCGTCATGGTTGAGGGCTCGCAGGTCACCGGGGGCGATCGGCCACTGTGGCAGCTCGATCTGCAATATGAAGAAGACTGGAACAGCTCGCGCCTCGCCAGCGCTCGGCTGACCGGTGAAAATGACGAGGCGTTGCCTGCGCAGCACTTCACTTACACCGCTTTCAACCCTGAGCAGCCGCAGGAGTTCTCAATCGGTGCGCCCGTCATCGACCCGACACTACCCGGCTATCGCCTCGTTGATTTGAACGGCGATGCGCTCCCGGACCTGCTAAGCAGCCGAGCAGCGGGCTGGGAAGTGTATCTCAATCGGGGCGTGTTCTTTGACGAAGCCGTAGCGATAGCAGAGGCACCCTCCTTCGACGGTCGCGATGCAGATTGGACCGTGGCGGACTTCGACGGTGACGGTCTGCGCGACGTGGTCCTGCGCACAGAGTCGAGCGGCGGACTGCGTGTGTGGCTCAACCGATCAACCGCAGATGACCTGCGTTTCGGCGACGGCGAAGCGATTGACCTGCCAATCGCGGGAGGCCTCAACTCGCCGAGCACCCACCTCGTGGATCTCAACCTCGATCGGCGCATGGACGCGCTGGTCGAGGCCGGCGGCGAGTTGCTGTCCGGGTTGTCGTCGATTGAACGTGAGAGCGACCTCTCGGTTGTCTCGGACTCGACCGTCACCTGGGATGGTCTGGTCGGAGTGGGTGAGAGATATCCGGGCTTCTCGGTGAGCGGTGTAGACGGTCTCGACGAAATCGACCTCGCAACCGTCCACGTTTCGGACATGAACGGCGACGGTCTTGTTGACCTTGTGCGGGTGTTTCAGTCGGCCGACGAGACCTTTGACGCGGTGGTCCATGCAGGAATGGGGGACGGTCGCTTTGCTGACTCTCGCTCGCTGAGCGGCCTCGCGGGTGCCGGTGGCCGGTCCGCCGACCTCAGCATCATTGACCTCGATCAGGACGGACTCGGTGATTGGCTCGAGGTGCACTTCTCTGAAATTCGTTATCGCCTCAATCGCGGCGGCGTCGGTTTCGGTCCCGAGTATGCCATGCCCCTCCCAGAGCGTGGCGCGAACTCCACCGTAGTGCTGGCGGACGTCAATGGGAATGGCTCGACCGACGTGGTTCTCATTGACCCTGAGGTCGACGGCTGGCGCGTGGTTGATCCTATCGGCGAGCAGCGCCCAGGCCTGCTTGCGCGGGCTGAGAACGGCATGGGCGGCGCCTACGAATTGGAGTGGGCGTCGACCACCGAGGCTGCGCGGCGCTCGGCCGCAGCTGGGCTGCCCTGGCGGACACACGCGCCGGTGCCTGCTCATGTCGTTGTCGGCTCTACGGTGTCAGACGGTCGCGGCTGGTCAGGGACCACGGGGCGCGCCTACCGCGATGCGGCGTGGAGCTGGGATGATGGCGCGTTCCGTGGCTTCGCCGCCGCATCCGTCTCCACCGAAGGCGACACACACGCTGACGCCCGCGTCGTCGACACCCTCTACTACACCGGCGTAGGCATCGAGCGCGGGGGCCTGCGCGGCTTCGGCGGTGGATTTGAGACGGCCGAAGAGTTTACGCATCCCGCCAATTCGCGGGTTCTCGCCGGCGCCATGCGTTCGCAGCTGCTCCGCGGCGCGGATGGCTTGCTCATCAAACAAACAGTCACCGACTACCGGGTGCGGGACCTCGGAGACGGACGCGCACAGCTGCTGGCCACACAACAGGCGACGCGACAACCTGAGAGTTCATCGTTCTCGCCCGAGCTTGGCGATTGGAAGGGCGAAGACCCCAACTTCGTAAGAGGGGGCGCCACTCCACGGATGCCGGAGCCGGGCGAGGCACAGCGCCAGTTTACGCGTGGTGAGACGGAGTACGACGCGTGGGGCTTTGCAACACGCGTTCGTGCCTTTGGCTATGTTGATTCAGCGGGTAGCGACATTCCCGGTGACGAAGCTCTCAGTGAGACGGACTACGCACACAACACTGCAGCGTGGCTGCTCGGAGTTCCGATCGCGTCGCGCACCCTGGACCCAGCCACCGGCGCCATCCTGTCCCGCAGCCGCAACTTCTACGATGGCGAGGACTTTGTGGGTCTGCCTGCCGGACAGGTGGCGAGAGGCCTGCTGACTCGAAGCGAAGTTGAGCTGGCCGAAGAATCGCGCTGGGTTCCGACGACTCGCCTCGCTCTCGACAACAACGGCAACGTCATCGCATCCCTCGACGCCCTCGGACATCGCGTCGAGCTGGCGTACGACGAAGTACTCGGCGTGCTGCCTGTGCGCGAGCGCCTACGTCTCGATGCCGGCGCCTATGCGGACAGGGTCGCAGGGAGCGCGCCGGACTTCCTCGAGACCACCGCCGACTACGACACCGATCGGGGCCTCGCGCTCTCGGTAACAGACTTCAACGGCCAGTCGACCGCGATGCGCTACGACGGGCTCGGCCGCATCACGGCGCTGATCGCGCCCGGTGACAGTGCTGAGTTCCCAACGACGCGCTGGTCCTACAGTTTCGGCAACCCGGTCTCGTCGCTGGATGTTGAGGTGCGCGAGAACGCCGGGGAAGGCGGCGTGATTGAAAGCCGCGCCTACGTCGACGGATTGGGACGGGCGATCGCAACGCTCAATGAAGCGCCGGACGGCCGCTACACGGTGCAGGGCTGGACGGAGTACACCGAAGCCGGCGATCCACGACGCACCTTTCATCCCTGGGAGCAGGACGGCGCAGACCTGCCGACAGGGCCGCCTGCAGTGCCGAGCCGAGAGTTCTTCTACGATGCGGCCGGTCGCGAGCTTCGTTCGCTGCTTGAGGACGGCGCGCTCGCGCGGACAGTCTTCGGTGCCGGGCTGATGACCAGCTACGATCCCAACGACAGCGACGAGGCAGGTCCTCACTTCAACACACCAACCCAGGTGATCGCCGATGGTCTGGGCCGCACGGTGCAAACACGCCTGTCGCTCATCGAGGACGGCGTGCTTGTGTGGCGTGACTACGGCACCACCTGGGATGCCCGCGGACTGCCGCTCTCGTTCTCGCTGCCGGACGCTATGACCCGCCGCTGGGAGTTTGACAGTCTCGGTCGACGCACCGCGGCAGTCGACCCGGATGCCGGCCGCCACGAGAGACGCTACGACGATCTCGGCCACGTTATCGAACAGCGAGACAGCCTCGGCGCCGTGCGCGCATCGCATGACCCGGCCGGCCGCCTCGTCGAAGTGCAGTTGGTAGACGGCTCCGGTCAAACACACACGACGGCACACTACGCATATGATGTGGCGGCCGAATTCCCGGCAAACCACACACTCGGGCGCCTTGTCGCGCGCTACGAAGAGGGTTTCGACACTTTTCTCGACTACACGGCCCGCGGCGAACTGAGCCGTGCAATTCGGCGGCTTGATGGCCGCATCTACGAAGGTGGATTCCGCTACGACAGCGCCGGCCGCATTCGTGCCCGTGTGTTTGCCGATGGGTCGATGCTTGCGGCCGACTACGACGCGCAGGGCCGCATCGACGAGCTGCCGGGCATTGTTGACGCGGTGCACTACAACGACAACGGGACCGTAGCGCAGGTCGACTACGACAACGGCCTGTCGCTGAATCGCGGTTACGACGAGCGCCTGCGTGTGCGCAGCTACTCGGTGGGCGGCACCGGCGCGGCGCCGTTGTTGGAGCTTGCTCTGGACTACGACGCGGCCGGGGTGCCGACGCAGATCACCGATTCGTCTGTCGCGACCGGCGCCGACTCCTTGACTCGCTCATGGGACTACG
>JAUICO010000009.1 GCA_030427825.1 bacterium | reverse complement strand
GCTTCGGACTTCCTGTTCAAATTCGGCGTGCGACAGGACCGGCATCTGGAGCTTCACCGGGTCAAGTGTGATGTCCAATTGGCGACCAACAGTGTCTTCGACTTTTAGAGCCAACGGTTCGAGCTTTGAGTTAAACGCTTCGAAAAGTTCCTCCTGTCGCTCGTATGCCTCGGCCTCAAGTTCCTCCCAGAATTCTGTAAACTCAGAATGCAGGGTGTCCGCGATTTTACGATGAGCTTTCCTCAGCCGTTTTTTGGCGCCCTTTGCTGTTGAAACCTTGTCGACATCGGACTCGAGATCCTCAAAGGTGTCGCTGACAGAACGCCATCGCTGACGCAAACGATCACGCTTTCGCTTGCCACCCGCTGACTCCTTGCACGCATTCTTGAGCTCAGCCTCCATCGCGTCTCGAAAGTCCGCGAACCGATTCCTAACCCACTTCTCAATCTGAGCGGCTGATTCGGATGCGAGCTTATCGACCTCACGGAAGTCTTTGTCGGCCTCGTTCAGATCCCTATTCAGCCTGCTGATTTTCCTCTTCAATTCCTTGGATTCGGTCTGGAGTCCGGCCGCCTTCGCCTTAAGGTAATTGTCGAACCCAGCGATGTGGTTTGCTGTGTCGTCCGCGACACTTTGCAGAAAGAGCCGGCCACGATTTTCGTAAATATGCGCGATGATCACGTCCTCAAGCCCGCCGAGATTGCTAAATTCAAAAAGTCCTGGTGCGAGCGGTCTGCACTGCTCCAACTGCGCGTCTTGCTTTCGGAGATTGCCCATTGCGTGCATGGCGAAATCGCGAACGGCTCCGTCGTCCGCACGGCCGCTGTCCACCAGGCGAGCAAGCAGTCCCTGCTCCGCCGAAACCAGGAGCACGCGTTCCGGCGCCACGTTCAGACCGGCCACCTGATCAGTGAGGACCCCCGCCACGTAGTTTCGCGTATCGTCTGGCGGCAACCCCTGTCTATTCTGTTGGTCTTTCTTGTTGACCACGAAGAACAGCCGATCTGAAAAGCGCTCAAGAAGCTCAGGCCTCATCACAGACAGGCGCTTGAAGAGATCTGCCTCCTCGCGAGTCTTCAGTTTGGTGTAATCCAAGAGATAGATGATAACATCGACTTCAGCCAACAGGAGGTCCACCCGCTTGCGAAGAACATCGGTTCCCGCTTCGTTAGGACCCGGCGTGTCCAGCAGCTCAAATGTCATATCCCCAAGTGAGCGTTCTGCCAGGGTGGCGAGCGGTGCGTGGAGGACCAGTTCATCGTGCAAAGGACTGGAATGTGACTGCCGGACCGACGCATTTAGTGATTTGAGTTCATCGTGTATTTCACGAACACCTTCTGCGACACACTTGCTGGCATCGGTGAGCCTGGGAATCGTCGCTGACGGGCTGTGGCGTATCCGAACGATGCGAGCGGTTTCCGCAATGTTTGACGACGGAAGGTACTGGTCACCCAGCAGGGCGTTAATCAATGTGGATTTGCCCGACTTCATCAGAGCCAGAACGGCGACCTGAAAGCTCCTAGCAGCCAATTTCCGCTCAACTTTTTCTAATCGCGCCATCATGTCATCGACATGGCTGGAGCCTTGAAGCATGGCGGCTTCTCCGCTCATCAATTCATGGGCTCGGCGGCAGATTCGCTCGATCTCGCCCTTCGCTATAGCGAAGTCCTTTTCTGTGCGACTTCTACTTCTAGGCTTGTTCATTTCCCCCACTATGATCTGGAATTGGCTCAGATGCCGAGTTCGCTGCTTCAAGAAGTCTGGAGAGTTGTTTCTGCAGGCGAGGACGGCGGGCCGTGTGGGCCCAATCGTAGGCATCATCGATCAATCCCATGAGTCGGCCGTGGACTGCCTTATGGCGAATGGACGCAGAGCGCGCCGCCACACGTTCGCGTAGCATCGTTTCGACACCGAGCAGCCCGCTGAACTCTACAGAATCATTCGCAAGGGTGCAAAGCGCCTGCGCGGTCACCTGCCGGGCGACGCGCTGCGAGCCGAGGACAATTTTTAAGTAGTCGGCGCGCTGCGCTTCGTCGGCAGCGCCCGCGGCGACAAGCCTAGCAAGAAGTCCCAACTCCGCTCTGACCGGCCATAAGAACTGACTTTGCTGCCGGATGTGTTCGCCGAGCGCACAGCCCAGCTGATCGCGAATCAGGCGCTCCACAGACGAGAGATCGGCGCCGTGGCGATTCTTTAGGTCCATCTTCGTGACCACGCAGAAAAAGCTACGTCCCGGGTGTCGGAAGATGTCAGCACGAGTTTGTCCGCAACGCTCCAGGAACTGACGTTCATCTCTAGTTTGCAGTTGAGCATAACTGCAGGCGAGAATCACAGCGTCCGATTCGCGCAACGCAGCCAGCGTCGCTTGTACCAAGCCTGCGGCATCTGCCTCTGTCACGCCGGGGGTGTCTACCAGAACGAACTGTAGGGACTGAGCTGGGGCAGTACGTTCAAGAAACGGAAACGAAACGTCGAGCATGAGGTCGTCGTCAGGGGTCGATTTTCCGCGACTCCCGTACCCAGAGAGCGACCAGAGAGCGTGCCGAACTCCGGGAACATCTTCGGCAAGGATGCCATCTGAATCGGAGAGAGTTGGGCTGGTTGCTCCCGGTGTGTGCCGGATTCGGATGCATGTAGAAGTGGCCGGTACGTTTGTCGACGGAAGCAGGTCCGCTCGCAACAGCCCGTTAAGAAGGGCGCTCTTTCCAGCTTTCGTAATACCAACGACGGGACACCGGAGCTCCGACCTCTTCAGGTGCTCAAAGATGTTGTCAGTCTCTTTGACGAAGTTGCGCGCCAATTCTGCGTCATCCGGTGGGCCATCAGCCTCGGTCTCGGCAGCGATCAGCTGCCGGAGTTTGCAGATAATCTCGACCAACGCCTTGTGTTGACTCCTCTCGGCCTCATGGCGTTGATGCCTGTCTGTCCGGCGCGACTGTGCGGAAATCGCGCATCTCGACATGTCGGCCATCCGTCACCTCGCCAATTCCTGGAAATCGATTCCTAGAAGTAATTTGTCGGCAGTCGGGCGTCTACGATCGGCGAGACCATCACGAAGCGGCGTGATGTCCGAGTTAACAACATGACCAGCGTGTTTTGCATGGCGCGAGCAAGACGATTTTCGAAACGTACTCCAACGGTTGCCGACGGGCTGGCGTACCGTTTCCAAACGCCGAGCGAGAATCAATCGGACATCGTTGCTCCCGAGTCAGATTATCTCGCTTTCGTACCCTGGCAGTGTACGGCCGACGCCGCTGACTTATTGATCCGAGTACCGAACTTGATCTTTCCTGGTCCCTTCGGGAACTCTTTCCCTGTAACTCCGTCTTCGTCCCTGCCGATTTGATCTGTGTTCTCCTCTCCTTAATGTACGGAAGGAAGAGCGCAATGAGAATAGCCCCATTGGCGCCTGCGCAACGAACTACACGGCCGGCGGAAGCACCCGCATCGAGTTGGGAATGATTACCGACTGGACCAAAAGTGGACCAGATCTTGGTCAAAACGAACTCAAGCACTCTACGGTTTCCCGTTAAGCGCCTGAGTTCTTTGGCGTATTCGCCAGTTGCGGGGGCAGGATTTGAACCTGCGACCTTCGGGTTATGAGCCCGACGAGCTACCAAGCTGCTCTACCCCGCGGTAAAGCCAGCACTTGCTGGGAGGCGGGTTCTAAGGGGCGCCGGTCGCTGTGTCAAGCCTCCTGACCATTCGGCCACAGATTTGGCTGCGTGCACCGTCCCAGGCTACTTCTTCTTGCCACGTCCGCCTTTGCGCGCTGGACCCCGGCCCGACCCGCCTGCTGGTGTCGTGCGGGCCGCCCCTCGGCGGGACTGCCGACGCCGCTTCGGTGGCGCTCCGCTGCTGCTGTCGCCGGTGCGCGAGTCTACCGCCGCCTTACTGCGACGCGCGCCGCCTCCACGATGACCTTCCTCTCGCGGCGAGTCGATCCCTTCTGACGGTCGCGTGTCTGCGTTCGGGTCCTGTCGACGATTTGGCGCATTGGGAGCGCCCCTCCGCACAGGGCCACCGCGTGCCGCGCCGGTGCGCTTCGCCGCCGCCTTTGTGCGAGCTCCCCCTTTCGTGCGAGGGTCGGGCCCGGCAGCCGCCTGCTGCCGCTTTGCGTCGCCTTCGCGTCGCCCCTTTGCAACCCTGCCACGGGACGCCTTGTGGGACGGGCGCTTGCGACCGGCGGCCATGTAGAGCTCGTCGACTTCGCTGTCGCTCAGCCTGCGATAATGCTCCGGGAGCATATCGCCGAGATTCACCGGCCCGTAGGCGATGCGCTTGAGCTTGAGCACGGTCATGCCGACCGCCTCAAACATGCGGCGAATCTGGCGGTTCTTGCCTTCCATGATCGCGACAACGAACCAGGTGTGCTTCTCAGTAGTGGAATCGCGCGTCACCTCGACCGGCAGGCACTGGTACCCGTCGTCGAGGCGCACGCCTTCACGCACCTTTCGGATCCCTTCATCAGTGTCCGAGACCCGTCCGCGCAACTTGGTCATGTAGACCTTGTGCACCTCATGCTTCGGGTGCGTCAGAAGCTGCGTGAGTTCGCCGTCATTCGTGAGGATGATCGCGCCTTCTGAGTCCCAATCGAGTCGCCCCACAGGGTACAGGCGGCCGTAGTCCCCGGGGACCAGAGAGGTGACGACCGGGCGCCCCTCAGGGTCCGATGCGGCAGAGATCATCTGCCGCGGCTTGTACGCGAGCATGTAGACGTAACGTTCGTCGATGGACACCGTCTGGCCGTCAAACATGATCACGTCGGTGTACGGCTCCACCTGCGTCCCCATCTCAGTGACAATCTTGCCGTTCACTTTGATGCGGCCCGCCCGAATGAGCTCTTCGCTACGGCGGCGGCTGGCGACGCCGGCACGGGCGAGAAATTTCTGCAGGCGTTCGGTCATAGTTCTTCGTTATCAGTGTCAGCGGTTTCGGCGTCGACAGCTGCGTCATCAACGTACTCTTCACCGCCGACAGTGTCGGTTCCGGCCTCTTCGGCGACCGCAGCGCCGGCGCTCTCGCCGTCATCTTCTACGAACGCGCTGCCTTCTTCGGGCTCATCCTCGGCCACCTGACGCTGTTGTTCAGCGTCCATGCGAGCGTTCTCATCATCCATTTCGGCGAGAGTTACGAGATGTTCTTCGCTCAGCTCGGCAAACTCCTTCAGGGTGGGCAGGTCCGACAGCTTCTCGAGCCCGAAAAAGCGGAGAAACTCCCGGGTCGTGCCGTAGATCAGCGGTCGGCCGAGGTCGTCGGCGCGGCCGATAATCCGAACCAGATCGCGCTGGCAGAGCTGACGCAGGGATGACGAGCAGTCGACACCACGGATGTCGTCCACGTCTGCGCGCGTACACGGCTGCCGGTACGCCACGATCGAGAGCACTTCGAGGGCGGCTCGGCTGAGCTTGACCGGCTTACGCTCGTACATGGTACGCACGTACTCGCCTACGTCGGGCTGCGTTCTCAGCTCCCACCCGTTGGCGACCGGCGTCGGAACGATCGCTGAGCCCCGCTCGGCGAGCTCACGCGCGTATTCCTCGAGCGCCGTGTGGACCACCGACTCGTGCACCGGGCGCTTCTCGACCTTTTCAACCACCGCGATGATGTCCGAGGTTCGGACCGGACCCTCGGATGCGAAGAGTATCGCTTCAACCGCGCTGACCATGACCGGCTCTCTGGCCCGCGGATCGTCCTCACGTGCCTGCTGCGCAGCGAGCCGCGCGCGCTCTGCTTTCGTCAGCTCCCGAGGCTTCGACTCCGTGTCGTCCTCAGCGCTGTCTTCGGCGGTATCCCCGTCGCCGGAAGCATCCGAGCCATCCGCGTCGTCGTCGGCACCTTCACCAGCCGAGCCTTCGGCCCCCGGCTGAGCTCCGGAGCCGTCCACATCATCGCCCGTGGATTCATCAACCGCGGCCGCGCTGTCCGCTGTGGGACTCGCATCCGCAACTTCGTCGGCCGGCGCGTTCGCTGTGCTGTTCTCTGCGACGTTCTCTGTGACTTCGTCGACTTCGTCTTCTGCGGTCATTGGGCCTCGTCCGCCTCGTCCAGTTCCAGAGTCTGCGAGACTTCTTCAATGTCTACCACTGCGCGCTCGACAATCAGATCGTCACTCGAGAGAGCGGCCTGAAAGAGCCGCACCATACGCATCTTCGCCAGCTCAAGCAGCGCGCAGAAGGTCACGACGATGCGCTGACGCGACGGCTCGGTGTCGAGAGCATAGAGCAGGTCGAGCAGGGTCATCCTCGGCGTCTGCGCCAGGCGCTCCGCGATCCCGTTGATGGTGTCGCGCAGCGACAACTCCTCGCGGGTCACTACGTGCATGTGGGCCTCAGGCGCCTTCTCAAGCATGCGCCTGAACGCGTCCAGCAGCTCGAACACGCCCACCGGCAGCAGCTCGGCGGGGTCCGCTTCGCGCACATACTCCCTGGCACGGGAGGGGCGTGTGAACACGTCTCGGCCGAGCACCGGGTTGCTCTCAAGGCGAACGGCAGCGTCCTTGTATCTCTGGTATTCCAGGAGACGTCGAATCAACGCCTCGCGCGGGTCGACTGCATCGAGGTCGTCGATGATCTCGTCTTCCTCGGGCTTCGGAAGAAGGGTTGCGCTCTTGATCTGAATGAGCGTGGCCGCCATCACCAGGTATTCCCCGGCGATCGCGAGATCGAGGTCCTGCATCGCGTCGAGATAGCGAAGGTACTCTTCCGTAACGAACGCGATCGGAATATCGAGAATATCCAGCTCGTGCTTGCGGATCAGGTGCAGCAGCAGGTCGAGGGGCCCCTCAAACCCTTCGAGCTGAATCCGAAGCCTGATGTCCCGCCCGCCGGTCGTCTCAACCAACTCGCCGTTTTCAGCGATCAGGTCGCTCATAAGGCCAGATCGCGCACGAGAATGAAGTCCTGCGTGGCACCGGTCAGTTCCAACGTACCCCTGAGCAACGCTCCGATCGGGTATCCGAGAAACTGGAAGGCCACGAGCACCACGAGCAGAAAGGCCGCGAACTGATACTGCTGCACAAAGCGCATGTACGGATTGTCCGGCGCCAGAAAGCCAGCGAGCACCCGGTAGCCGTCGAGAGGCGGAACCGGCAACAGGTTAAAGAACACCAGGATCAGATTTACGTGGATCATGACTCCGACCAGCGCTCCGAAGGCGTGGATGGTCGAATTCGAGGCCCAGAAGTCGGCACCGCCGGCGAGAGAGCCCGCACGCAGAATCAGCACGCACAGAAAGAAGAGAACCAGGTTCGATAGAGGCCCGGCGAAGGCCACGATCATCGCTCCACGGCGCATCGATACACCCCGCCGAAAGCGGGCCGGGTTGTAGGGGACCGGTTTGGCCCAGCCGATGATCATGCCGCCGAGCGCCGCTCCAATGGCCGGCATGGCCAGCGTGCCAAGCGGGTCGATGTGCGACGCCGGATTCAGCGTCAGCCGGCCCTCGCGCTCAGCGGTGTTGTCGCCCAGCCGCTTTGCGCTGAACGCATGCGCCCATTCGTGCACAGCAGAGCTGAGCACCATCGAAGCGACCGCGAGGACGGCCATGATGAGGGTAGATGAATCCATAGGCGCAGGCGCGCTGCTACGGACTATCCGCGGGGATGGCAACCCGCGTGCAGTGCCTTCAGGCGCAGCTGAGAGACCTGCGTATAGATTTGCGTCGTCGAGACGCTCGAGTGTCCGAGCATCGCCTGCAGTACACGAAGGTCGGCGCCGTTCTGCAGGAGATGGGTGGCGAAGGAGTGCCGCAGCTTGTGCGGCGAGATGGGCGCGTCGATTCCAGCGGCCAGCGCGTACTTCTTGATCAGCTTCCAAAAGCCCTGGCGTGTCATCGCGCCGCCGCGTCGGGTCACGAAGAGCGCCTGCGATGCACGCCCGCCTGCGGCACGGATCAGCGCAGGGCGGGCGTCGCTGAGGTAGACATCGATCGCGTCTGAGGCGACTTCGCCCACCGGCACAAGCCGCTCCTTTGAGCCCTTGCCCCATACGCGTACGAAGCCCGCGTCACGGTGAAGCGCTGAAATGGGCAGGGTAACAAGCTCGGTAACGCGCAGCCCGGTGGCGTAGAGCAGCTCCAGCATGGCGCGATCGCGAACGCCTTCGGGGCGGGTGCGTGCCGGGGCGTCGAGCAGCTGCCCCACCTCGTCGGGCGAGAGCAGGCGCGGCAGACTCCGCCGAATCCGCGGAACATCCATGAGCTCTGCAGGGTCGGAGTCGATCAGAGACTCCGCGCGCAGAAAGTGAAAGAGGCGGCGAAGGGCAACGACCGTGCGGCTCAGGGTCGCCGCTGAGATACCGTCGTCGAGGCGCACGATCAGGAAGTCATTCAGATGTCTGATCGAGACGGCTCCCGCATCTTCCAGGGCCCGGTCCTCGGCGAACGCAGAGAAGCGGCGCAGGTCCGACGCGTACGACGACACCGTATTCGGCGACAGACCGCGCTCGATCGTAATGTGGTCAAGATAACGCTGAACCGCGTCGTCCAGTTGGATTCCCATCAACACTCCCGGCAGGAACCCGGATCAGTAACCTGTGGCGCGCGTCGCGTACAAAAACCGACGTGTTGACGCCGTCGTGATCCCACACGGTCGCCCGGGCACTGCGCTGCCATCCCACGGACGCCGATGCTAAGAGCCTACACTCCTTTCGATAGCGAGGACGCAATTTGGATCCGATTTCTATACCGAGACGCTGCAGCGACATCGCGCCCCCCGCGCAGGCGATCGGCGCAGATGCCGCCGATTTCATCGTTCGCGAGGTCCCTCTGTATGAGCCGTCCGGCGAAGGGACGCATCGATACGTCAGGGTGCGAAAGACTGGTTGGAACACGCGTGATGTAGTGCGGACGCTGGCGGCAGAGGCGGGCGTTGGCGAGCGGGACGTGGGCTACGCGGGGATGAAAGACCGCAATGCAGTCACCGAGCAGTGGCTGTCGTTTCCTGAGGCGGCCACTGACCCCGACACCTGGCGGCTGCCCGACGGGGTGGAGATTCTCGCGACCGGCCTCCATCGAAACAAGCTGCGAACCGGGCACCTGCTCGCGAATGACTTCGAGCTTACCCTGAGTGGATACAGCGGCGGGATCGCGGCCGCCGAGGCCATCGCCGAGCGTGTGGGCACAGAAGGAATCTATAACGCATATGGCCTGCAACGCTTCGGCCGAAACGGTGACAACCTGAGTCGCGCTCTTGCCTGGGCGCGCGGGGAGTTTCGACTTCGTAAGGGGTTTCAGAAAAAGCTGATTCCCAGCGTACTTCAGTCCGAACTCTTCAATCGGTATCTGGTGAAGAGAGCGCAGATTGAGGGCACTCTCGATGGTGACGTGTTTCGTCTCGCGAACACGGGTTCGCACTTCATCAGTGATGATGTGGCCGCTGACGGCGCGCGCCTGGCCGAGGGCGACATTCTGCTCTGTGGATGCCTGCCGGGCCGGCGAGCATTGCGGCCGATGCGGGCTGCCGCTGAGCTGCTCGACGAGTGTTATGGGGACCTGGGTGTTGACCGGGAGGGCAGACAGCGGCTCGAGGACAGCTCGCCGGGGGCCCTGCGGGACCTGTTGCTGGTCCCGGAACGACTGGCAGTGCATGCAGGCGGCGACCGGCTACGCCTGTCCTTTCGGATCCCTGCGGGTTCCTACGCCACTCTCGTCGCGCGCGAGTGGGCAGAATCGTCGCTCGCCGACATGCGAGGCGGCGCATGACCGTCCTGCCTTCTCCCAATGAGCTCGTCGGCCGTTGGCGTGGACTCGCGAAGAAGAGCCTCGGGCAGTGCTTTCTGCAGGACGTGCACATCCTGGACCGCATCGTTGCCCTGGCCGGCGTCACCACCGCCTCGCATGTCGTAGAGATCGGTCCGGGACCGGGGGGACTTACCACCCGCCTGCTTGAAACCGGTGCGTCGGTGGATGCGTGGGAGAAGGACACTCGAATGGTGGAGCATCTGCGAGCGGCATTCTCCGACCAGCCGCGCCTCGTCGTACACAACGCAGACGTGCTCAAGGTGGATGCCACCGATCTGGTCGTGACTCCCAGCCGGGTGGTCGTCGCGAACCTTCCCTACAACGTCGCGACAGAGATTCTGGCCCGCCTTGTCGACGGTGTGCCTGCACCGGAACGCATGGCGTTGATGTTTCAGCGTGAGGTCGCAGAACGCATCGTCGCGGAGCCGGGTACGCGACAGTGCGGTGCTCTGACGCTGCTGGCTCGGGTTCGCTATGAGTCTCGCATCGCGTTGCGCCTGCCACCGGGCGCGTTTGTGCCGGCGCCCAGGGTCCATTCTGCCGTCGTGCTCTTCAACCGACGCGACGTGCCGCTTTGTGATGCGGCCACAGAAGAGAGACTTCGAATCATTGCCCGTGCGGCCTTTCAGCAGCGACGCAAGACACTGCGCAATTCCCTGCGAGGAATCACCGGGGACGACGCTGCGTTCTTTGAGCGGGCAGGTGTGGATCCCCGAAAGCGTCCCGAGGCCCTGAGCATCGATGACTTCGTGCGCCTCGCCGGGACTACGCCCCGCTGACAAGCCGCTCTGCCCACGCTAAGAGAGTGAGAACTGGACTCGGGATGTGAGTGACGCGACGTCAGAAACAAACTTTGTGGTCTCTGATTGTGATCGCCCTGGCTGCGATCATCGTCGTGATCGCAGTGACGGGAGCGCGCAACAAGAATCAGCTGCGCACCCTCGATTCGAGCGCCGGCGAAGGCGAGCTCGACCACATCTATGAGCGGCACGATGCCGGCGAAGACGCCGAGGCACCGGAGGATGTCGCCGAGAACACGAGCGCCAGAACGATACGTGGCAGCGTCGTTCGTCCGAATGGAGAGCCGGCAGCCGGCGTCCGCGTCATCGCGCGCACTCCCGGCAGCGGCGAGACCTTCGAGGTCGAAACAACCGTCGGCGGCATGTTTGAGTTCGGCGAGATGCCAACGGACCTATATGCGGTCGAGGCTACCGCAGAAGGGTTCGGACCTGCGATCGCGATCGGCGTCGTCCCCGGCGGAGCACCTCTTCGACTCGTCCTGGAATCCGGGCGCGACCTGCGCGGTGTGGTACTACGCGACGACGAGCCGGTACCCTTTGCGGTCCTGCACCTCGGCAGTCCCGGCATGTTCCCACAGCGCTCGGCGGTGACCGACGAGGCGGGACGATTCGCGATCTCCGGCCTTCGTGTCGGAACCTACGAGTACGCCGTCACCGGCGACGGCGTCGGCACCGGTTTCGGCGGCCGCCTGACAATCGGCGAAGAGAGCGCCCCCGTCGCGCTTGAGATTGAGGCAGACCCCGCCCCCAACACGCGTATCCGGGTGGTAGACCGCGCGACCAGCGAGCCCATCGTTGCCGGCGTGGTGACGATTTCAGAAGCGCAGCTTCACGTGCTGAGTATCACCTCGCTGGTTGAAGCCGGTCAGACAGAGATCAATTATCTGCCTATCGGTGAGTACCAGATCAGCGTGCGCGCACCGGGCTACATGCCTCACAACGGGCGCTTCTGGGTGCAGGGCGACGGCGAAGCGATCTGGATCGGTCTCTCGCGGGGCGCGTCGGTCAGCGGTCGCGTCATCGACGAGGCCGGCAATGGGGTTCCCGGGGTGCGCATGAGCGCCGTCGTCGAGACCGACGAAGGTGCCCGATGGGAGATTGAGCGCGCGGTCTTTCAGTCCTTTCACAGACTCGTCCGACCTGACGGCAGCCCATACTGGTGGCCGGTCTCAAGCTACAGCAGCTCGGACGACGGAAGCTTCTCGATCAGCGGAATCCCTGCCGGGCAGGCGGTTGTACTCGGCCGCCGTGAAGGTTTCGCGACCGCGGCGAGTCCTCCACTCATCCTGAGCGCGGATCAGAACTACGAGAACCTGCGTCTGGTGCTGCACCGGGGGCGGGCCATTCGTGGGCGCGTCGAAGACGGCGGTGGAGCGGCGGTCGCCGGTGCGACAGTCGTGATGTCGGACCCTGCGCTGCCGGCGTGGTTGGGGTCGAAAACGATGCTGACCGATCGTCTCGGCGTCTTTGTCTTCGAAAACGCCGGACCGCGTGCACGGCTGACCGCGAGACATCAGGAGCACGGTGCCACGGAGCTCGATGTCGAGGTGCCGCCGGAGGGTCTCGATGACCTGATTGTGCGCCTCAGCAATGAGCAGCGACCCGGGCTCAGCGGACGCGTGTTCACGACCCAGGCCGGGCCGGCGGCCGGCGCCGCCGTGTGGGCAATGCAGGGCAGCTCGGACGTCGCGGTGTGTCGGGGGCACGTTGAGTCGCAGGGGTGGTTCCACCTGACGAACTGCTCCGCGGTACCTGAGAGCATCATCGCCTCACTGGACGGTTACGCGCCGCTGATCGCCGACCTTGGCGGAGACCTGGAGCCACGGGACTGGGTGCTCAGGGCAGGCGGAGAGATCGATGTCGTCAGTCAGGGGCAACCCATGAACGTGGCGATACGGCCCCGCATGGTGCTGCCGGAGTCGCTGTGGGCGTACCCTTCGCTCTCACTGGAACGGTGGAGCCGAGAGGTCGTTCCCCATGTGGCGCCCGGTACCTACTCGGTGGTCTGCGAGGCAGAGGGTTTCGCGCCGGCTACCCTCGAGGTCGAAGTACGTGAGAATCGCCGCGTCGAAGCCCTGTGCCCGACGCGGAGTCGGATGATGGACTTTGATGTGTACGTTATCGACAACATGGGCGCTCCGGTCGCCGGCGCGCTCCTGATGATCGATGGCACCGATCCACCGTTCAGGGGCGTGACCGGCGAGGCGGGCAGCGTGCGCGTGCGCGCAGAGCCCGGCGCCTGGGCGTCTGCCGTCGCGGTGCACGAGCGGTGGGGGCAGGGACGTCTCGATCTGCAGGTTCCCTATGAGGCGGCCGAGCCTTTCAGAGTCCGCCTCGTCGACCCGGTCGGTGGGGCTGACACTGACGCGTTCATGGAGCAGTTGGACGACTGGGGAATCACCGCTGCGCTGGACAGCCGCTCTGTCGTTATCGATGAGATCACCAACGACAGCCCGGCGTTTGGCGTTGGTTTGCGACGTCGAGACCTGGTCATGTGGGCGAAACCGACAAGCGACAGGCGACTCTCAGTCGGCGTGCGTCGCAATGGGGACATCGTGGACTTCGAACTGGTGCGACCCGAGCAACCGAGATGACAGAACCTTCAGCGCAGAAGAAGCTGCCGCTGCCGGCGAGCGCAGGCGTCATCCTGATCGGAGACGAGCTGCTGACCGGCAAGATCGACGACGCAAACGGTAGCCTCGCGATTCAACGATTGCGTCGGGCGGGCATACGCCTGGGTGAGCTCGCGTTTATCGGCGATGCCGTCGACCGTATCGCAGACTGCGTGCGCGAGTTCAGCGCGCGTTTTGAGTTCGTGATCACCAGCGGCGGAATCGGCCCGACCCATGACGACCTGACGATGTTGGGTGTCGCCGGCGCCTTCAATCTGCCGCTGCAGGAAGATGCGGATCTGGCGAATCGCATTCGGACGCGCTTTGGAGAGACGAAAAAGGGCGACGTGTGGATGCGCATGGCGCAGGTCCCAGAGGGAACAACCTTTGTGGAGACATCCCGCGGCATATGGCCGGTCTTCGTCGTAAAGAACGTGCACGTATTGCCGGGTGTACCGCAGATTTTTGAGCACCAGCTCGACACGCTGATGGCGCGATTTGAGCCCCGGCCTGTGTCGATGCTGACCCTGTATGTAAACGCCGGCGAAGGCGATCTGGCGCCGACACTGACGGCGGCCAGCGAGGCATTCGCCGAGGTGGCCATCGGCTCGTACCCCGTGCTGCAGAGCGAAGGGTATCGGACGCGCGTCACCTTCGAGAGCCTTGATCCGAGCAGGGTGGCGCATGCGTCACAGTGGGTTCGCGAGCGACTGCCGGAGGGTACGCTGCAGTCCGTAGAGGACGGGTCACTGCGATTGAAGTAGTCCCGACGCCGGTTCGCGGGTGCAGAAGCGAGCTGCGCTCAGGTGTCAGCAGCGCCGTCGCCGGCTGTACGTCGCTCCGTGGCGGTATCAGCACCGGTCTCGGCGAGATACAGCTCGGTCAGTGTCGAGAAGCGATCCGGAATCTCTGCAGCAAGAGCCGCTGCATCCAGGGTACGAACGACGCGGCCGCCTGAGATGACGACGATCTCGTCAGCGATGCGCTCAAGCATGTCCAGGATATGCGTGGACAGCAAGATCGCGCCGCCGGCATCAACGTAGCGCCGAATCTCCTGTCGTACGGCCCAGGTGGACTCCGGATCCAATCCGGCGAAGGACTCGTCGAGCAGCGCTACCGGCGGATTTCCAATCAGAGTCGAGGCAATCGCAAGCTTTCTACGCATGCCGCCGGAGTACTCCCTCACGGGACGGCGACGGGCTTTCTCAAGTCCGGTCAGCGCCAACCAGCGGTCCATCTCAGCTTCTGCGTCCTCTACGTTGCGTAGGCGCGTAACGAAGCGAAGCGTCTCTTCGGCGGTGAGCCACGGGAAGAGGCCTACATCCTGTGGCGTGAGCGAACAGTAGCGGCGGCGTTCCGCGGGGTCGCCGCCGAGGTCTCGGCCGCCCATCTCAATCACGCCGGACTCGGCTTCTATCAGCCCCGCGATCGCACGCATCGTTGACGATTTTCCGGCGCCATTGGGGCCGACGAAGCCCACCACACGGCCGGCGGGCACCTCAAAGGAAGCACTGTCGACTGCCACAAAGCTGCCGTAGCTGACACGCAGGTCGGTGACGCGCAGCGCGATATCGCGTTCGCTCATGAGGGGACCGCAGGAAGGGGTTTACGGAGGGCCGGGGCAGCAACAGCGATGCCCAGGACTGCGAGACTCACGGTGCAGGCGGCAATGCCGGTGTCGCCGAAGAGAGCGGCGGCACCGGCGATGGCAGACGCTGCCAACCAAACAAGGGTCGGACCGACGCGGCTCCCGCGCCACAGCTGGATCGCGACCGAGGCGCTGAGTGCGCCGGCGGCGATGAGGCCGAGGGCTTGAAGGCGCACGCCGGGTGAAAGCAGGGCGACCGGAGCGAGGGCCGCCGCGTGAAAGATGAGCTCGTTCAGGGCCGCACGCTTCTTCGCCTGAAGCCTTATGGTCTCTCGAATCAGCGTCCCTGCCAGGTACTCGCTCTCCGGGGTCAGCAGACGCCACACGCGTAGCGCGGGTGCCACGTAGAGAGCCAGCCACGCGCTCGCAGCCAGGGCCGGCAACAGGGCCGAGATACTGCCGCGTGTCGCCCATCCAACGAACACGAGCAGCAACGCGACGCTCACCGAGGCTCCACGGAGGAAGGGATGTTTGCGTCGCAGCTGTATCGCGAGCGCAGCGCCGAAGAGCGTGCCCGGGCTGCCCGCCGGTTCGCGCTTCAGCTCATCGTCGAAGCCGTCGACCTGTGAGGTGCCGACGAAATCGGCCATTCGGAAGGCGCACTGCAGGGACGCGTAGCGCGCCGAGTAGCGTCGAAAAGCGGCGATGCAGAGGAGCACTGCCACAACGATGCTGCCGCCGAGTGCCACCTGGGCTGCTCGTGTAAGCTCGAAAGCACCGCTCTCGTACCGGGTACGAAGCAGCTCTTCGAAGCCGAGTTTTGCAAAGAGGAGGAGGGCGGCGGACACTGCCAGTGTAATGCCCGGAGCGATGTGAAACACGCCGCCGCTGGTGGCGCCGGCCGCCCGGGTGACGGCGCTGTCCGCGCCGCCGGCCTGATCCGCGATGAGCACGTTGCCGGCGAAACTGCAGGCGACGACAACTCCGAAGGCAACTGCGAGCCATGCGATGCCGGCCATGGCAAAGGCGCCGTCTCCGCGGATGATCAGCGGCGCAAATGCGGCGACGGGAAGCGAAAACACGAGCCCGGTATCTCTCGCGACTTGTGTCAGGCGGTCCAGAGCGAGCGCGCCACCGTGAAAGGGATGCAATTGCATGGCCGCGTCGTCATCGCGGTACAGGGTCTCCATCGCACGGAATGCGCTGATCGCCGCGATCAGGCATGCGGCGGTGAACGCAGATTCGAGGCACCAGCCGCCGTGGCGTGTGATGTCGCCGTCAACGAAGGGCGCGAGGGACGTGGGAGCCATGAGAAACCCGCCGGCAGCGGAAGCCAGCAGGAGCACAAGATACCCGGCAACCGACGACACTGACAGCCCGGTACTGCGCCGCCGGCTGATGATCGCAAGTGCCCGCCGGCTTGCAGAAAACCCGGGGTCGGCGGGCGTCATCGAGCCGTTTCATTCGAGGGAGTCACCGTCTCTACCGAAGTACCGGCTCGCCCGGAGACGACATGGATCGGCGCAGGCCCGCCGCGGCGGCCCATAACGGCATCCAGCTCGCGCTCGATGGTGAAGAGTCGCTGCTCGGCGATGGGTGCGAATGGGCTGAGAGGATGCTCGGCGATGAATCGACGGTACAAATCGACCGCGGTGTCGTAGTCGCCGGCAGTGTAACGCGCCTCAGCAGAGCGCATCAGCTCATTCTCGATGTCGTAGCTTCCATTGCATCCGATCGATGCGGCCAGGACGCCGAGCAGGAACATGATCGCAGCAACGGCGCCACGCAGCCTCCCACAGAAGGAGTGATGGGTCAGAGACCTCGCCGTTTGCTGTGTTCGAGCGGACATGCGGGTGATATAGGCTCGCGCCTTCTATACGTCGAGTAGGCGGCGCGAGGACCGCGTAGCCGCCGGCGGCACCCGGGCAGAAGGCGCCCGAAACATGAGTATGTAATGAGCAGCCCGACATCAGAGTCAGAAGACGGACACCGGGCAGGTTTTGCCGCGGTGGTCGGACGTCCGAACGTCGGAAAGTCGACCCTCATGAACGCCCTGGTCGGCGAGCGCATATCGATCGCTACGCGGCGACCGCAGACGACACGGAATCGCATCATCGGGCTGGTCAGCGTTCCTGAGCGCGGACAGATCATCTTTATCGACACGCCGGGCGTGCATCAGCCGAACAACAAGCTTCACACCCGCATGGTCGACGCTGCGATCGGCGCCATCGGCAGTGCTGATACGACGGTAATGGTGATCGAAGCCGAGAGCGCTGCTCACAGGCCTGAAGAGCCGATCTGGGGCGCTGATCGTCCGGTGTATGAAGCGCTGAAAGAATGCGGCGGCAACGCCATTCTCGCGATCAACAAGGTGGACCTGCTCACGCAGCGCGAGCGTCTGCTGCCGGCGATGGAGACCCTCGCAGCATCCGGTGATTTCGTCGCGCTGATCCCGTGCTCTGCTGAGAAGGGAACGAACGTCGAAGCGCTGCGGGATGAGATACTCGCCCAGCTCCCTGTCGGGCCGGCGCTCTATCCGGACGACATCCTCACCAACCGGCCCGAGCGCTTTATCGCGGCAGAGATGGTTCGTGAGCAGGTGTTTCTGCAGACAAACAAAGAGATACCCTACAGCGTCGCAGTCACAATCGAGAGATTCAGGGAGTCGGAAACCGCCGGGCGCATCGAAATCTACGCCACCATTTCCGTCGAACGGAACTCGCAGAAGGGGATCATCATCGGCCGTGGTGGCGCACGGTTGAAGGCGATTGGTACTGCGGCCAGACATGCGCTTGAGGAGTTCTTCGGACGACGGGTTCACCTCGAGACCTTCGTGCGCGTACAGAGCGATTGGACCGATGACCCCCGCAGTCTCGACCGACTCGGCTACGGAGAGGACGAACTGTGAACGGCAACGACGACACACCTGCGGACGATTTTGCGGACACTTCGGCTGCAGGCGAACACGCGGATGGGGAGCAGGCCGACGTGGAAGCGGAGGCACAGGCGCCGAGGTCATGGGAGGAGCGGCAGCCGCTCTTCGCCATCGTCGGCCGACCCAACGTGGGCAAATCCCGACTCTTCAACCGCATGACACGCACGCGCTTCGCCATCGTCGAAGACATGCCCGGCGTGACCCGCGACCGGCAGTACGGCGAAGGAAAGTGGGACGGGCGGGGCTTCCAGGTTGTCGACACCGGCGGCTTTGAGCCGGAGAGCGTCGATGAGCTGTTGATGCAGATGCGGGGCCAGGCCCAGCTCGCCATGGAGGAGGCCGACGCGATCATCTTTGTGCTCGACGGGCAGAGTGGGCTGCTGCCGGCGGACCGTGAGATCGCCGCGCTGCTGCGTACCAGCGACAAGCCGGTGTATGCCGTTGTCAACAAGATCGACGGGCCTGGCCACGACGCGAACGTCAGCGAATTCTACTCGCTGGGCCTCCCCTGCGATCTGATCGCGCTCAGCGCCGAGCACGGTCGTGGATTCTCGGATTTGATGGACGAGCTTGAAGCTCACATGCCGAAGGTGACGCCGAAAGTTGACGAGGACCTGATTCGAATCGCGGTGGTTGGCGTGCCGAACGCCGGCAAGTCGACTCTGGTGAACCGACTGATCGGCGAAGACCGGCTCCTCACGAGTAACATCCCGGGCACGACTCGTGACGCCATCAACACGCACCTCGAGCGGAACGGTCAGCGGTACATGCTGATCGACACCGCGGGAATCCGCCGAAAGCGATCGATCTCTGAGGCTGTCGAAAAGATGTCTGTGGTTCAGGCGTTCAAATCCCTGGACCGCGCGGACGTCGCGATCCTTGTGCTGGACGCCACCCGTGGCGTGACCGCGCAGGACCAACGCATCTGCGGCCTCGCAAACACCAAAGGCTGTGCGCTCATCATCATCCTCAACAAGTGGGACACCGTCGAAAAGGACCACCGGACTGCTGATGAGTACGCCCAGAAGGTGCGGGACAACCTGAAGTTCGCCCCGTGGGCGCCGGTGCTCACCATGTCGGCCCTCACGGGCCAGCGCTCGCATCGCGTTCTCGATATGGTCGACGAGGTGTTCGCGTCATATTGTCAACGAATCAGCACCGCAGCGGTGAACAGGTATCTTGAGAAGGCGCTGCGCCGGAAGTCGCCGCCGCAGAAGGGGGGCCGCCGTCTGAAGCTTTTCTACGGATCTCAGGTCGCTACGCGGCCACCGACCTTTATGTTCGCGATCAATAACCCTGAGATGATGCACTTCAGTTACGAGCGCTACCTGTTGAACGGTCTGCGCGAAGAGTTCCCTTTCCGCGGAACGCCGATCAAGATCTTCTTCCGCGGTCGCGGGAAAGCGGACCGCGACGCCGGGAACTGATGCCGCAGAACGGTCCGGTCAGAGCGCGTTCTTCTCAAAGAAGCGGCTGAAGCGAATCTGAATGCCAACGGCGTCAACGCCTGCATCAACGGACGACGCCCCGAGGGCCCAGGCTGCGTTGACTTCGAGGCCGAACGCCCAGTTTCGCATCGGTCGATAGTCGAAGCCGATGGCGCCCCGCAGCGCCGGCTGCAGCGGCTGAGGCTGCTCGTTGTCACCGGTCGCGTAGTTCACGAGCGCGCCGGCTTCGATACGCGCCCAGGGCACAAGCACCAGCACGTCCAGATTGAAGGCCACGCCGGCGAAGAGCGAAGCACGCTGAAATCCGTCGGCACCATCCCGGTCGAGAAAGTAGTCCCAGGTAGCCGACGCGCCGAGGCTGGTGAGCAGGCTGATGCCGTGCCAGACTCCCACATGCAGTCCGGGCGCGAGCTTTGCCCGGGTGGGGCGACCGGCGGCCGCAAAACGGGGGCCGAAGACCAGCGCTGTCTCCTCATCGCCGGCCTGTGCGAGCGCGTCGGAGCCTGTGCAGATGAGGCCCAAAAGCCCGATCGCCACGGCCAAAATAGCAGGAGCGGGGCGGGGCGCTCGCCTTGACACTCCGAGGTCGGTCTGCGATGGAGAATCGCCTTTTTTCAGGCTCCGTTTTCGCCGCTGGTGGCGAGGCCTTCGTTGGTCGAGATGTCGGAGTTGAGACACCGGGTCCCTGGCATTCAGTGGATGGGGCCGAAAGAAAGATGCCATAACATGAGGCCATGGCTGCGGCGCAGATTGTTGCGCCGCGAACGGAGCGCCGGCCGACACGGCGTCGGCGCAAAACGACAGACAACATCAGACACACTGCAAGTAACGCCCTGAGGCATACGTGGCAATTAAGATAAAGAAGCGAACCGGTGCACGTGACGAAAGCTCTGACATTATTGAGGAGCTTCCCGATGAGATCCTGGCGAAGAGTCAGGAGACCTTCAGCTGGCTTACGAGTCACCGCACGATGGTCATCGCCGGTCTTGTCACGCTGGTCATCGCGGCGATCGCGATCACGACGATCAGCAACCGACTCAAGCACCGGCACGACGCGTCGTCCGCTGCGCTCTATGAAGCCGTTGCGCTCAGCCGCGCAACCGTTGGAGAGGCGCCTGTGGGCGGAAGCTCGGACGCCACAAACTTCGAGACGGTGGCAGCGCAGCTGAGCGCTGTGCGCGATGCAGCACAGGCTGTGCTGTCGGACTTCGGCAAGAGCAAGGCCGCCGGCGAAGCGAGCCTCATGCTCGGCGCGGCGCAGCTCGGTCTGGGCAACGCCGCCGAGGCCGTTTCCAGTATCCGTAACTACGTGGACGAAGCACAGAACCCACTCGAGCGCAGCGTCGGCACCATCAGTCTTGCGATGGCTCAAGCCGAAGCCGGCGAGCTCTCGAACGCGGTGGCGATGCTCGATGACCTGGGCTCTTCGGTGCCGGCTGTTGCGTGGCTCGCGGCGGAACAACGCGCGCGACTCATCGACGCACACGGCGACGACCCGCAGCGCGCCCTGGACGCCTACCGCGCCGCATCAGA
Organism: bacterium; assembly: GCA_030427825.1. GTDB lineage: Bacteria > Myxococcota_A > Bradymonadia > REDH01 > REDH01 > JAUICO01. The sequence continues at coordinate 42,564 of JAUICO010000009.1, read as the reverse complement.
GCTCGCCACCGAGGACGTCGACAACTCTCTGGTTGAATCCCGGCTGGTGCAGCTTGAGATCGACCTCGGTGTCGAGCCCGAACCGGAAGCCGACGACGCGGCAGTAGAAGAGGGCGAGTGAACTCTCTCACGGTCGACACCCGGCCGAACGTCTACGCATTCTACGCCTGCCTGCTTGCGACTGTCCTTGCGCTGGTGGGATGCGGCGCTTCGTCGACGACAACTTCGTCGCCGGGGGTTCGGCAACAGCTTAGCGCCGAACCCGGCGGTCGCGCGATTCGGCTCGAAGTCCTCTGGCAGCAGAAGATCGGCGATCACAGCACCGCAAGCTTCCGTCCTGCAGAGAACGGCGGCGTTGGGGTCAATGCAGCGGGTTCGCTCGTAGTCGCAGGCGCTGAGTCCGGCGAGGTTGTTGCCTACCGTACCGGTGACGGATCCATCGCCTGGCAGCGGGATTTCAACGATCCCATCTCCGGCGCGCCGGTGCTTCGCGACGGAAGGGTGTACGTCAGCGTCGCAGACGGCCACGTCGTCGCTTTGAACCCACGCGATGGAAGCGACCTCTGGGACAGTGACCTCGGCGAGATCATCAACACCGCGCCGGTGGTCGACGGCGGCACGCTCTACGTTGTGACCGCCAGGGAAGCGCTGGTTGCGCTTAACGTCGTCGATGGCGCTGTACTCTGGGTCTTTGAGCATGAGCGAATCGCAGAGCTGGAGATGCAGGGCGCCTGTTCGCCCCTGATCACCGAAGACGCGGTATTCCTCGGCTTTTCAGACGGGTCACTTTTTCGTCTATCCAAAGAGGGTGCGCTCGTCTGGGCGGTGGACCTCGCCGAGGGGCACCATCGCTTCCGCGATGCCGACGCGACCCCACGCCTGGTGAACGGCTCGCTGATTGCGTCCTCGTTTGCCGGCGGGCTGCACGCTCGCGACCCTGAGACCGGTGAGCCGCAGTGGCACGTCGAAGTGCAGGGCGCGGGCACAGCGCACGTCCTCGACAGCCGGCTGGTGGTCGCGACAAACAGCGGGAGAATTGTCTGGTACGACGCGCAGAACGGCGAAGAACAGCACACTCTGTCCCTCGACACCCGTGGGATGAGCACCTTTGTGGATTCCGACGGGCTGCTCTTTGTCAGCACCAGTGCTCGTGGCGTCTACGTCATCGACGAAGCGACGCCCTGGATTCACACGACCTTCGATCCCAATGGCGGCGTGAACGCGCCGGTCGCGATTGCGGGCGACCGGGTCTTCGTCCTCAGCAACCATGGCTACGTGTACGGGCTGCGGCTCGCCCGCTGAAGGCGATCGTCGGGTACTCCGACGGATGCAGCCTTCTACTCGTCCGACCCTGCGCCCATTTCAGCGCGCAGTTTCGCCTGCAACGCTCGGTGCTCTACATCGACCGGCGGAGGTCCTTTGATGATCGACTCTCCGCTCATCTCCGCGTCAGTCTCGACGTCCCAGATGTTCTCTTCGACTTCAGATGGCAGATCCGTCGGGAACCCGTCCAGCCGTTGGTAGTAGCCTCGGCCAAAGGGAATCGCGCCGCGCATACACTTCCGTTCACGGGTAGTGAGAGTCCACGTTGTCTCGTCCGGCCAGTGCTCAGCGGGCAGCGGCCGAAACGCCTCGCTCGCCGCAGCGAAGTCCCGCAATCGATACAAGTAGTCGAAGACGTCGCTCTTCACATAGAGGCGACCTTTGGGCTTCAGTCGGCGTGCGATCACGCGCATAAAGAGCGGGTCCAGCACACGGCGGTCGGCGTGCCGCTTCTTCCACCATGGATCCGGAAAAGTGACGTAGACGGCGTCCAGCGATGCCGGTGGAATGAGAATTGGAATGGCCAGGCGTGCGTTCGCGCACACAAGGCGCGCGTTCTTCACCGCACGCTTGTCGACTCTCTCTAGTCCGAGGCGGTGGTACTTCCGGCGCCATTCGATTCCGAGCACATGCGCCGGCGCATGGGTACATGCCATCCCTTCAACGAAGGCAGCTCGATGAGACCCTATTTCAATCGCTACGGGTGCCTCATCAAGCACGGCCTCCCGAATGGCGAGCAGCGCCTCGACGTCGCTCCATCGATGTTCGACGAAGCGAGGGTCCAGCATGGAGTAGACTTCGGGTTCCCACCAGGCGGCGTCGGCGGTCATTCTGATTCCTCAACGGCGGCAGCCGCTCGCTCAGACTCCATCTGCGCGACGTTCACGGCAAAGGCTACGAGTCGCCCCGGCCTGCTAAAAACATCGGTCGAATCGTCCGCATCGGACACTGCATCTTCGGCGGCCACCTCGGTGAAGGCTCGGCTCAGCGATGTCGACATCGGCTTGCGGCCGATGAGTACGAGGAGCAATCCGACCGCCAGAATGAGCGCATAGATCAGGGTCAGCCACCCGTTGTTGGCTGCCGCGGGTCGCCGCCGATATCGCCGTCGCCCTCGAGCCACTTCAGGCGACTACCGAGCGGGCGTCACGCAGCCGCAGATCCACCCGACTTCGTCCGCCGTTACCGCCGCGCCTCGGCGAGAAGACGATGTCGACCGGAGAACCAAAGTCGGTAACTCTACCGGACATTCCGTAGCCGACAGCGTTGGCGAGATCGTGCCCCTGACGCAGGCGCAGCCTCAGATGGCGCCCCTGCACGCGGGCCTGCACCGGGGTTACGTTTCTGGCCTCGAGTACAGGTTCCGGGTTTCCGGTACCGAATGGTGCCAGGGATTCGAATTCCGCCAACACGCGGGGGTCGAGCTCCGAGAGCTGAATCGTCGCGTCAATGCGAATCGTTGCCTCCGGGAAATTGCCGTCCGGAAGCTGATTTCGCAGCGCTGAGTTCATCTCCTTGCGGAGCTCGGTGACACGGCCGGCGTCCAGCTGAAACCCTGCCGCAACCCGGTGTCCACCGAATGCGTCCAGAATGTGTTTGCACTCGGACATCGTCGACAGAATGTTCACGTCCGAAGGGCTTCGCACGGAGCCCTTCGCGACACCATCCTTGATCGCGGCGACAACGGCAGGGCGGTTCATCCGCTCAGAGAGGCGGCTGGCAACAATGCCAAGCACGCCCGGGTGCCATCCTTCACGTGCGACGACGATGACCTGGTCACCGTCTGCGACCATGCGCTCGGCGTCCTCCGTCGCCTCAGCCAGTACCTCACGCTCCGTCTTCTGGCGTTGTGCGTTGATCTCGACGAGCTGGCGGGCAATCTTGACAGCAACGCGATAGGAATCGGTAATCAGGAGCTCTACGCATCGGCTTGCATCGCCCATTCGACCGGCCGCGTTGATGAGGGGAGCGAGCTTGAAGCCGATCGTGCGCGTAGTGACAGGCTGCGCCAGGCCACCGCGCGCTTCGTTGAGCAGGCGTGCTGCGCGCATGACAGCGCAGATTCCCGGCCGCCGCGCACCGGCGATGAGCTTGAGCCCCTCGCGGACGAAGATTCGATTGTCGTCGACGAGGGGAACGACGTCAGCCACAGTGCCCAGAGCCACAATATCGACGTACTCGCGAACTGGGATTTTCGGCCAGTTGGCGTCGTCTCGTTGTAGGAAGATGTCGAGCGCGCGCACGAACTGAAACGCAACGCCTACAGCCGACATCCCCTTAAAGGCATAGGTGTCGCCGTTCTGGTGGGGGTTCAACACCGCCACGCACTTCGGTACCGACTTCGACACCTGATGATGGTCAATCACGATGACGTCGATACCTCGAGACTCCGCGTAGGAAATCGCGTCGTGGTCGTTCGAGCCGCAGTCTGTGGTGATGATGAGTGAAGGGTTGTGTGGAATATGGTCACGATCGAGCGAGTCGCGGCTCAGGCCAACGCCGGAATCGCCGCGAGTCACAACCACGTAGTGGGCATCAGCGCCGAGGTGGCGCAGGGCGAGCATGACGACCGATGTCGAGCTGACACCGTCGACGTCGTAGTCTCCATGGACGTGGACTCGCTCGCCACGGACCAGGGCGAGACGCAGCCGCCGCACCGCGGTGTCCATGTTTTTGATCCCAAAAGGGTCCCTCAACCGGGACAGATCCGGGTACAGGAAGCGAAACGTCTGTTCGACGTCCCCAAGGCCACGGTTGATGAGCAACTGCGCGGTGAGCGGCGCGATGTCGAACTCGCGTGCGTAGTTGCTGCACAAGTCCTGCCGGGCGCTATGACGGTGCCACTTCATGAGCGGGAGTAGGGGGCTCAGATTGTTAACCTGGACCGACGATAGTGCATCGGCACAGGATTCGCGAGCGGTGAACGATCTGCGGGCAACGATGTGTCATCGCGTACGCTCGTCAGAGCCTATGCACAATCAGATGCCGCGCGACGGCATCCAACACTGCGAGGCGCACGGGGAGCGCATCCATGGACGCACTACAGACCCACGTGAGCGTCCGGCAATCTCAGACGGACGGAACGTCAGATGCGCGCGAGAGCTTCACTGTGCGCTGGCGACGGTCCAGCTCGCGGCTGGTCCAAATCATGATCGGACTGGCGACGAAGATACTGGAGTAGGTACCCACGACGACACCGATCATCATCGCGAGCGCGAACGAGCGAATCAACCCACCACCAAGGACGAAGATGGAAATCAGAACCAGCAGGGTGGTGACGGATGTCAGCACGGTTCGGCTCAGGCACTCGTTGAGGCTGCGGTTAACAAGTTTTTCGAGATTCGCTTTTGGGCCCGCCAGCTCCAGATTTTCTCGAATTCGGTCGAAGTTTACGATGGTATCATTCAGGGAATATCCAACAATCGTCAGCAGCGCCGCAACAATCGGCAGGCTGATTTCCTGTCGCAGAATGACGAAGAGACCGAGCGTGATCAGGATGTCGTGAAAGAGGGCGACCACGGCGCCGGGGGCGTACCGCAGGTCAAAGCGAAACGCGATGTAGAGCAGAATCGCGGCAAGCGCGATGAGCACGGCCCGTATACTGTCGTTGCGAAGCTGCTCGCCAACACGGGGGCCGACGGTCTCGACGCGTTCGATCGAGTGAAAGTCGTCAAATGCGGACGCGAGCCCCGCCGCGATTGCGCCCTGAAGCGCCTGTATTCGCACGAGAAAGCGGCGTCCTGTGGGGTTGCCGAAGCCCTCGGCCACACCGTCCACCTCGGCCACGCTCAAGGTCTCGGAGATTCGTACTGCTAGAGCCGGCGTCTGAGACGCAAAGCTGTCCAGGTCGAGGTCGGCGGTGTCCGTATTCGGGTCTGTGACGCCGTACGCGCTCAGCGGAAGCTCGACGTAGACTCGGTCGCCCGATGAAGCGTCGTACTCAAGGACTACGTCTTCGCCGAAAGCCGCCTGCATCGCGTCAAGCAGCTCCGCCTGCTTCTCGTCGTTGATGCTGGTAATCTCACCGGTTCGAATCAGGTACTGGAAATCTCCATCCTGTCCGAAACGCTGTACTTCTGCGTCCGCGAGACCGAGCGCTCGAACCTCACTTCGGAGCGCTTCTTCAGAGACAGCGTTGTCGAAGCGGGTGATGATGTTGGTACCGCCGGCAAAATCGATGCCGTAGTTCGGTCCCGGAACAAAGAGCAGCACGAAGGACGCTGCCACCAGCAGCGTCGACATCACGCCAAGAGACCTTCTCAACCTGAGAAAGTCGCGCTCGTTTTCTTCGGTAACAATAGCCATTTGGGTCGTCTCAGATGCTGAGCCGCGTAATGCGGCGCTTGTCGACGAGATAGTCAAAGAAGAGTCGGGTCACGACGATGGCCGTGAACACCGAGCACACAATGCCGATCGTCAGCGTAACTGCGAAACCGCGCACCGGGCCGCTGCCGAACTGCCACAGCACGAGGGCTGCGACGCCCGTCGTAATGTTGGCGTCAACGATGGCCGAGAATGCCTTCTCGTAACCGGCGTCGATCGCGCTGCGCACAGGGTTGCCCAACTGCAGTTCTTCTTTGATGCGTTCAAATATGATGACGTTGGCGTCGATCGCCATACCGATCGTCAGCGTGATGCCTGCCATTCCCGGCAGCGTAAGCGTCGCGTGAAAGAGCGCCAACACTGCGAAGATAAAGAGCAGGTTGAGCACGAGAGCGACGTTCGCGATCGCGCCGCTGCCTTTGTAGTAATAGAGCACAAAGAGGAAGACGATGCCGAAGCCGACCACCAACGAGAGGGCGCCGTTGCGCACAGACTGCTTGCCCAGCGTCGGCCCGACATAGGTCTCGAACTGCTTCTCAATCGGGGCGGGCAGGGCGCCGTTGCGCAGCGCGACCGACAGGTGCTCCGCCTGCTGGAAGATCTCGTCGTAGGTACCGCCGCCGCCCATCGTGATCTGACCACGATTGGTGATGCGACCCTGAATGGTCGCGATCGAGACGATGACGTCGTCCAGAATGACGACCATTCCCTTGCCGATGTTGTTCCCGGTCATGTCGCCCATGGCGCGAGCGCCCTGGGAGTCGAAGTTCATCGTAACCACGGGCTGATTCGACTGCGGGTCTGTCGCGACGCGGGCGTCCGTGATCGTGTCACCTGTCAGGTAGACTGTCCCGGACACCACCCGTGCGCGGTATCCGACAACAACAACAGTCCGCTCGTTGGAGTCGTAACGCGTAACTTCTTCAAAGCCGAAATCGCCATCGGCCGGTGGGGACAGTCCCTCGAACGCTTCACGGAGTGAAGTCAGGTTGTCGGACTGCGGGTAGCCACCCACCATCGTCACGCCTACAGCGGTCGGAGGCACCTGGAAGGACCCGAAGAAGGCTGCCTCGTTGTCGTAGGCAAGTCGGAACTCAAGCTGCGCGGTCGTCTCGATCAGCTCCTTGACCTCATCGAAGCGTTCTTCGCTGAGGCCCGGCAGCTGCACGATGATATCCGTGCTGCCCCTGCGCTGAATGCTCGGCTCAGTGAGGCCCATGTCATCGATTCGGCGACTGATCGTGTCGATCGCCTGCTCGATTGCGTAGGCCTTGGTCTCCTCGATGTAGTCGGAGTCCATCTCAAGACGCATCGCGCCGGAGGCTTCGCGGACGGGAACAAGGTTCATCGCGCGCAAATCCCGGTCGCCGATCAGCCGGTTCGTCGAACCGTTGCTGCGCTGAATGCGGATGGCGGCCGCACCAAGGCGGCTGACCGTCGCGTCGGCATCAGGGTGCTCGTCGGCGATAACGCGCCTGATATCGTCTACGTAGCGGTCCAGCTTGTCGCTGATCGCCTTGTCGACATCAACCTGGTACTGAAGATGCAGACCACCCTGCAGGTCGAGTCCCGGGGTAATTCGAGCGGGGATAACTCCCTGCGCGAACGAGTACCAACCGGGCCAACTCTCCGGGTCGTCGTAGTCAACCGGATAGAAGGCCACCAACAGCGCGAGCACGGACACGATGGCCGCGGCTGCAACTGCGAAGGCTCTTATCCTCCATGAACTCGACATCTGGATTCACCTCTTCTGGAAGGTACGCCTGTCGGCGTCGCCTTCATGCAGACTCACTCGCGGAGTCGGATTTCTCTTCGTTCTTCTTTGCGTCGTCGCTCTTACTGTCGCTCTCGGCCGCGGCCTCGGGAGCGCCATGCAGCTGCACAATCTGCGAGCGGACGATGCGAATCTTCGTGCGCGTCGCGATCTCGAGCTCAATCTCGTTCTCGAATACGCGGGCGATGTTGCCGACAATCCCGCCGGCGGTCACGACGCGGTCGCCAACCTTCAGCGACTTACGAAAGTCCTGCTGCTCTTTCAGCCGCTTGTTCTGCGGCCGAATGATGAAGAAATAGAACACCAGGATAATGATGGCCGGCAGCATCAGCGCCGAACCCATGCCCGCGCAGCCCGAAGGCGCCGGCTGCTGAGCGAGAATCAGTAGCTCGATCACAGACTGCATTCACTGGTTGAAGATAGAAAAAACCGGGTAGAGCAGGTGCCCGACCCGGGGCTAAATCAGGGCGGTGGAGGTAGCAGAGGGCCTATAGGGGGTCAACCGTTTTCCCGGCCTCGATCCCACCGTTCAAAGCAGGCTTTTCGCCATTCTGCGAAGTCACCCGCGATGATGGCCGAACGGGCCTCACTCACCAGGTCCAGGTAGTATCTGATGTTGTGAATCGTGAGCAGTCGAAAGCCGAAGTGCTCCTTTGCCCGCACAAGATGCCGCAGGTACGCTCGACTGTAGTTTGTACAGGCCTCGCAGCTGCAATCCGGATCCAGCGGCTCGGTGCTCAGGCGATGGGTCTGGTTCCTCAAGTTCTCCCGCCCGGAGCGGGTGAACGCCTGCCCGTGCCGCGCGCTGCGGGTAGGCATGACACAGTCGAACATGTCGATGCCACGGGCAATGCATTCCACGATGTCCTGCGGGGTACCAACGCCCATCAGGTAGCGCGGCTTGTCGGCAGGCATCGTTGGCGCCGTGGCACCAACCACCTCGTACATTACCGCCGGGGCCTCGCCGACAGAGAGGCCGCCGAGGGCGAAACCGTCGAAGTCGAGGCCACACAGCTCGTCCCGGTGGCGAGCGCGCAGCGCGATGTCGCTGCCGCCCTGAAGAATCGCGAACACAGCGCCGTCGCCGGGCTGCGTCGCCGCCAGACTGCGCTTCGCCCAATCCGTTGTGCGCCGCATCGCCTGCTCCAGCTGCTTTTGCGTCGCGGGCAGCGCCAGACACTCGTCGAGCACCATCATGATGTCGGACCCGATGGTGCGCTGGGAAGCGATGACGCTTTCCGGCGTGAAGCGGTGCGGATCGCCGTCGTGATGGGAGCGGAAGTTGACTCCATCGTCGTCGAACTTCGCCTTGTGCCTCATGCTGAAGAACTGAAACCCGCCGGAGTCCGTAAGAATCGGTCCACTCCAGTTCATAAACCTGTGCAGACCACCGGTTGCCTCCAGGACCTCCAGCCCGGGCTTAAGATACAGATGGTAGTTGTTCCCCAGAATCACCTGAGCACCGCAGGCCCGTACCTCGGCGGGGGACACGGTCTTTACGGTGCCAAGGGTCCCCACCGGCATGAAAATCGGTGTGGGGATGTCGCCTCGACGCGTCGACAGCACGCCGGCGCGGGCGTCGCCGTCGCTCCCCAACAGCGTAAATGAGGCGCGGTCACGCATAGCGGTGAGGGATGAACATTGCGTCTCCGTAGGAGTAGAAGCGATAGCCCGAGGCGACCGCATGCCGATACGCTGCCATGGTCGTGTCGTAGCCGGCGAAGGCGCTGACGAGCGCCAACAGGGTAGAGCGCGGCAGGTGGAAGTTCGTCAGCAGAGCGTCCACCACCTGAAACGAATAACCGGGACGGATGAACAGCTCTGTAGACCCCGGGCCTGTACGAAGCTGCCCCTCCGCCATCGCCGCTTCGAGGGTGCGCACCACGGTCGTGCCGACGGCTACGACCCGTGAACCGGCCGCAACTGCCTCGCGAATCGTGGTCGCCGTTGTCGCCGGCACATCATAATACTCTCGATGCATCGGGTGCTCCGAGAGCCTCTCGGTGCTCACGGGCTTGAACGTACCGGCGCCTACGAAGAGGGTCACCGGCGCAACCGTAACCCCGAGGTCGCGGATGGCTCCGAGCAGGACCTCGTCAAAATGAAGACCGGCCGTCGGCGCCGCCACGGCTCCTTCGCGGTCGGCGAAGACGGTTTGGTAGCGCAATCGATCGTCCTCGTCTGAGGCGACAGTACCGCGGGCAGATCGCTGCTTGAGAATATAGGGGGGCAACGGAGCGACGCCGGCTCGTCCGATCAAGTCCAGGATGGGCTCCTCCGCTCGCACACACGCGTGAGCGCCGTTGCGGCCGGCGAAGGTCACCATGTCGCCGCTGTCCGTCGTCAGCGCCTCTCCTTCACACAACGAGCGATTCGAGCGCAGCATCACCTGCGCCTCGCGAGCTGCAGGGTCCCACACGCCTTCTTCCGGCGTGCCGACCACCAGCATCTCAACCCGACCGCCACTCTGACGCCGCGCATAGACTCGCGCCGGTGTGACTCTTGCGTCGTTCACAACAAGGACGTCGCCCGGGCGCAACCACTCCGTGAACTCGGAGACTCTGGCATCGCGGAGTCTGTCGGGACCTGCGGTGTCTGTCCCGTCGCCCACTACGAGCATCCGTGCATCGCGGCGGCGTTCCGTCGGCGCAACAGCGATCTGTTCCGAAGGCAGGTCGTAGTCCCACGCGGATGTGAAGTTCAGGTCAGGCATCGGGCGCCCGATAGGGCAGCCGCAGCCGCGGAACAAGGGCGTCGCGCACACCGCCGGCAACCGCGTCACCCGCACGAAATTGCCGCCGAAAATTGGACTCAAAGGCACCGTCACGGCACTTCACTGTGTACCACCTACATCTGTCGAGGAATTGATGGCGCCACCGACAACACGCGGCAACTCCGGCTTTGTGACCACCACCCTGCTGCTTACGATGATATTCAGCGCCGCGCTGCTACTTCGTCAGTCGGCATTCGTGTCGGCGCATCCAATGGTGGCCGAGATTGAGGCGCCCGAAGGGGTGAGCGAGACCAACTACTACAAGCCTCCGTCTCCTCTGCGGGTGCGCGCGGCTTCACGAGCGGCGACAGATACCGTGGCATTCGCTGTCGACGAGGCGCGGGCGGCGACCCCCGTTGTGCCGTGGGGAGAGTTCGGGCTCGCGGACGTGCAGATCGATCCGACGCGCATCCGTTGGGACGACCGGCGCGAGCGCTACATCTCGGAGCTCGACAACGGCGACATCGCCATTCTGACCCTGAACCGCGAATCACAGACCCGCGTTCGCCGCGCCATGGCGCACTTCGACGAACCCGCCGAAGCTGCCGTCGCCATCGAGCCTTCCACAGGGCGCGTGCTGGCCTTCGCGGAGGATCGTTCGGCGGGCGATGTGCCCGCACATCCGGCGCGCTCCGGGCACGCATGGGCGGCGTCGACATTCAAGGTCATCACCGGCGCGGCGCTGCTCAGCGAAGGCGCTGTCCAGCCTGACACGCGCACCTGCTACCACGGCGGCGGCAGCGGCCTGACTGAGTACCACCTGCAGCCGAACGCGGAGCTCGACACCGAGTGCCTGACCTTCGCGCAGGCGATGGGTTACTCGGCGAACGTCATCTTCGCGCGCCGCGCAGACCGCAACCTCACCGCGGAAGAGCTGCAGTCGATGGCGGAGCGCTTCGCGTACAACACGACGATCCCCTTCGAGATGCCCGTCGAACGTTCGAGAGTCGCGATTCCTGAAGACCGCGTCGAGCGGGCGAGGGCGGCTGCAGGCTTCCAGTACTCGAGGCAGTCTCCCCTCCACGCGGCGCTGATTCAATCCGCGATCGCGAACGACGGCGTCATGATGGTCCCGACGATCGTCGCATCGATTGAAACGGCTGACGGCGACGTCCTCTACGAGCATGAGCCGGTCGAGTGGCGACGAGTGCTCAGCAGCACTCGCGCCGAACAGCTGCGGACCACGATGCGTCCCACAACCACGATCGGCACCGCGCGCCGCCAGTTTCATCGTCGAGCCGGATGGCCCGCGTCCGTACGGGCGATCGGGAAGACGGGGACGCTCGCGAACCGCAACGACGCCGGGGAGTTCGAAGGCAACGTGTACACCTACTCCTGGTTCTCAGGCATCGGGGAGAGCGAAGGGCGCTCGGTCGCCGTCGCCGGCCTCGTCTACATGGGAGAGTCGTGGCAGGTGCGCGGGGCGTACCTGGCCTCCGAGGCGATGCTGGGCGCTCTGCGCTGAACAAGTGCACTGCTGCACCCCACGCCGTCAGTGTGGTTTGCAACTTTTTGGGGTTCGCCTCGTTGACATCCGAAGCCGAGGCAGGCTACGGGGCAGCGCTCCGTTTGGGACGCCTCGTGGCGCTCTGCGGAATCCGGTGATGTAGCTCAGCTGGTTAGAGCAAACGGCTCATATCCGTTAGGTCCGGGGTTCAAGTCCCTGCATCACCACTGGCAGTCGAACCCACCTGTCGTTCTCATCTACTGAGACCTCATCTACTGAGACGCCCACGACGTCGAGAAGCTGAGCACGACCGGCGCTCGGTAGACCTCGGGCGGCTCAGTCCCTCCGACGAAAGTGCGGAACACCGCGAAGCGCGCTGTGAAGCTATGGGTCGTGCGCTCGCGCCGCCAGGTGACACGCGGCGACACGTAGATCTCGTGGCGCCCCCGAAACTCCTCGGCGTAGATGATCCCGTTCCAGATTTCGGGGCCCTCGACCGTGTATTCCAGCCCCAGCGAGCCGACAGTCTCTGCATTGCGCGCCTTCAGGCCGCCGGATACGCCGATCAGTCCCTGCACCGGGGCACGAAAGCCGCGGTTGTTCTCATACAGGGGAACCGTCACCTGGCCGAAACCGCTCCACTGGGTTCGTTGAAAGCCACGCGTCACGTCGAGCCCGACGAAGGGCATGAAGGTCCCGGTACCACGCTGCACGTGTTGGTGTCTCACGCCGATCGCTCCGAGCGCATATGGGTCGTCGCGAGTAACGCCGGTCGGCAGGGACACGCCAAACATAGGAGTGACCCACGCGTCGCGCACTTTTCGCGAGGTACGCGCTGAGAGACGCGCATCGCCGAGCCCAAAGAGCGTCTCGGTGCGGTGGTGAATGCCCTCATCGAGGGGCGTGTAATCTTCGCCATCGGGCGTCTCATACCCGGCGCGGATGTAGACGAGTCGCAGTGGCAAATGCGCGCTCAGCACCCATTGCTCCGAGACCGACCAGTTCACGCCGGCGCTCAATTCGAATGGCAGCATGAAGAGCTTGTGATTGTGCTCCGGCTGCACCGTCACTTCGCTACAGTTGTTGAGGTCAGCGCATCCTGCGGAGTGCGCGACTTCGATGGCGGTCCCGGTGAGGGATGCGGATACACTCACCGAGCCCTGCGTGCTGGGGCCGACTTCAGGCCGTGCTGCGGGCAACGTGGGGTTGCGACATGCAGCGCAGGCCATGGCTTCAGACAATGGAAAGAGCGCTGAGCAGCTCCCGATTACGAGGGCGATCAGCAAGCCCGACAACGTTGATTTCATCGGCTGTCGCCGGCGCGTTCGATAAGCCGTTGCAGGTCCTGCCAGGTTGCGGAGTCTGCATCGCCGACTCGCCGCCCATCGGCGTCATACACGAATACGACGGGCAGGGCGGTGGCCTGGCTGAGGTAGGTGTCCACGATCTCGCCGTTCCAGTGCTCGACGGCAATACGCCGAACCGCAAGCGTCGGGTCGGAGTTCACATGTTCGCGCAGGCGCAGCTCAAGGTTTCGGCAGGCAACGCACCATGCGGCGGCAAATTCGACGACGGTAACGCGCCCTTCGACAATCACTGCATCAAGGCCGCGCAACGCATCTTCGTGCGAAACATCCTGCCAGTCTGCCTCGGCTTCCAGCTCCGGCATCGGCTCAAAAGTGAGATTGGGATGACACCTGTGGCACTGGGACTCAGGGATCCCGTGAGGTCCGCACCAGTCGTTCACCGCACGGAAGTCCGCTTCGAGCTCGGGATTGCACCGCGTGCAGACGTCTCCGGGAACGTCATGCTCGCAGAGGTATGCAGATGTGCCCGAGCTCAGGTTGCTCAGCGTCCCGTGGTCGGCGCTCCGACTTGCGGAGCTGCCTCCGCAGGCGACGGCAAATAGTGCGAGGCCGAGGGAGAGGAGAATCGGGTACGCTTTTTCTTTCATGGCCATGGCAATCCTACTGCGCGCGCTTGGGCTTCTGTACAAGTGCTTATCCCATGGATCATATTTCAGCCCCCTTACACCGAGTACGCCCAACGTCCGATAACGTACATTATGTTAACTCATGTGGATCCTGTTAGACTCGGCATCCTCAGCGCCTTGACCCGGCTATTCCCCCTTCTTAGAGCCATTTCACACCTACTGTACGCGGACCCATGCTTCAGATCCCCAGGCGCGTCGAGTACGCACTCCGAGCTTCCGTCTACCTCGCGCAGCAGTGCCCGATGGAAGTGATCCCATTTCGGGAGATCGCGGCGTCGATCGATGTACCCGGTGAATTCCTCAGCAAGGTCCTGCGCCAGCTCGCAAACGCGGGCATTGTGAATTCTCTGCGCGGCGCCAACGGCGGCTACCATCTCGCCAGGCCGGCCACTGAGATCAGTTTTCTCGACGTCGTCGAAGCGTCGGACAGCCCGGTCGCCATCAACGACTGCTCAGAGAAAGGTGTCGGCTGTTTCCGTTCCACAGAGTGCGCGCTGAAAGACGTGTTCAATCGCGCTGAGGCGGCTATGGTTGAAGTCTTCGCAAACACGAGCCTGTCCGATCTGGCTCATCCCGCGAGTCGTCTCGCAACCTGGGCATCTCCTCAGTCGATACTCGCCGTAGCTGAGACCTGAGCCGTTTCGCGGCGCCGAATTCGCAGCGCGCGGACAAGGATGAACCCGCACCAGAGTGACGCGAGGATGCCTACCCAGTTGCCGCAGCGTACGTATACGGTTCGGCGGGCCTCAAGCAGCGGCGTGTCAAAGAGGATGGTCTCCGCGTCGCGCGTGTCTGTATTCTCAAGAATGCGCCCGTTCGCGTCGATAACCGCAGACACGCCCGTATTCGTCGCGCGCAGCATGAAGGTACGTAGCTCTACACTGCGCAGCGTGGCCAGGCCCATATGCTGCCAGGGTTCGTTCGTCTGTCCAAACCAGGCGTCGTTCGTTAAATTCACCAGCAAATCCGGGCTATTACGAGCGATTCGCCGATTAAATCCGGGCATGATATCCTCGTAACAGTTGAGGATGCCGAGGCGAACAGAAGGGCGATCGCCCTCCCCGCTCACCGCGGCTCGTGCAGGCAGTTCGAGAACCGTCGGTGCGGCTCCCTTTCCGAAGTCCCCGGCCGAAGGAATGGCGGCGTAGATGCTGAAACCGAAGGTGTCATAGAGCCACTGTCCTCCGTGAATCGTCTCGCTGAACGGCATCAGAACAATCTTGTGCGCGCGTCCGAGCACGCGACCGTCATCTTCGAGAAGCAACACGGAGTTGTAGTTCTGCACAGAACGACGTCCGGACGCGTATGGCGCCAGCGCCCGTGACTCCTCGGCGCTGAGGGGCCGGGTCAGCGTGGTTCCGAAAAGCAGAGGCGTCCGGAAGCCGCGCTGCGGGACGCTGCGATCGATAAGTCGTGTTCCCTGCTGCAGGTCCACATAGGGATCCGCGACAAGTGGTGCGTTTGACGTCGGAATCCATTGCACGTCCTCACGCAGAATCGAGCTCATCCGTGCGTTCTCGCGCGCGGCGGCGGCGTCCGGATAGTCGCCAATCGCCTGAATGAAGCGCTCCTGTTCAAAAGCCGACTCGGGCCAGATGATGAGTTCCGCACCGGCGGCGTCGAGCTCGGCGGCGAGCCTCTGATGGCGTAACAGATTGTCTGCGTACAGTGCGGGATCCCACTTATCTTCGATAGCTATGTCCGCCTCGACCATCCCGATTCGGACCGTCTCGGCATCTGCTGTGCGCCGGTCCACGGCGTTCATGCGCAGTGCGCCATAAGCGTAATTGGCAGCAACCACTGCCAGTACCACAATCGCTGCACGAGGGAGTGCCGGGCCCCGAGGTGCAGGTGTTGTTCCTGAACTCCCCGTTGCCGCGCGTCGGGCGCGCAGCCAACAAAGGACATCGAGGCCGGCCGCATTGATCGCAACAACAAAGGCCGTGATGAGAAAGACGCCTCCGATATCGGCGCTCTGAACAAAGGGGATGTGGTTGTATTGTGAGTTCCCCAGGCGCCACGGAAAAATGAGCGGATTGACGGTCTCGGCGGCGACAAAGGCGGGTACCCAGGCGAGTACCCTGCCGGCGCCCTGCTTGCGCGCATGTGTCGCGATCCACGCGGCGATCCCGAAGGTCAGCCCCTGCTGCAGCGCCAGCAGTGCGAGAAGCAGAACCCCGATCGGCCACGGCATTCCACCAAAACTCATGATGAGCCCGACAATCCAATAGAAGCCGCCGACGTTCACCAGAAAGCCCGTCCAGAGACCTCGACGAAACGCCGAGCCCGGGCTGCGACCTTCGACGGCAACCATCAGTGGAATGAGGCCGACAAGAGCGAGGAAGAAGAGATTGAAGCGCGGATATGCCAGCACGATGGCCACCGCAGCCAGTGAGGGCAGCGGCGCAGCCGCTCCGAAACGGCGCAGGCTTCTCTTCAATCGCTGCCCTATTCGTCCCAGTCGCCCCGGACGCTTGTTGGCCATCCCACTTCCTGATTCAAAGGCGCCCTGCCGACGGCCAATACCCAAGATCCTGCGAAGGTCAAACGGAGCGACGAATCGTCCCCATCATGGCCTCTACGATCGCATCGCTCACGGCCCCAAGAAGGGGGCTGTCGGCCGGACCTTCGCCGGCCCGCGGCATGAGGGCAGAGAGAGTATTGCGCAGGCGGTCGAGCAGCCCCTCGGCGTCCGGGACCTCGTCGTCAGTGAGGACTCCCATCACCGCTTCGTGCAGCAGGTGCACCGCCCCGGAGAGCAGCGAGATCGCCTCCGCATCCCCGGCCACGACATCGAGCAGCCAGCGGAGCGGCCGAGCTGACCCCGGGCCTGCCGCGTCGCCTTCAACTTCCGGGGAACCGGCGACGGGATGCAGGTCAGCCAGGCGATGCCCGAGCGTCTCCAGACTTTCAGGGAAAGACGCCGCAAGCATTCGCAGCGCCTCAATCAGCTCACTCGTAAGGTCGTCGGTGTCCAGAACGCCCTCAGTCGCAGAACGGGGTCACCATCTCGGGGATATCGGTGTCAGGCACTCCGGGTGCCGTCCACCCGTCACCATCGATGTCGATGTACACAGGATTCGTGAACCCAAAGGGAAGATCGCCGCGATTCACCTCAACCATCGCTGTGTCTGAGAACGCCATGAAGACAATCTGCGAATCTACGGAGACATCCACCTCGACGGTGTCGTCGAAGTCGACGAGGTCAGCGGCGTCAGCGGTCAGCGCGATACGCTGATCCTCGACGCCGTTCACGTACACGATCAGCTCTTCAGCGACGGCCCATGATGGCGATTCAACCTTCACATCGAAGCTCACCGTACCCGCGCTTTCGGACCGGATGTCGCCGGGCATATCTGCACCCAGGGTGATCAACAGGCCTCCGGAGACGATTACGCGACCGTCCTTCACCGCGTCCATGATGTCCGAGACGTCGAAGTCGGCGGCGCTGGCGGTTTCACCAACGTGCACATAGCTGCGCGGAAATCCCGCAGGATTGCCAAGGGTATGGGTGTCCGAGGTCCCTGTGCCGGTGACCCGACGTCCATGATTGTTCAGCGCCATCCAGTCCCGCGCCAGCTCACAGAAGTCGTCGCGCTCGTTGTAGACCTCCATCGCCTCGAAGTTCTCAACCCACTGATTCCGACGTGTCGTCGGACCACCGGTTACGCGGTCGAACCCGACGTGTGCGAAAAGCGCGAGCCCCGGACCCCGGGCGTGGTTGATCTGCACGACCTCCGCGCCGCGATCCCGCGCAAGCTGCACGAGCTCGGGCTGGTCGAGCTGCCTCGTGTTTCTCGTCAGCCCGTCACGCTCGGCCAGCTGAATGGCACCGGTGCCTTCGACCTCAGGCGCGTAGGGCGTCGGAAAGGCGTTCATGTGGCCTCGCAGCGGCGAAATCTCGGTGCCCTGCACGAGCTCGATCAGGTCAGCGACGCCCATCCCGGCCACAACGGCCGCAAAATCGGAGATGCTGTCGTGGTCGGTCGGGGCGAGAAAGTCGAGACCGGTAGCAAGGTTTGAGAGGACGCGATCGACATTCGGAACTTCGCTGTCGGAGCTCTTCATTGAGTGCAGGTGGAAGTCCCCACTCACCCAGTCACCTGTCTCGAAAACGCGGTTCAGCGTCACAGGCAGCTGGAGCTCCTCGCCCGCAACAAGCTCGATCGTGTCCGTGTAGTTCTCGTAGGCCTCGCCGTGGTCCACAACCAGCGAATAGGTGCCCGCAGGCAGGGCAATACGATCGGAGCCACGCAGCACGGGAATCCTGCGGTTCACCGGCCCGGTCACATCCACGTGGACGGTCAGGCCGGAGCCGTCGGCCCCGTCTGTTGCGTCAACCACGATAACCGCGGGCACCGGAGCGCTCAGCTCTACAGCGTTTGTCGCGGGAACCGTAAAGGGCTCGATGGGAGCGTCACCGGCAGGCCAGTTCATTGCGGTCGCCGTGTAGGAACCGTCCGCCAGCGTCGCCGCAGCGCTGCCGTCGTCATCGGCAACAATTACGGCGACAGGGACGCCATTCGTGTCTGCGATGACCCACTGAGGGCGATCCCAGAACTCGCCGGTCGGTGTGGTGAAGTTGACCACGCTTCCCTCAGCGGCGCCCATCACGTCGGACAGCTTCTCGCGCACCTCGGTGCTGCCGCCATCGCCAACGGCAATGTAACGGCGGAATACCGCCTCAGAAGCCGTGCCGATGTTTCCGACGGTCATGTTCGTAATCAGGATGCCCGCCGTCAGGTCGCCGACGTCAAACTGATTCGGCTCCATGTCTTCGCTGTATACGCCATAGGAGCGACCGGGGCCGATCGCGGCAAAGAACGGTGTGGAGCCGCCGGCGGGGCGACCGAACCCGTAGCCGGGAAAGAAGTCCTCTTCCTGATCGCCGGTAAGGAACACGTCGCCGGCCTCCACTCGGCGCACCGAGGAGATCGCCGTTTCTACCCAGGTCACGACCTCGATGTACTCGGCACCCGGTGCGAGTCGATATTCGGTTTCGGTACGCAGCCCTACCGGTGGTGTGATGACATCGGTACCGAGGGTGCCGACAATCAGCTTCATGGGCAGATCGATACCGGAGACTCGGACGACGGCAGTATCCGCGCCGCCGCCGTCGGATGCGATCCGCACCTCATCGCCGGTGCATTGCAGCAATGCCACGAGCGGCGTGATCAGCTCGATGTAGTCACCGCTGCCGCGCTCGGCCTCGATGTCGAGCAGATGTCCGCCGGTGAAGAAGAACTGGTTTTGCTCGCGCGGCCCGGCAATACAGGCGCGGAGATTCTCGTTCTGCAGGACGAAGTCTCCGGGACGACACGCTGCGTCCGGGCCACCGAAGTCGCCATCATCGCCTGCGCGCACAACGCCGGCTCTCGCTTCGCCGGCCGCCGGATCGTCCGCCGGATCAAAGCCCATGGGGTCGATGTCGGCTTCATCTGGAGTGCGCGCTACCGTAGGCCAGACGTCGCCGGTGGGCGGGGGCTCTTCATCGACCTCTGCGTCCCCGTCGCCCTCTCCGAGCTCACCGCTGGCATCGGCGTCGCTAACGTCACCGCCGCCATCACCGCCGGTATCTTCGACAGCGTCCTCGCAGGTGTCACCCTCGCAGGGATCATCATCTTTACAGGCGACGAGACCAAAGCTCATCAGCACGACCAGAGCCGGCACAGTCCACAATGAAGCGCGCATCACTATCTCCCCAATTCCGCGGGCGACGAAAGGCCGCCGCGATTGACGCCGCGCTTGTATCACGCCGTCGCTCAGGGAGCCATGCGCCTGACCACAGAATGCCCGCCCCCGTGCACACCTTCGGTTGACCAGCCACGAAAGCTGCCCTATCGCCCAGTCCCCGGACCCTGATTTCGACAATCCGCCGCGACTTTCTCTCACGTCAGACAGCCCTGAGTGTAGACGATGTTCAATCGGACCTTTGCCGTAGCCTGCGCTGCTGCGCTTCTACTTAGCTCCTACTCTGCCGCCGCTGCCGCCGCCGACGGCAACGTCTACTATCTCGCAGAGGTAGGGACGAGCGACCGACCTCTGGTTGTAGCGGTCAGCGACCGCGGTCTGGTCTTCATCGGCGCGGACAACCAGGTGTTTCGCGGCTTTCATCACGAGCAGCAATCAGCAGAGAACGGCCAGTCGCCGATGTGGATCGAAGACATCGACTCCGACAACCGTCTCGAGTTCGTCGGTGCCGGCGAACCCTCGTTCGTCGTCGATGACAACGGCGACCCCAAGTGGGGCGTGCTGCGCGGCTGTGACAACTTCTTCCTCGGAGACTTTCTCGACGACCGCACCCCCGAGGTGTTCTGTCGTCGCGGCGCGTCAGTCGAGGTGTGGAGCCACGACGGACAGAGCTACTTCGAGTGGTCCGGGCGCGGCTTCCGCATCGAAGAGTGCTACATGGACGACTTCGACGGCGACAACAAACAGGAGGTCGCCTGCACCGGCAGCCGCGACAGCCACCTGATGTTCGACCTCGCCTTCACCGAACCCGAAGAACGGGACGGTGCCTTTGAGATCCCCGCCTCGGGGACCGGCGTGCGACCCTCAGACGGACTCACGCAGGTCGACGGCAGCACGCCCGTGTCCACCGGCGCCGGCACATTTACAGTCACCGCCGGCAGCGACAGCGTCACCGTCTCCGCCGGCGGAACGCCCGTAGCCACTGCCCCCGTCAGGGGCGCAACCAGCGCGACCGTCGCAGACCTGGACGGCGACGGCACAGCAGAAATCTACATCGGCGCCAGCGACCGGGTGTACGTCGTCTCCGCGGGGACCGGCGAAGTGGTCGCGACGATCGATGCAAACCCGAACAACCTCCGTCGACAGGCTCGCACGGCAGTCGACAGCATCAGCAGCAACGGGTTGTCGGACAACGAGGAGCAGAGCCTGCGCGCTGCTGTCGAAGACGCCATGGACGACGTTCAGAGCTGCTACGAGCGCTCGATGGGCACCGACCAGTTCACCCGCGTCGGCCGCATGATGTGGGAGCTGCGCATCGGATCCGGCGGTCGCGTATCGAACACGCAGAAGATCCATTCCAGTATTCGCAATCGCGACCTGGAGAGCTGCGTTGAAGACGCCCTCGAAGACGCCCGCTTCGCGTCCCCGACCGACGATAGCGGTTCCGTGACCGCGACCATCGGCTTCGACTTCGTCGACGTCGCCCGCTAAGCACACCCGCCTCAGCAGAACAGAAAGCTGCTGCGTCGCCCCGACTGAGCAGCAGGCACGGCGTCCGATCAGAATACGGAGTCAACCAGGAATGGCAGAAAAACTCGGCATTCTCCTGCGCGGTGTCCTCATGGGACTCGCGGACGTGGTGCCCGGCGTCAGCGGCGGTACCATGGCACTGCTGCTCGGTATCTACGAACGCTTTATCAACGCGGTGAAATCGCTGAACTTTCGGTGGATCCCCGGCTTCTTCGTCTGGGCTCGCAGCGGGTTCAAGGCAGAGAGTCGCGACGCTTTCACGCAGCCGATCGCCGACATTCACTGGGGGTTTCTCGTTCCGCTGGGGATCGGCCTCGTCGGCGCGATCGGCGTCGGCTCGCGAATCATCCCCGACCTGATGGACACCTACCCGGCCATCATGCGCGGGCTCTTCATGGGGCTCGTCGTTGCCAGCATCGTCGTGCCCATCATGATGATGGCCCGCCGCGGACCCGCCGAGATCGGAGTCGCAGCGCTCACGGCGGTCACCACGTTCCTGCTCGTCGGCAGCTCAGCGGCGCCACCTACGACCATCGTCGAGCGCAGCCACGAAGAGGCTCTCTCGCTGAAGGACTTCACCCGCAACCACCCTTCGGCTGCGGACCCGATGGCCCTCTACTGCCCGCAGAGCGGCGACAGCGACAACCCCTCCCTGCGAGCGGCGATCGCCGAGATGCCGGAGCAGCCCGTGGACGTCGCACTGCTCGACGCCATCTGCGCAGAGATGGCGGCCGCCGGCACCGACGTCGAATCCATCGCGGCGGTCATCCACCACCACCATCTGGATGACAAAGAAGCCAACCCATTCAACAACGCGATGGTGCCGGCCTACGCGCCGATCAAGATGCCGGTTCCAGCGCTCTGGTTTATCTTCGCCGCCGGTTTCGTTGCCATCTGCGCGATGGTACTGCCTGGAATCTCCGGCTCTTTCATTCTCCTCATATTCGGCGCGTATTACTTCGTTCTCAGCTCGCTCAAGGGCCTGATCGAAGGGGGAATGGAAGGCGCCATTCGCACGGAACCGCTGCTCTTCGTCATCGTGTTCAGCATCGGGGCCCTGCTCGGCCTTCTCACCTTCTCGCGACTCTTGAGCTTCCTCCTACGCGAGCATCGGGACCTTACTCTCGGAGCCCTCGTCGGCCTCATGATCGGATCCCTGCGCGTGCTCTGGCCCTTCAAGGTCGGTGCCCTGCATGGCGGACCCGTGAAGAATGTTATCCCGGACAGCTTCAGCGCCGCCCTGCCCGCGCTGGCGGCGTTCGTAGTCGGCCTGATCGCGGTCCTCGCGCTCACCTGGCTGGGCGGCAGAGCCGGCCGTGTCGGGGACGCAACAGACTCCGTCTAGACGCCGAACGCGCCGAGGGCGTTGCACAACGCTCGCGTCACGGTCACCCTCCGCTGTTGTCGGCAAAGCGCGCTTCGATGCGCTCGAGCTCTGAGCCCACCTCCTCCCATTCTTCATAGAGGCCGTTCAGGCGCACTTCGAGCTCGCTGTGGCGCCTCGTCGCTTCCGCGACCTCGGCACCGGGTGCGGACGTGTAAAAGGTCACATCCGCGAGCTTCGCGCCCACCGCGTCCTTCTCAGTCTCGTACTCGGCGACCTTCTTTTCGACAGCCGCGAGGCGCTTCTTCACCTCGCGTGTTGCCGACTGCAGCTCTTTGCGTTGCTCCGCTGAGCGACGTCGTTCTTCCCGGCGCCGTTCTTTGGCTCCCGCCGCGGTCGCCTCAGGAGCCGGCGCAGCAGCGGCGAGGTCCTGTTCCCGGCGATACTGGTAGTACTCAAAGTCACCGTCATAGCTCTGAGCAACGCCGCCCTCGACGTGTAGAACACGGGTTGCGACCGCGTTGATGAAGTGGCGGTCATGGGAGACGAAAATGACGGTCCCTGCGTAGCCGGCAAGGGCTTCCTGCAGCACCTCGCGACTCTCCATATCCAGGTGATTCGTCGGCTCATCAAGGAGCAGCAGATTGCTGGGTCGCAGCAGAAGCGTCGCCAGAGCAACGCGGTGCTTCTCGCCGCCGCTCAGCACACTCAAGCGCTTCTTCACGTCATCGCCGCTGAAGAGAAACGCGCCCAGGATGGAACGACACCGTGGAAAGGTGTCGGTAGTGGCCCGCGCCTCCATCTCGCCGAGTATCGTCTGGCCCAGATCGAGACCTTCAACGTGGTGCTGAGCGAAGTAGCCGGTCTCGACCTTGTGTCCCAGCGACACGGAGCCCGCGTCCGGTTCGATCACCGACGCTGCCAGCTTGAGAAGGGTCGACTTGCCCTGCCCGTTCGGGCCCACCAGGGCGACATGCTCCCCCCGGGTGATCGTCAGACTCAGGTCCGAATACACCGTGTTGTCGCCATAGGATTTTGCGACGTTCTTCAGCAGGAGCACATCTTTGCCGGAACGTTCAGACTCGGGAAAGGTCAGCGCCATCGAGCGTCGCCCCTGGGAACGACTCACCGAGTCGCGCTTTTCAAGCTGCTTCACGCGGCTCTGAACCTGCTTTGCTTTCGTCGCCTTAGAGCGGAACCTCTCGATAAACTGCTCGATTTTCTCCCGCTCCCTGGCGTCTCGAAGCACCCGCTTGTCGAGCATCTCAATGCGTAGCTCGCGAGCCTCGGTATATGCGTCGTAGTCTCCCGGGCAGACGAAGAAGCCGTCGGGCTCGAGCGCAGCGATCTCTGTGACCAGGCGATTCAGGAAGTAGCGGTCATGGGAGATCACGACCACCGTGCCTTCGTAGCTTGTGAGGAAACCCTCCAGCCACTGCAGGCTGGGCAGGTCCAGGTGGTTGGTGGGCTCGTCCATGAGCAGGACGCTGGGACGCTTGAGCAGCAATCCGCTCAGCACGATGCGCATGCGCCAGCCGCCCGAGAACTCCTCCGTGGGCCGATCGAAGTCTGCGGTCGCGAAGCCCATCCCCGATAGAATCGAGCGCGCCCGAGGCAGCACCTGATAGCCGTCCATTGCGAGGTACCGGGTCTCGAGCTCGCCGAGCTCGTCGGACAACGCGGCGGCGGCCTCAGGGTCTTCCGCGCAATCGACGATCTGGCGGCGCACCGCCTCCATGCGTGCCTCAAGCTGACGATACTCAGGCAAGGCGTCGAGCACCCGCTCGAGGACCGTGCTGCCGCGCAGCTCGCCGACGGTCTGCGGCAGCAGGCCCACCGTTGCGTTGTTCGACGCGAGCACGCGGCCGTCATCCGGATCGAGCGCGCCTTCAATGATGCGGAAGAGCGTAGTCTTACCCGCGCCGTTGGCGCCGACGAGGCCGATGCGGCGCCCCGGCAGGAGCTCCCAGTTCAGTCCGTCAAAGAGGGTGTTACCGCCGTAGGATTTTGAAATGTTCTCAAGGCGCAGCATTACGCTCACGGTAGACGTCGAAGGGGCCGCTGACGTAGAGTCAATGCCCAGATGCCGTCAAATGCCTTCGGGCGCTCATCGAGCTGTGTGATGACCGGATTGTCGCGACGTATATCTTCCGCGCTGTGCAGCCTGCTCGCTGCCGCCTGCCTTCTTGCGCCCTCTCCGGCGTCTGCTCAGGCCCCTGAGGCCGTCGTCACGGTGCTTGAGCTCGACGTGTTCGGTGTCGACGCTACGGTGGCCGACGACCTCTACGACGCCCTTCGCGCGGAGATCGCGCTGCACCCACGCCTCGATCTCAACGACGTTCCACCGCAGTCCCAGGACGAGATGCTCCTGGCTATCGGCTGCGAAGAGCTGACCTTCGAGTGCTCCCAGTCAATCTCTGACATCCTCGGCAGTGACTTCCTCGCCTGGGGCAGCCTGTCGCCGATCGGCGATGCGGTGCTGGTCCAACTGGTCCTCTGGGACCTCACCGAAGGCAACATGGCGGCGGAGCGCGAGCAGCAGCTGCCCCCCGGCGCTGCAGGCCCTGAAGAGCTGCGTCTCACCGTTCGTTCACTGCTCTTCCCGCCCTCTGCGGTGGTCGAAATTCCCGGATCTGCGCCGGGCCTCCGGGTGCAGATCGACGGGGAGGACGTCGGCGAAACACCACTGCGCCTCACCGGCTTCTCTGCCGGTGTGTACGTTGTGCAGGTAGGCGACGACCCGGAACAGATCGCTCGCATCAACACCGGCGTAAACCTCATTCAGAGTGCTGCGCCTCCGTCCACTGTTGATGAGCGCGTGGCACCGGCGCAGGCTGACCCGACGCAGGCAACACCTGCCCCGCCTGATTCTGTGCCCGGCCCGGCCACGACTCGACGCGAGGCACCCGACGCTGAGGTACCGGCGACGCAGCCGCCCGACGCCACAGAGCGACCTGATGGCCCCGCCCTTGGCGATCTCAGACTGCCGGGAGACCCCGTTGTCGACGACCCGCAGGCGGAGCCCGCCCGCGGCACTTCGATCGTTGCGCCTGCGATCGTCACGGGACTCGGAGTCGCAGCGCTTGCGACAGGCGCAGTATTCGGAGCGCAGATGAACGCAACTGAAAGCGACTTCGATGCGGCAGCGTCAGCAGCGAACCCCGATCTGGACCGGCTCGCAGACCTCGAGTCGACGGGCGACGGTCAGGCGCTTGTCGCCAACGTGCTCTACGGAGCCGGCGGCGCGGTTGCCGCAGTCGGGCTCACCTGGTTGATCGTCAAGGCAGCTCGTGGCGGCGGTGGCGACGAGCCCAACGTCACCTTCGCGCCGTCGGTCGCTCCCAACGGCGCACGGGTCGACGTGCACCTGAGCTTCTGAGCGCATTTCTGACGCAACCCCGGGGCTACTCAGTCCGCGTGCATGCGTAGTGTGGCGTAGGTCGCGATCATCTTCACCGTAGCGTCCGCGCTCGCCAGGTAGCTGCCGAAGAATTCCGCGTTCGCCGGGTCTCCAAGCTCTGCGAGGGCCGCGTAGCCCTGAAAGCGAATGCTGCGCTCCGGATCCGTAGTCAGCTGCTGGAAGAGCTGCGCGTCAGCCCGGTCGCCGGCCGCAGTAACCGTTGCGATCGCCTGGCGACGAATGTCGATGTTGTTCGCGTTGACTACCATCTCGCGCATCACCGCGAGGCCGCCGTCGGGGCGGCTACGAACACGCATCAGCGCAGCATCTCGCACCCCGGGGTTCGAGTGGCGAAGCAGCTGCACGTCAATCTCGTCCTGCAGCGGCTGCGAGAGCCCCGCCACGTCGGCCTCCCACCCCTCGGGCAGGCGGTCGAGCATCTGGAGCAGTCGGATGCGGCCGGCGGCTTCATCGATGGTAGCGAGCACCACAGTGGCCTTCCAGCGCACAATCGGGCTTCGGTTGTTCGTCGCTACAGACTCGATCTGCGAGGCCACATTGGGGTCACCGATCTCAGCCAGCGCCTCAACGGCTGCGAGGACTGCGGATTCTGTGCGCGAAGAGAGCTCCCACGTGATCGGCTGCACCGCTTCCGCCGACCCGGTACGAGCCAGCGCGCGAATAATCTCGCCGCGCACACTCTCAGAGCGCGCACGACGCAATGCCGCGCTCAGATGCGCCGCCGCCTCATCACCGCCGAGGTTCCCAAGAGCGCGAGCTGCACGCATGCGTAGCGCCTCTTCGCCCGGGTTTGAGACAATGGACTGCACGAGGGCGACGTCGGACCCGTCGCCGGAGTAGCCGATGCCGGCCAGTCCATTCATGCGCTCGTCGGCGAACATGCCATCAACGAGTCCGCGAAGGTACGTCAGCGCTTCGGCGCTCTGCGTGGCCCCCATCGTTTCGTAGGCACGCTCAACAAACGCATCGCTGCGCCCGTCTTCCGCGACCACCGCGCTGATCTCGTCGAACGAGAGCAGGTGGGCGGCGGAATCACGAAGCAGCGTCAGCGCGGCCATGCGGCTGTCTTCGGGCATCTCCGGGTTGAGCGCCAGATCCTTCACGCGACCGAGCGCGTCGACGTTTCCAAACCGCGCCAGGTGGAATCCTACGCGTTGCGCAAGGCCTGCGTCCGTCGACGCGAGCAGCGGATCGAGGTGTTCTCTACACTCGGCTGTATTGAGCGCGATCGCGATCCTCGCTCCATCGGCGTGCAGGTCGGCGTTGCGACTGTCGATGAGCGATTCGGCGATACCGCAGCCCTCGGGGCGACCGGCGTTCGCGATTGAATCGACGTACACGGCGCGCTGATCGGCAGGGACCTCGTCCACACGATCCAGCACCTCGTAAGCGTGGCCGGATGCAAAGCGGGCAAGGTGATCGGTGACCTGGCGAAGCGCGGACAGGTCGGAAATGCCTTCCAGGGCATCCTCAAGCACGGCCACGTGGTGCTCGTCGTCCAGGCTGGGGAGAATGCGCGTCAGAAGAACAGTGCGTGTCGGCGCGTCACCTTCTACGATCTCGGTAACCAGCAGTTCACGCGCCTGCCGCTCATGATACCCTGCGGTCAGCATCGACCACGCGGACGCAATCCGTACGGCTGCCTCGGCGTTTTCGGTGCCCGCGTCGAACTCTGTGCGAAACTCACGCTCGCCGATCAGGCCCGCTGCGCGAACCGCCCACGATCGAACGCCGACATCTTCGCTCGCCAGACCCTCTCGGACCGTGTTCACCAGCGCCTCACGCTCCTCTTCGGGAACCTCCGCGTAGGTCGCTGAACTCACGAGAGAACCCGCCATTAGAAAAACAGCCACACCAGCTTTGAATCTCATCCTGTCCCCCTCTCTAAACGCCGAGAGATTGCAACACACGTACACCCGCGAGGGCGTTATCAGCGGCCAATGAGTCGGTCCAACCTCGTGTGATGTTGACGGTGAGGGGCCGTCCTGTAACCTGGCGCGTGGATTCCCTATTCCCGAAGCTCCTGGCTGTGGTTCATCGGCGTACCATTCAGCGGCAGCGCCTGATTCCGGCCCTGCTCTTCGCCGCAGCGATGCTTGCGTCGGTTGCGCAGGCCGGTCCACCGAGGAGCGGTGCGACCGGCGTAACCGTCGGCTGGCGCGCGATCACGGGCCCTGAAATTTCGGCGGGGCTGCTGTTGGCTGTCGACGACGCCAACGCCTTCAGAGTGGACATCGGGGTAGCGCCACTGACGCCGATCGCCTCCCTGCGCTACGACAACCGAGCCGGCGGCATCGTCGCCTCTTTCATGAAGAGCGACAGCGAAGCGAGGGTCGACCTTCGTGGTGCAACGGAGTGGAATCTCGGCGACAGCGCACGGCTCTCGATGAGCCTCGACGTCAACGCGACAGACGAAGGCCGGGAGCTATGGCGCGGGCACTACGCGGGTCGACACGCGCCGTGGCAGCACGCTGACCTCAGCCTTGGGTGGTCTGACAGCGGCATCGCTGTATCACTGGACTACGGGGTAGCCGGCAGCGCCGACGCCGGCACACCGCCGCTGCATCGTGCCGGCGTCGCCGTCTTCGCGGACGCAGAGATTGAGCGGGTGCGCATCGAAATCAGCGCCATGGTGCGGACGCTGACGGCCGACAGCCGCACACTGTTCGCGCTTGCAGACGCCCCGCCGCAGCAGGGTCGCCTCACCGACGAGACCTCGGCGTGGCTGCTCGGCGAGGGCCTCCGAGCTCGAGCCTTCGTCCCCTATCGCCTCGGGGCCGTCGATTTGACACCCCAGGTGGCTGTCGCAATCGTCAGCGAGAGTGAGCGATATCGCGGGCTCTCCGGCAGCATCAGCGAGACGTCGGCGCAGGCAGCTGCGGCGCTCGACGTCGACCTCGCCGCAGTACGCAGCCATCGCGCATCGCTGCGATTCGGCGCTTTTGCGGCGATTGGCAGCTCGACCTCCTGGACCTCTCGCGATCGGGTCGCGGACACCGACTCCAGCGACGATTGGCAGCGACTCTTCGCAGGCGCATGGAGCCTGCCGGTACAGCGCGCAGCGAAAGGGCCGGACTGGCACGCGATCGCGGACATCATCGGCAGGGTCTGGTGGGCGGGCGGACACCTGCATGTTCGCTCCGGCGCCGCCTTCGCGGACGACCAACAGCGGTGGTTTGTCACCGCACGAACCGTTGCAGGCGCCCTCTCACTACAGGCGGAGTCCGGCGGCGATTTTGACGCCACCCCCGACATGCTCAGCGCTCGCTTTTCCGCCCACCTGGAGCGGCGTCTCTCCATCGACGGCGGCGCGCTTCTTCGTGGGGATACACGGCAGGTCGTGCCAACGCGCTCGCTCCTCGGTCTTGCCGCCGCACACCCGCAATCTATGCTCGATGGCAGCTCACTGTGGGCCCAGGTCAGCGCCGGCGAGCGGCCACTCCGCGCGAGCGTCGCGGCCGCATGGGCGCCAAACGCACAGGACTATTACATCTCTGCCCGCCTCGACGCGTACTTCGCCCGCCGCGGCGTGACCCTGGGCCTGTCCGGGTACCGAATGCTGTTAACCTCCGCAGCCGGCGTCTTCGCCACGGTGGCCACAGGCCCCAATCCGGGACCCGGGCTCCCACCAGCCGGCGGCACGCGCGGTGGTGGAGCGATCTCTGACCCTCCGCTATGGTAACGCGCATGAGTGATCTGTCTCACGCCAATTTCGACCCTACACACGAACCTACCCGACGCCGGGGCCACAGGCCGCGGCCGGCGGCGTCGCTTTCGCCGGTCCTGATCGCCCTCCTGCTCGGGGCTGCGCTCGCTCTGTCAGCCTGCGCTGAGGCCGTCTTCATCGACGGCGACACCGCTGAAGACACCCGGGTCGAAGACACCGCCGATGTCGCAGTCGAAGACACGCCGTCCGAGCTGGAGGACGTAGCCGACACCGGCGACGTCGGCGACACCGCTGACGAGCCGGACCTCAGCGATGCGAACGACGTCGCTGACGAGCCCGACGTGATCGGGGACACGACCAACGACATCACTTCCAACTGCGAAGTGGTCTCTGATGAGTGCGCCCCGCTTACGGCTGGATGCAGCGCTGACCGCACCACTATCGATGTCTGCGGACGCTGCGGCGAGATCATACGATCAACCGCGTGCACAGAAGGCGAGATCTGCGACGACACCGGCGCATCCCCCATCTGCCGCCCCTGCGTAGACATCGAGTGCGGCCCCACCAGCGATGACTGCACTCCGGGGGAGACCACATGCAACGGGTGGAACACGATTCAGGGGTGCAACCCGGATGGAACCTTCGGCAGCGTCCTCTCGTGCCCGTCTCAGGGCCGGTGCATCGGCGGCAACTGCACGCCTGGCGGCGGCAATACCGGCGACGTGTGCACGCAGGACGTCGGCCTGGACCCCGGTTGCGTCGGCTATCGATGCATCTGCGGTTCCGAGTACCTCGCCACCTACGGAAACAGCGCGTGCACCCTCGCGAACAGCGCGCTCAGTACCGGCTACTGCACGACCCGCAATTGCCTTGAGAACGGCTGCAACGACACCAGCGAAATCTGCACTGATTTCACCGGAACCAACCTTTTCGGCGGCCTCAACTTCTGCGTGGCGCGGGGCAACTGCGCCACTCGGGGGAACAACTGTGCGGTCGCAGGACGGCCGAACACCCAGTGCGAAGAGCTGCCCGTGCGTGAGACCGCCGGTGGCTTCCTCAGTTGGGAGCTCGGGTGTTGGATCCGGGACCTTGCGCACATCGGCGAGGAGTGCACCTCGAATGCGGACTGCCTCGGGGGCACCTGCGTTCGCGAAACACGCGGCGCCGAGAGCATCACGTATTGCACGGTGTCCTGTGGTGCTATCGGTGACTGTCCGTCATTCTCAGAATGTGTGGAGAGGCCCGGGTCTGACGGTAACTACATCTGCGCCGCTCGAGCCAACTCCGCAGATTGCCCGCGGCTGGACAGCGACTCATTCAATATTGTCTCCCGCAACCTTGCCACGTTCGGAAGCCCCGCGACTTCGGCTGTCTGCTACATCAGGGATTGATACAGGTGAGCGACACTGTAACTGCGGGACGGCGCACGAGGATCGTGTGCACAATGGGCCCGGCAACGAACAGCAAAGAACGTATCGGCGCCCTCATCGACGCCGGAATGAACGTAGCGCGCCTGAACTTCAGCCACGGCTCGCACGAAGACCACCGCGCAATCTTCCAGCTGATCCGACAGGTCAGCGCCGAGCGTGGGGTTCCCGTAGCGATCATGCAGGATCTGTCGGGGCCGAAGATTCGCACCGGGACCTTTGAAGGCGGGTCTGTAATTCTTGAAGAGGGAGCGAGCTTTGTCTTCGTCACGGACGAAATCGTGGGTGATCACACCCGCTGCTCGACGACCTACCCGGAGCTGGCCAGAGACATCAGCGTTGGCGACCGCCTCCTGCTGGACGATGGGCTGCTACTTCTGGAGTGCACGGCAACCACCGATGATGAAGTTCACACGGTGGTTCGCATCGGCGGCGAGCTGAAGAACCGAAAAGGAATCAACCTTCCGGATACGCCGCTGTCGTTGCCCTCTCTGACGCCTAAGGACCGCCGGGATCTTGAGTTCGGGATTGAGCTGGGCGTCGACTTCGTAGCGCTCTCATTTGTCCGAAGCGGCCTCGATATACATCAGCTGCGTTGTTACCTGCCCACGGGCAGAGAGGCGCCGCACATCATTGCGAAAATCGAAAAGCCGCAGGCGGTGCAGCACCTCGAAGACATCATCGCCGCATCGGACGGTATCATGATCGCCCGGGGTGACCTTGGCGTCGAACTGCCGCCGGAGCGGGTTCCTGTCATCCAGAAGCGCGCTCTGGAGATGGCGAATCAGCGTGGAAAGCTGACGATCACGGCCACCCAGATGCTCGAGTCCATGACGCACAATGCGCGGCCAACGCGGGCTGAAGCATCTGACGTCGCAAACGCCATCCTCGATGGAAGTGACGCAGTAATGCTCAGCGGAGAGACGGCCGTCGGGCAGTACCCGGTCGAGACCGTCGAGATGATGGCTCGGATCGCAGTCGAAGCGGAGTCCGCTGTGTTCAGAGAGACGCTGCTCGACGCCAAGAAGTCGGACGTCGTCCTGAGCGGACCACGGGCGATCGCGCGCGCAGCGACCGTTGCCGCGCGCGAGTTGAACCTGTCGACGATCGCCTGTTTCACGATGTCGGGTTCCACCCCGCGGCTCATCAAATCGTATCGGCCCCACCGCCGGGTCCTGGCGCTCACTCCTATCCCTCAAACCTGGCGCCGTATGGCGCTCTATTGGGGGGTTGAGCCGGTTCTGATCGACATGATCACGAACACCGACGCGCTGATTCAGTTGGTCGAAGTTACCCTACGAGAACGAAGCACCGTAGCCGAGGGCGAAGCGGTGATCATCGTGATGGGGCATCCTGCAGGTGTTGGCTCGCCGACCAACATGATCAAACTGCACCATCTGGGTGAAGTCGCTGATCCGCACCTGAACCCTGCACCCCGCAGTTAGCACGCGGCGCCGAGACCGTTCGGTATCAGTCGCCGCCCGACCTGCTGCCGACGACCGCGTTTCGACCCGCACCTTTCGCGTCGAAAAGGCGTCGATCTGCAGCCTGAATCAGACGTAGCGACGCGGACTCTGTCATGTCTGTATCGGGCGCCCCGTCCGTTACGGCGCCTTCGATATCGTCGCGATCAGCGACCCCAGCGGACACTGTGACAGGCAACGCCGTGCCGTGCACATGAAACGGGTTCTCGGCGACGACGTTGCGCAGCATCTCGGCGAGCTCGGTGGCCTCTTCAATCGCGGCGCCGGGAAGCACCACAGCGAACTCTTCGCCGCCGTATCGTCCGACGAATCCTGCATCGCCGACGCCCACCCGCAGTCGGTCGCCGATAGCGCTCAGGACCTTGTCGCCTACCACGTGGCCCTCTGCGTCATTGAGCGCCTTGAAGTGGTCGATATCCAGCAGGATCAGCGACAGCTGCTCATCCAACGACGCGGCGCGGTCCCACGCCTTGCCCAGTGACCTCAGGAGGAAGCGGCGATTGTAGAGGCCCGTGAGCTCGTCCATCACCGACATGCGGTAGAGCTTATCGTGGTACCTTGACTCAACGTCGCTCCCGTCGAGGTACTTGAGGACGGTCTCACCGATTGTGATCAGATCTCCGTGAGAGAGCTTCGATGAGCGAACCGAACGGCCGTTCACAAGGGTCCCGTTCGTGCTTCGCAGGTCCTCAATGTACCAGCGGCCGCGCTTGCGGCGAATCCGGCAGTGCTCTCGTGATGCTGCTTCGTCGTTGAGCACGATCTCGCATTCGTCGCCGCGGCCCATGGTGAAGCTGCCGACGATATTGTACCGCAGGCCGATCTCGTCGCCCGCTATCACAACGAGACGTCGCACCGCAGCGGAGTCCGGCGATTCGACGGATTTCACCACTACGGTCGGAGAGCCGCCAGCCGGCTCCTCGGCACTGTCTCTATGCAACTTAACTGTCACGACGTTCTAAACCAAACCGGCGGCGACATTAGTCCCGCCAAAACCCGAGAATCGCGCCACGCTCTTGCAGGCGTACGGGAGTGTGCAGGGCCCTCGCAGGGCCATCTGACCCAGCCATCGGCATACTTTGCCCGACTTATAGTCACTTGCGTACGATCTTCACATTGTGGCTGCGGGCAGCAACGTCGGCTCCCTTCTCCAACTCGACGGCCAGTTCCACGTACTGCGGAGAGCCCAGAATCCCGTGGGCATACTGCTTACCCAGCTCAACACCCGGCTGATCGAAGGGGTTGATGCGCAACCCAAAACCTACAAGGGCCACGGCGGCTTCGAAGAAGAGAAAAAGCGCGCCGACAGATTCAGCGTCCAGCTGCTCAAGAGCAAGCGTCGCGGTGGCCCGCTGATGCCGTGCCAGCCCGGCACGAACGCCCGCCAGTTCAGCGTCTCTGATCTCGCCAAGGCGTCGGTTGCGCAGATGACGCAATTTCGTCAGAGCGGCGGGCACCTCAGGGACCGTCGGGCCCCGGTCTTCGCGTTCTACCGACACAAAGAGCACGTTTCGGGTGTCGGGCCCCTCCATCAGAAGCTGCAGGAGCGAGTGCTGGTCTCGCGCCCCCACAGCGGCGATCGGCACCGGTCCAACCGCGCTCCCGTCATCCCGCGCTTTGCCAAGAGACTCTGCCCACAGCTGCACGAACCACGCTGCAAGGTCTTCCAGGGCGTCAGCGTAGGGCATGAGGACGATATCGCCCCGTCCTCGCTCGATCAGGCGCAGTTGATGCGTCGCGAATATTCCTGCGGCGGAGTTGGCGCCTTCGGCGAGCGTCTCGTCGCGGATGGCGGCAGCGCCGCGCAGCATGGCCGCAATATCAAGGCCGGCGACCGCCATGGGCAGCAGGCCGACCGCGCTCAATACAGAGAAGCGGCCGCCGACGCCCGGTGGCACAGACAGGTCTCGATACCCGGCTTCGGTCGCAAGCTGGCGCAAAGCGCCGGCTTCGGGATCAGTGGTCGCGATGACTCTCTTGCGCGCTTCCTCTTCGCCCACCGCCGCTTCCAGCCAGCGTAGCGCGATCAGGAAAGTGCTCATGGTCTCGATCGTCCCGCCGCTCTTTGAAATCACGTTGAGCGCGGTCCTCGATGGATCAAGCCCTGCAAGCAGGTCTTCCAGGGTCACCGGGTCCACGTTCTCAACAAAGTACACCCGAGTGGGCGAAGGCGCGCCGCCCGCCCTTGGAGCTCCAGAGTACGGACGTGTGAGCGCCGAAATCCCCGCACGAGCGCCGAGCGAAGAGCCGCCGATTCCCAACACGACCAGGCTGTCGAAGCGCTCCCGGATCCACTCGGCCGCACCGATGATCTCCGTCGTATCAATATCGGGGAGATTCATGAAGGTCACGGCGCCCGAGGCGTGCATCGCCGTCAACGACCGCACCTCACTGTCCATCCCACGTTCGATCAGATTGTCATCGCCGAGGCCCGCGTAGTCGTACCGCATCAGGAACCCTCACCTACGTTCCAGGAAGCCAGAGCCTCGCGAAAGCGCTCAGGTGCGGGCATGCGCTTCGGCTCACGTCGTTCCCCCGGGCTGCCGAGCTGGCCACATGCTGCCATCCCATCATCGCCACGAGTCTGTCGTACCGTGACGCTCACGCCCTGGGAGAAGAGTATCTGTGCGAAGCGATCGATGTCCGCCCGCCTCGTACTCTCAAACTCGGTACCGTCGTGCGGGTTGAAGGGGATGAGGTTCACCTTGGACGGAAAGCGTCGCGTGATGCTCACCAGCCGCCGCGCATCTTCACGGGTGTCATTGACCCCGCGGAGCATCACGTACTCGAGGGTGACCCGTTCGTTCTTGCGATATGGATACTGCTCCAGAGTCTCGAGCAGAACGCCAAGCGGGTACCGTCGATTGATCGGCATGATCCAGTCCCGCACCTCGTCGGTCGTCGCATTCAGGCTGACTGCGAGGCGCGCTCGCGTCTCGCGGCCGAAGCGTTCGATCTCGGGCACCAGCCCGGATGTCGATACGGTCACCCGTCGCTGCGAGAAGTCCAGGCCCAGGCGATCCATCATGATCAGGGTCGCCGGAATCACGGAGTTCGGATTGTGAAACGGCTCACCCATCCCCATAAAGACGATGTTCGTGAGTTGGATATCCTCGCCCAGCAGCCGTCGTGACTGCACCACCTGATCGACAATCTCGGCGACGTTGAGGTTCTGCGCCAGGCCCATGCGCGCCGTGTAACAGAACTGGCAGTTCATCGCGCAGCCGACCTGGCTCGAAATGCACAGGGTGTTCCGTTTTGCGCTTGGGATCAGAACGGACTCGATGATGGCACCGCTGTCGAGACGCCATGTCAGCTTCGTGGTTCCGTCTCGCGCGACGTGCTTCTCGTGTGCTTCGATGGAGTCGATTCGTGCCCGCTCCTTCAGCAGGGCGCGCGTCGCTTTGCTCACGTCCGTCATCTCGTCGAAAGACGAGACCATGCGCACGTAGAGCCACGACCAGATCTGCTTCGCCCGAAAGGGCTTCTCGCCGAGCTCTTCAACCAACCAGGTTGTCAACTGCTCGCGGGTAAGGCCGCGAAGCAGGACACGTCCCTCGCTGTCACACTGTGCTTCCACGATTTCAGCCCCACACGGAAAGGACGGCTCACTTCGCGCACAGCTGCCTCAGCGGCATGCCAACGCGACGCGGTCCGTCCCAGGCGGTCTAGTCGTGTCTGACAGTTGAAAGCAAGCGCCGATTCTACGGTGGCGCGAGCGATCAGCCGCCGTATACCTGACTTGACGGAAAGAAGTACGCGATCTCGTCGCGTGCGGTGTCCGGGCCGTCCGAGCCGTGCACGGTGTTCTCGCCGATCGACTTTGCGAAGTCCTTTCGAATCGTGCCTTCGGCTGCTTCTGCAGGATTCGTGGCGCCCATGATCTCCCGATTGCGCAGGATGGCGTTCTCGCCTTCGAGCACAGAGATGAAGACAGGGCTCCGGGTCATGAACTCGACGAGCTCACCGAAGAACGGACGCTCGCTGTGTACAGCGTAGAAGCCCTCGGCTTCCTGCTGTGACAGATGCGAAAGGCGGGCTGCAGCGACCTTGAGGCCGGCGTCTTCAAATCGCTTGAGGATGCTTCCGATGAGATTTCGCTCGACGCCGTCAGGCTTGATGATCGAGAGCGTGCGCTCAATTGCCATGGTTCCTTCCTTTGTTGTTCGCTACCGCCGGGGACCGCTTCGGCCTCCGGCTGTGGTGGGGGTTTGTCTTGTAGTTGACGGAGCTGCGGTCGGTTGCCCGACGTAACTCAGAGGCCGGCAGCACGCTTGAGCGCCGTGCCCATGTCAGCCGGCGAGATGGCGACCTCGACGCCGGCAGCCTTGAGAGCGGCCTGCTTTTCGTCGGCGGTACCTTTGCCACCGGCGATGATGGCGCCCGCGTGCCCCATGCGCTTTCCGGGAGGGGCCGTCGCGCCTGCAATGAAGCCCGCGATCGGCTTCGTGAAGTTGGCCTTGATCCACTCTGCAGCCAGCTCTTCAGCCTGACCGCCGATCTCGCCGATGAGAATCACCGCGTCCGTGTCCGGATCCGCCTGGAAGAGCTCAAGGGTGTCGATAAAGTCCGTTCCGTTCACCGGGTCGCCACCGATACCCACGCAGGTCGACTGACCGATGCCGAGCTTCGAGAGCTGACCGACCGCTTCGTAGGTAAGCGTGCCGGACTTCGACACGATGCCGACGCGGCCGGCGAGGTGGATGTGGCCGGGCATGATGCCGATCTTGCACTGGTCCGGCGTGATTACGCCGGGGCAGTTCGGACCGACAAGTCGTGAGTTGGTTCCGCGAAGGAACTGCTTCACCGTCACCATGTCGAGGACCGGGATCCCTTCGGTAATGCACACGATCAGCTCGATTCCGGCGTCTGCCGCTTCCATGATCGCATCGGCGGCAAATGGCGGCGGCACGAAAATCATGCTCGCATTTGCGCCGGTGCGGTCTCGTGCCTCGGCGACCGTGTTGTAGATCGGCACTTCGCCTTCGAAGAGCTGCCCGCCCTTCCCGGGCGTAACGCCGGCAACAAGGTTTGTGCCGTAGGCTCGGCATTGTCCTGCGTGAAAACCGCCGGCTGAGCCGGTGATTCCCTGGCAGATGAGCTTGGTCTCTTTGTTTACAAGGATAGCCATACTGTCTCCGTCGAGTTCAGGCGTCGCCGATGGCGTCGATAATCTTCCGTGCCCCGTCAGCCATCCCATCCGCGGAGATCACCGCCAGGTCCGACTCCGCAAGAATCTTCTTGCCGAGGTCAACATTGGTTCCTTCGAGTCGCACCACCAGCGGCACTGTAAGGCCCAGCTCGCCGGCTGCCTCGACAATCCCCTCCGCGATCACATCACACTTCATGATGCCGCCGAAGATGTTGACGAAGATGCCCTTCACGCTCGGGTCCGCCGTAATGATGCGGAACGCAGCAGCGACCTTCTCCTTGTTGGCGCCGCCGCCGACGTCGAGAAAGTTGGCCGGCTCCGAGCCGTAGTGCTTGATGATGTCCATCGTCGCCATCGCCAGACCGGCGCCGTTCACCATGCAACCGATCGAGCCGTCGAGCTTGATGAAAGAGAGGTCGTACTTCGACGCCTCGACTTCCGCGGGGTCTTCTTCGTCGCGATCCCGAAGCTCTTCGATGTCCGGGTGACGGAACAGACCGTTCGAGTCGAAATTGATCTTTCCATCGAGAGCGATCACGTCGCCGGATCCCGTAAGGACCAGCGGATTGATCTCTGCGAGGCTGCAGTCCTTCTCCACAAAGAGCTTATAGAGGCCCTGCATGAACTTGCCGACGGCGCGGACCGCTTTGCCTTCAAGGCCCAGCGCGTATGCCATCTGTCGCGTCTGAAACGCTGTGAGCCCGGTCAGCGGGTTTACAGCGTAGTAGTGAATCTTCTCGGGCGTGTTGTGCGCGACTTCTTCAATATCCATCCCGCCTTCGGTGGAAATCATGAAGGTCACTCGCGATGTGTCGCGATCGAGCACAATGCCGCAGTAGAACTCTTTGTCGATGTCGCAGCCTTCCTCGACGTAGAGGCGCCGCACAACCTGGCCGGCGGGGCCGGTCTGGTGTGTCACCATCGTCGATCCCAGCATGCCTTCGGCGGCGGCTCGGACCTCGTCCTCGGAGCGGCAGAGTTTTACGCCACCCGCCTTTCCGCGGCCGCCCGCATGAATCTGGGCCTTAACGACCTTGATCGGGCCGTCGAGCGTGTTCGCCGCAGCGACCAGCTCGTCGACAGTAAATGCCGCAACGCCACGGGGCACGTTGACCCCGTACTTCGAAAACAGCTGCTTTGCCTGGTACTCGTGAATGTTCATCGATGATGACCGTGGTGCACTGAATCGTTCCAGCCCCGAACGGGCGCGGCGCCCTCTAGCCCGCAAGCGTTCGATCGGTCAAGGCGTCCCTCCACGGACGCTGCGCGACCCCCATCGTAGGGCCGGCATTGCGGTCCGCGACAAAGCCGGCGCACGTCGTTTCATCGGCGTTCGGCGAAATCCGCGATTGCGTGCCGCCCTGCGCGTCGCTAGTCGGGTCCGGGCGTGAGTTCACAACTTTGTGAACTCGCCTCCGGAGACCCCTTCCCCATGCTGAATCACTCGGCACAACGACCCGATTCGGAACGCCAGAGCGACGCCGACCGGCGTGCACGGGCAGTGCTGACACGCTGTCTGGAGCGCGCCCGACAGGAGAACATCGTCGCCGTCGCGAGGATCGAGATCCCCGGCGGCGACGTTCATGTACGTAACCTCTGCTTTGACGACACCGGGCAGACCGACGACTTTCTCTGGCGTTCACCCGGGGACGGGATTGCATTTCGCGCCCGTGGCACCGCGATGAGTCTCAGATGCACTTCCCTTGAAGAGTTTGCAGCGCAGGCGAAAAGGGTACAGCGGATCGCAAACTCACTCACGGCCGATGACTCCGCGACGGGCATCCCGCTCTTTGTGTCGGCGCTGAAGTTCGATCCGCGCCGAAGCGCTTCAAGTGGCGAATGGGCTGACCTTCCGGGCGCTTTCCTGAGAATCCCCGCATACCTCGATGTTGTGGCCGCCCGCGGGCAGGCCGTGCGCCGCTTCGCCCACATCATCGTCAACCCGTCTGATTCCAGCAGCCGACTCTACGACCTCTACGTCGGTCACAAGGCCTCGTTGCGCGAGGATTTGCGCGCGGCGCAAGCGTCGCAGCAGGACGCCACACCCGGCACACCCGCCGCAACACAGCTCGATCCCGGTGACCCTGCGGCCGAGTGGGTCAAGCGCTGTGAAGACCTGCGCGCAGCCATCGCCGCAGGCAGCCTGTCGAAGGTCGTCGTCGCGCGTTCTCGCGCACTTCGGCCGAAAGCCGCACACAGGTTTTCGGCCGGCGAGACCGTCAGGGCGCTACAATCAGGCTGTCCCGATGCGATCGTCTTCCATGCCATTCTACCGGGCGTTGATGGCGCACACCGCCACTTCGTCGGGGCGTCACCGGAAACACTCGTCGCGACCCGAGACGGCTCGGTGATCACGCACGCCCTCGCCGGAACCATACGGCGCCACCGATCCGACGGCGATGAGTCGGTCGCCGCCGACGCTCTGCGGGCGAGCGCGAAGGACCGCCACGAGCACCAGCTCGTCGTGGATGCGATCGCCGAGGACCTTCGTCCCCACTGTGTGAATGTGACGCCGGCCGATGAGCCGCGGGTGCTTTCCACCCCCTCGCTCTTTCACCTGAGCACGCGCATCGAGGGGCAGACACGCGCCGGCGTACATATCATCAGCCTCGTATCCGCTCTGCACCCCACCCCGGCGCTCGGCGGCGCGCCTCGCGACGCGGCGATGCAGTGGCTCAGCGATCACGAGGACCTGGATCGTGGATACTATGGCGCTCCGATCGGCTTCTTTGACGAGAACGGCGACGGCCGCTTCTGTGTCGCGATCCGCTCGGCGCTGATCCGGGACGATGCGGCCGTCCTGTACGGCGGCGCAGGCTTCGTCGCCGGCTCAGACACCGCCGCGGAGTGGCGTGAGTCCGGTTCCAAAATGCAGACCGTGCTCAGCGCGCTTCGAGAGGTGCCATGCGAGGGCTGAAGAGCGCAGAAGCCGGCGACGTAACGCAGCTGCGGACGGCTCGCGCCAACCGACGTTGTGGACGCGCGGTTGTTAGCGCGCTGTATGCCGGCGGCGTCCGCGATGTGTTCCTTTCGCCGGGATCACGCAGCACGCCGCTGGTACTCGCCCTTGCCGAGCGCGAGGACATGCACACCCACGTCGTTGTCGATGAGCGTTGCGCGGCATTCGCTGCACTTGGCGCAGCGCGACACACAGACAGCCCGGTCGCACTCGTCTGCACGAGCGGGAGCGCCGCCGGAAACTACCTGCCGGGGATCATGGAGGCCCACGCCTCGGCGACTCCGCTCATCGTAATCACCGCGGACCGCCCGCCCGAGCTGCACGGCGTCGGCGCCTCCCAGACCACGAATCAACACCGCCTCTTCGCCAACCACACGAGCCACTTCACCGCGCTCCCGGTTCCGGGTTCGGCAGACGACTCCGCGGCCGGCGAAGAGGCCGGTACTCTGGTGCTGGACGCGGTCAGCCGCGCCTGCCGCACGCCGCGCGGACCGGTCCAGATAAACGCGCCCTTCCGCAAGCCGCTCTGGATGCCTGAAGCCGATGAGCCCCCGACCTCTCAGGTTGAGCGGGCCGTTCCTGCCGCGCTCGAACACACGCCGGACGCTCTGCATGACACAGCAGCGGCTGCCGAACGGGTGTCGACGCCGCGGCTTGCGAGCTCGCAACGCGGACTGCTCTTTCTTGGCCCCCTCAGCCTGCGCAACAGTGCCGACGCCGCAGCCGCCGCGCACTTCGCCGACGCACTCGGCTGGCCGGTTCTCCTGAGCGCAGCGGCCGGTTTCCCGCTCGATCATCCGGCGGTATGCACAGATTTCGACCTGACGCTGCAGTCCGGTGAATTTCCCGGGGCTTTGACTCCAGACACGGTGGTACGTGTTGGAATGGCGCCGATACACAGCGGCACACACCGGGCCTTTTCGGGTCTGCGCGCAGAACCGCACATTGTTGTTTCCGCCTTCGTAGACGCAGCGCTCGAGATTCCAGCGACACACGTACTTCGCGGAAGCACAGCAGAAGTGCTGCGGCGGCTTACGCCGCCTGCGACGTCGAACGCCGACTCCACGGCGGCGACCGCCTTCGCTGAGCGCTGGGCACGTCGTTCCGAACAGAGCGCGGTACTGCCTGCGTCATCGTCCCTGTGGGAAGGCGAAGTCGCGCAGCGACTCATGGAAACGACCGGACCCGACACGGTGCTCGTTGTCGCAAACAGCATGCCGATTCGGGACATCGGCGCCTTCGGCGGCCCCACGCGAAGCGCGCGCCGCGTGCACTGCGCCAGAGGGCTTGCCGGCATTGACGGCACACTCTCTGCGGCGGTCGGAACCGCATGTGTGGGCTCGCGCGCACGAGTCCGTGTGGTGGTCGGAGATCTGGCGTTCCGTCATGACATCGGCGGCCTCGTACAGGCGGTAGAGAGCGGCGCAGCGCTGGACATATTCGTGATCGACAACGGAGGCGGCGGCATCTTCGGGTTCCTCCCTATCGCTGCCAACGCCGCGGCATTTGAACCCTACTTTCGCACGCCACAGCACACCGATGTCATGCGGCTGGCACAATCCCTCGTCGACGACTGCGCGGAGCTTTCGTCCCTTGCGGCGTTGAACAGGCGCCTTGAGCAGGCACACACCGGTGCCCTTCGGGTGACGGTGATTCGCGTCGACGCGTCGGCTAACGTCGCCGCGCACATGGCGGCCTACAGCGAAGCTGCCGCACTGAACGCGCGCGCGTTCAGCCGAGCATCAGAGGGCGGAGGCGCGCGATGAGTGGAGTCGCAGGATCAGCGTCCGGCCGAACCAACGCGAAGCGCGCGCATGCATCCGGCGGCAGACTCGCCGCATGGGTGTCTGCGGCCAGGCCGGGCACCCTGCTCGCCTCAGTGGTGCCCGTCGCTGTTGGCGCAGCGTTGGCGGCAGCCGACAGCGGCTTCGATATCGCTCTGACCGTCGCTGCCCTCGCGGGGGCAATGCTCATTCAGGTCGGCACCAATCTGTACAACGACTACGGCGACCACGTGCGGGGCGCCGACACAGAAGAGCGGGTTGGCCCCGCCCGCGCGTCCGCAGAGGGCTGGCTGAGGCCAAACACTGTACGCGCCGCGGCCACCCTGTGCTTTGCAGGCGCAGCCGCCGCAGGAGCCGTCCTTATCGCCGCTGTCGGCTGGCCGATTCTGGTGGTTGGTGTCGTCAGCATCCTTCTCGGCTACGCGTACACCGGGGGGCCCAGGCCGCTCGCCTATGTCGGACTCGGTGACATCTTTGTCCTTGTCTTCTTTG
>JAUICO010000145.1 GCA_030427825.1 bacterium | reverse complement strand
AACATCCCCAGCTTCTTAAGGGAGGTGCCTGAGCGTGGCGAAAGTCATCTTACGACCGATTGGCGGGGAGCACACAGCTGCACCGAATCCCCTGGCCGCTGAGCTCGCGCAGACGCTCGATACGCGCCGCGCCGAGGTGCGAGCGGGTTGGGGCGAGAAGTACTGGGAGCGCGTCCGTGACAAGGGCAAGATGCCGACCTGGGAGCGTATCGAGGCCCTCGCCGATGAAGGCACACAGCTTCTGCCTCTGCACACATTTGTGAACTACGGCGAGCGCTTCGGCGACGCGCCGGGTCGTACCTCTCCGTCCGCCGGCGTCGTTACCGGGTTTCTGCGTGTATGCGAGCGCTGGTGCATCGTCGTTGCGAACGACAACACCGTGGCGTCCGGGTCCTGGTGGCCACGCACTCCCGAGAAAATCATTCGTGCGCAGCAGATGGCGCTGAAGCTGAAGGTGCCGGTTATCTACCTGGTGGATTGCTCGGGGCTCTTTCTGCCGGAGCAGGGCCGTTCGTTCTCGGGTCGCGGCGCCGCCGGACACATCTTCATGAAGAACAGCGAGCTGAGCGCAGCCGGCGTGCCGCAGATTGCCGGCGTGTTCGGCGACTGCATTGCCGGTGGCGGGTACATGCCCATCATCTCGGATTGTGTGTTCATGACCGAGCAGGCGTACATGGTGATCGCCGGCGCGGCGTTGATTCAGGGCGCAAAGAGTCAGAACCTGTCATCGTTGGATATCGGTGGCGCCGATGTACACGTTCACCTCTCGGCGTGCGCTGATCAACGGGTCCCCGACGACCGGGCATGTTTGGATGCTATCCGCGGCGAGGTCGCGAAGCTCTCTTCGTCGTCGGTTGACTACTACCGCAGGGGCGCAGATGCAGACGAGCCGGAGTTCCCGCTGCAGGAGCTGCGGGAAGTCATACCGACGGACTCCACGACTCCCTATGACTCTCGCGAAGTCATCGCACGACTCGTGGATTCGAGCCTTTTCTGGGAAGTGTTGCCTGATGTCGGCAACGAGATCATCGTGGGCATCGGTCGCATCTCCGGTCTCTATGTTGGAATCGTCGCAAACAACCAGGGCCTTAGCGACCACCCTGCGCGCCCGGGGCGTAAGCGTCCCGGCGGGATTCTGTATCGCGAAGGCGTCGCGAAGGTGGCGATGTTCAGTCGCGCCTGCAACGATGACGGGATTCCCCTTGTTTGGTTGCAGGACATCAGCGGATTCGACATCGGTGCCGAGGCCGAGAAGCAGGGTCTTCTGGGGTACGGTTCGAGTTTGATTTACACGAACTCCACGAACCAAACGCCGATGTTCACTGTATTGCTGCGAAAGGCCTCGGGCGCGGGCTACTACGCGATGGCGGGCCTGCCCTACGAGCCCGTGTTCCAGATCGGCACCCCGCTCACCCGGCTCGGCGTCATGGAAGGGCGCACTCTCGCTATCGGTGCCTTCAACTCCAAACTCGACGATGACTTTGAGATCATCTCTGAGGACCCGGAAGAGCGTGCGAAGGTTGAGGCCGGAATGCGCGCGGTGGAAGAGCGTATCGAGGCCGACATGGACCCCTACGACTGCGCACGAAAGATGGACATCGACGAGATCGTTCAGTTCGACGAGGTGCGTGCGTATCTCTCAGCGGGGGTTGAGATGGCCTACCAGTCATTCGGAGTGCGACGTGTGAAGAACGCGCGCATCTGGTCACTGCACGACCTGGGTGTCGTGTTTGCTCAGGGTGGGCGATGAAGACGGTAGCTGCAATCGCGCGCATGTCGGACGATGGACACGTGTTGTGTGCTCCTCGGCTGGGACGCTTCTCTGCCCGTGTTGTGCCGAATCAGGTGGTGTCAGGCGGAGTGGTGATCGGCACTCTTGATGTGGCCGGTACAAGCTACGGTGTTACTGCGCCCGCCGGCGTTCTTGGAAGCGTCATCACCCTCGCCGGAAAGGTGGCCGGCGGTGGCGTCGAGTGGGGCGGCGAGCTGATGAAACTTCGCGTGCTTGAAGCGGGCACCACCGCAGACGCCGAGGGTGCCGCGCATGCGGGCATCACGATCGATGCGTCGATGGACGGCCAGT
This sequence comes from bacterium, assembly GCA_030427825.1. Classification (GTDB taxonomy): domain Bacteria; phylum Myxococcota_A; class Bradymonadia; order REDH01; family REDH01; genus JAUICO01. The sequence continues at coordinate 6,183 of JAUICO010000145.1, read as the reverse complement.
TTTATCGCCGACCATCTCCAGATGAAGCGGCCTTCGCGTCCCCCGGCGACATCATCCAGCCGGGTCAGCAGATTGGCCTCATCGAGGTCATGAAGTTCTTTTATCCCGTGCTCTGGGAGGGCGACGCGGCCGTCCGCATTGTCAGCTTTGTGACCGAGAGCAGTCAGGCGGTTGTCGCCGGAGATGCGATCGCGGCCGTAGAGGTACCCGGCGCCGCCGGCGACAACCGTGGCTGAGAACAGCCTTCAGGTGGCGCAGCGCCCTCGGCCCGATGATCGTCGTCACCACATCATCGGGCGCCGCACCTCGGGTGCGCTGGTGGTCATCACCGGAGTGATCGCCGCCCTGGCTGCCGTTCTTGCAGTCACCACGATCCAGAACACGATGGGCCTGGCGACCGTTGTATGTTTGTACTTCGCCGTGTTTGCTTTTCAGATCGCTCGCGGCGGCAGGGCGCGGGAGCTGCTCGACTTCAACGAGGGCGCGGTCGCGAAGCTTCAGGCGGGCAGGGCGGACGAAGCGGCAGTCGAGCTGGATGCGCTGTGTAAGCGAGCGCGAGTTGTACCGCGCTATCATGCTCTGTTCGTGCTGAACCGCGGAGTCACGGCGATGCAGCAGGGCGAGTTTGAAACGGCGTCGCGTTTGTTTGGTGAGGTGCTCCGCTCGGACCAGCTTCCGGGTCGCAACAAGGCGTGGCAGATGTACAAAGGGCTGGCGCTGAGCGGCGCCGGCGAAGCTGCGATTCGGCTCGGTCGAATCAGCGAAGCAGAGGCCGCATTAGAGGCGGCGAGAAGCGAGCTCAGTGAGGAACGCCGCGTCACCCTCGCGCCTCTCGAAGCGATGATCAATCTACGCTCAGATCGACCGGAGCACGCGGAGCGCGCGCTCTCGGAACACTGGGATTCGCTGCAGGGGATGGTGAGCGGGGCAACTATGCGTGAGGTCTGCCTGCTGCGGGCGTTTGCACTGTCCAAGCTCGATAGCAGCGGCGATCGCAGGTCGCTCAGGAAGCAGCTGGAGGAGGCTGCTCGGCCCTTCGAGCCCGGCCGCTACGACAACCTCGCGAGACATTGGCCGGAGTTCGGCGAGTACCTGCGGGGCGCGGGTTTCATCGACTGAGCAATGTTCAGGGCGCACCGGCGCGGTGTCAGTTGAAGGTGCGCGGGCTCTTTTCGATGGGTTCGCCGGCGACTTCCCACGAGAGCAGCCCGCCTTCGAGGATGGCAACGCTGACGCCCGCAGTGGCTGCCTTGTCTGCGAGGTCTGCGGCTTCTTCTTTGGATGCTCGAGTGTAGAAGAGGTAGTTGCCCGGTTGGCGTGCAAGCTCGGCGAATGCCGCTTCGCGCTCGTCGTCGGCAAGCCCCACCACCGGCACGTTGATCGCACCCGGCAGATGCGCGCGTTTGAAGTCATTCTCAACCCGGAGGTCGACCGCGACGATCTGCCCCTGCGCGATGGCCGGAGCCGCCTGCTCGACGGTCAGGGTCTGCACAACATCCGCACCGGCAGGAGCGCCAAGCAGCTTGTTCAACCACTGATCGAGCTGGGACTTCTGAAGTGCACCCTGCACCAGATCCAGTATCTGACCGCCACTCACGACCGCCAGTGTGGGTATGGACTGCACGCGAAACGCAGCCGCGGCTCGCGGACTCGCCTCGACGTCGATCTTCAGCACTTTCAACGTACCTGCGCGCTCAGCCGCCACCGCCTCAATGTGAGGGGCGAGGACTTTGCAGGGCTCACACCAGTCCGCGTAGAAGTCGATCAGGACAGGGACATCGCTGTGCAGGACCTCAGTCTCAAGCTCGGCGTCAGTGATCACTCGTACGGACATGCGGGGGGCTCCATTCTCTGGGGTTGGGTGAGAGTATAGACGCGCATCGCGCCGACTCAACGTACCTTGTCCCGTCGGCCTCGCGTGTTTGACGAGTGCGACGGCGCGCCGTAGCACAGCGGTCTGGGAGGCACGCGGACCAATGGCGCAGAGTGTAGGGATTTACGACTCGACCCTCGACGCAGGGATGCGGGGCTGCGGTATCTCGCTGCCGGCCGCGGAGCGCGTCGCTGTAGCCGAGCTGCTCGGTGAGCTGGGTCTGACGTGGATCGATGTCGGCTTTCCGGCGACAGACCCGGTCGATATGGAGACCGCGAATCTTCTATCGCACGCGGCCCTCGGAGAGGCCCGGGTCGTCGTGAGCCTTGCGCCTGGTCATGAGGGCCTTTCGCCGGACGACGACGCTCGCTTTGCGTCCACCCTGGCAGCCGGCACCGGCGCAGTTCGCCTGCGGGTAATCGCTTCGGCGCGTCGCCAGGAGCGCATCTGGGGATGTACGCCGGAACAGACACTTGAGCAGCTCGCCCGGGCCTGTGCCTGGCTGCGACCTCGTGTCGACGAATTGATCGTGGACGCGGAGCATTTCTTCGACGGTCTGGCCGAACAGACGCCTCTGGCAGCACCTGTAGTGCACCTTGCCGGGGAGTGCGGTGCCGACCTCGTACTGTTGAGTGACAATCGTGGCTCCCTGCTGCCGGACCGGGGAGCTGCGACGATTCGCCGGATTCTGGCAGAGCACGATGTGCGCATTGGGGTTCGCACAAGCAACGACTGTGACATCGCGGTGTCTGTCGCTGCGGCGTGTGTGGAAGCCGGCGCCGAGGTCGTGGCGGGCTGCCTGAACGGGTACGGGGAACGCTGCGGTCAGGTGCGCCTGTCCAGTGTGATTCCGCTGCTGCAGCACCGATATGGGCGACTCTGTGTGGCGCCGGAGAAGCTGAAGAACCTTACCCGCAGCGCCAGGCGCGTAGACCGATTGTGCGGTGTGCGGCCGGTCACGCACCGAGCCTACGTTGGCGCGGACGCCTTCGTGCTGCGGTGGAGCGCTTCGTCAGGCGAGCCGGCGGGTGACGCGGCGTTGCTCGAACACATTGACCCGGCGAGCGTGGGCAATGAACGACGCATCACCGGGTACACGCTGCCCGGACGCACAGGCTTCTTCTCTCGGGCTCGAGAGCTGGGCATTGACCTGGACGCAACCAATCCAAACGCGGCGGACATTCTGCGACGCCTGAACGCCGTCGAGTTGGACACCTATGCGTTCGACGGCGCAGAGGCGACACTGTGGTTGTTGTTGCGTGAGGCACAGGGCAGACGCACGGACTACTTCTGCCTGGATGATCTCGACGTTACGATCGCTCGTGGTCGGGACGCCGCTGACTTCAGGATGAACAACTGGGGAACGTCGGCATCGATCAAACTCAGCGTCGGCAATCTCCCTTTTGCGGGCACCGCGATCGGCTCCGGCCCCGTGGATGCGATGACCAAGGCGCTGCGGCGTGTGCTTCTGCCGACCTACCCGCAGCTGGACTCTATTCGTCTACACGACTTCAGGGTTGCGATGCACGGAGCCGATGTTGGGACGGAATCCAAGGTGCGTGTCACTCTCCAGGTGGGAGACGGCGACGACGTGTGGGGCACCGTGGGCGTCAGTCCAAACATTGTGCAGGCGAGCTGGCAGGCGATTGCCGACGCCTTCGAGTATCGCCTCGCGCGGGACGAAGAGCGCAGCGGGAGAACGCATGAAGTCCGTTAGCGGGGTTGGCACTTGCGTCTGTCATGACCTCAATCGTCGCGTGGAGCGGGGAGGCCGCTGTGGCTGACACGTCGACGCTCTCGATGGGCGTGGTGGACGCGAATCGCTCGGCGAGCACGGCGCGCTCCGGTGTGCCGGTGATCGAGTTTCGCGGCGTCTGGAAGAGCTTCGGTGAGCGTGAGGTGATGCGTGGTTGCACGCTCGCCGTAACCGAAGGCTCCACGCTGGTGATCATGGGCGAATCGGGCTCCGGCAAGTCCGTGCTGATCAAGCTGATGAACGGGCTGCTGCTGCCGGACGAAGGAGACGTCCTGCTCTTTGGCCGAAGCACACGGGAGATGTCACGACGGGAACTGATGACGGCGCGGCGTCGCATCGGAACTCTGTTTCAGAACTACGCGCTCTTCGATTCGCTGACGGTCTTTGACAACATCGCTTTTCCTCTGCGTGAGGTTTCGCGTCTCGACGAAGCGACGATCCGCGAGAAGGTGGAGGGGCTGCTCAGTCAGCTGGGGCTTTCGGACGCCGCCGGCCTGACGCCATCAGAGCTGTCCGGCGGGATGAAGAAGCGAGTGAGTCTCGCGCGTGCGCTGGTGACAAACCCGGAGGTCGTACTCTTCGATGAGCCGACGACCGGGCTGGATCCTGTCATGATTGAATTTGTTGATCGCATGCTGGTGGATGCCAGAAACAACTACGGGATTACGAGCGTCGTGATCAGCCACGACATGGCGAGCGCGTTTCGGCTCGCCGACCGCATGGCCATGCTGCACGACGGCGCGATCAGGTTCGAAGGCACGCCGGACGAGACAAGGGCGACTGACAATCCAGAAGTGAAGGCCTTTGTTGCGCAGCAAACAAGCAGACTGGAAGAGTCTGACGAGCAGGGCGAGGCGTCCGCAGAGAACGCGGTGCTTCGCTGGGAGGACCTGCCTGAGCCGCCGCATCCTCCGTTGGTAGAGGTCCGCGAGCTGCGCAAATCCTTCGGCGACCGTGAAGTGCTGAAGGGCGTGAGTTTCTACATACTTCCGAATGAGATCACGACGATCATCGGCGGCTCGGGTTCGGGAAAGACCGTGACCATGAAGCATGTACTTGGGCTGCTGCAGCCGACGGCAGGCACGGTGATCGCGATGGGCCACGAGGTGTCGAAGCTGACGCGGCGTGAGCTGATTCAGTTTCGTCGCCGCTTCGGCATGCTGTTCCAGAGTGCGGCGTTGTTTGATTCCATGTCGGTGCGCGACAATGTTGCGTTTCCACTGATTGAGCAGAGGGGCCAGGACGCGCCATCAAAGAAAGAGGCGTACGAACAGGCGGACCATGCTCTTGAGCAGCTCAGGATCGCTGATATCGGAACGCGAAATCCGTCCGCGATCTCCAACGGACAGCGAAAGCGTGTGGGACTGGCGCGTGCCATTGTTACGCGCCCCGAGATTGTGATCTACGACGAGCCCACGACCGGGTTGGATCCGATCATGACAGCGTACGTCAATGACATGATTGTCGAGGCGCAGGAGACCTTCGACGTTACTGCGATGATCGTAAGCCACGACATGGCGAGCACCTTCAGAGTCAGCGATCGAATAGCGATGCTGTACCTTGGCGAGATCATCGCCTTCGGTACTCCCGAGGACATCCGTGCTTCCACACATCCCCGGGTGCGTGAGTTCATCTTCGCCGGAAACTGAGCGCCGACCTCGGCGGCACCGGCCGCCTCAGCGCTGGGAACACCGGGTCGCAGCGCCAGCGTGCCCCGGGTCGAGCTCGGCGGCGTGGCACGCCGCGCGTGTGGCTTCGGAGCTGCGCCCGAGGTCGTCGAGGGCGACCGAGCGGAAGAAGTGGATTCTGGGGTCGGCGGCTGCCCGCTGCGCGAGCGCGTCAAGTTCGCTGAGTGCCTGCGCTGAGCGGTCGGTGTTCAGCAGCGCGATCGCAAGGTTGAGCGCGGTCGTGTTGTCCGGTGCACGGCGCTGCGCTTCGGTGAGCGCCGCTACGGCGTCTTCGTTGCGCTGCATGCCGATGAACATGCTGCCCAGAGAGCGCAATGGTCGGGGGTCCTGCGTATGTGTGTCGCCGGCACTGTTACACACAAGCTGCGCGCGCGTGGTGTCGCCGTGGCGGGCGAGGGTATTGCACTGGGTCGCGGCGATATCTGCGTTGTTTGGAAACGCTGCAGCGGCTCGTTCGGCGAGGTCGACGGCAGTATCGTGATTGCCTGCTTCCAGGGCGAGGTCAATCGAGCGCACGCGCCACAGGGGGTTTTCAGGGTCTGCGGTGACCGCGCGGCGCATCTCTTCGAGGGCGGCGTCGGCATCGCCGGCGGCCAGGAGGCACCGGGCGCTGTTGTTCAGGTAGCCGGCGTTTGTCGAGTCGAGTTGAAAGGCGCGCCGGTAGGCGCTTACGGCGTCGTCGTAGCGGTGCTGTTGCTGCAGGTTGTAGCCGAGTTGTGCGTGACGGTCCGGACTCGGCGCACGCTCCAGTGCGTCCCGGAGCCAGCGCTCGCCGTCTTCGAGCTGCCCCGCGTGGGTCAGCACTTCGCCGAGTGTGCCGCGTGCGGCAACGAGGCGTGGATTGAGGGTCAGGGCCTCCTGCAGGT
>JAUICO010000008.1 GCA_030427825.1 bacterium | reverse complement strand
CGCTTGTAGTTCTTGCGACGCTTGAACTTGAAGACGAGGATCTTCTTCGCGCGCCCCTGCTTGACGATGTCAGCGTGGACTCGTGCGCCATCGACGTTGGGCTTACCAACGATCAGGTCCGAGCCCTCGCCGACGGCGAGGACATCGCCGAATACGATGGTTTCGCCTTCGTTCGCCGGCAGCTTCTCGACGTTGAACTCGTCGCCTTCCTGGACGCGGTACTGCTTACCGCCTGTTCGGATGATCGCGTACATCACTGATCCTGCATCGGGGCGGGCCTCGCGGCACCGGCCATTAAGCGCCGTTGGCGCCAGATAAATCCTTAATTTCCAACACGTTAAGCGATTTACACGAAATGGCCCGACGCGCGGAGGCGGCACACTAGATTTCGGCCGGAAGAGTGTCAAGCAAAGGTTTGACGCAGATCACGTTGTGATCGGGGTCTGCGCCCGCTCCAGGATCAACTCCGCCGAACCCGTCGCCAAACGCAGGTAGCGTGCCCGCAGGCTCCGACGTTGATCCTCGTCGAGATCCGTCGCTGCTCCGATCGCACGTTCACGCAGAGTGCGAGCGATGCTCATGCTCATCGCCGCAGCGACGGATACGTTGAAGGACTCTGCAAACCCCTGCATCGGCAGCCGAAAGCGACAGTCTGCAGCCTGACGAAGCTCGTCGCTGATCCCATCTCGCTCGTTGCCGAAGACCAGCGCCGTAGGCCGCGCGAAGTCGACGGCTTCGAGGGGTTGCGCGTGCTCGAGATCCGCCGCTGCGATCTGGTACCCACGCTCTCGCAGGCTCGCGATGCCGAGGGCGGTGGTCTTGTGTGTTCGTACCTCTATCCACTTCTCGGCGCCCCGGGACACCTGCCTTGCCTGGCTTTTGCGAGCAGCTTCCGGATAGATCACATCGATGCAGTACAGGCCAAGACCCTCAGCGCTTCGATAGATGGACGAGCGATTCCCGGGGTCATAGAGCCCTTCAAGACCCACGCAGATCCCGTGCATTCGCCTGCTGATCACGCGATCGAGGCGCGAGAGACGCCGCGCCGACAGGTGCGGCTGCAGCGCCGCTATGATGTCGTCTTCAGTCACAGGCAGGGGCGACTGCCAGAGGGGCGCGCCGGCAGCAAGAGGCGCCGCCGATGTCGATCACAGCTGCAAAAGCGAAAAAAGGCCGAATTGACACTCCCCAGGGTGGGTGTTAAGACACACCACCTTGTCCGCAGACCGCTGAAAAACGCTTAAATTTCAGTGACTTGCAGGTTTCACAATCTGTCTGCGGCGACCCGAAACTGAGTGTGTAATGGATCCCATTGTTATCATCTTCGGCGCCCTCCTCGTGATCGTCGTCCTCTACCTCATCCTCGGAGCGCGCGGCGCAAAGACGGACGAGGAGCTCTCGGTAGCCAAAGAGGAGATCGGAACGCTGCGTTCTGAGATCGCGTCGCTGAAGACCGAGGTCTCGAAGGGCAGGCAGGAGCTTGAAAAGAAGGCCGCCGAAGCCCGCAGCGCGCGCGGAGACCTCAAAGAGTCCAAGAAGAAGCTGCACTCGGCGAAGGCAGAAGCAGAAAAGGCCTCAAAGAAGCTTGAGAAGACGCTGCGGCAGCGAAAGGCCGTCGGCGATGTGTCTCAAATGCGCGACGAGATGATGTCCGCGCAGACTGAAGCGGCAAACCTGCGCGCACAGCTGGATCGGCTGATGGCCGCACCGCAGGAATCGTCAGAGCCCGCTCAGCCGGTGGCGTCGGTGTCGGACGAGGCCCTGCAACGAGCCGAATCCAAGGCTCGCTCTGAAGTCGCCGAGATTCGAAGCAAGATGCGCGCACAGGCAAACGAGCTCCGAAACAGCTTCAACGAGCAGGTCTCTGAAGAGCGTAACCGCTACCGCGGCGAGATACGTGAGCTTCGCGGCAAGCTGAAGCGCGCCGTCGTCGACCTTGAGAAAGAGCGGCGTCGTGCCGAGAACAACGACAAGGCGTATCTCATCATGAAGAGCCAGCTCGAAGCGGCTCTCGATCGAGTGGCGTCCATTGATCAGTCGCTGCGCCGTCCGGACGCCCTGACACCCGCAGACCTTGCGCCGAGACCTGCGCCTGTCGTGGAAGCACCGGTGGAGCCGGCTGCAGTAGCGGAGCCGGCAGCGACGCCCGAGGAAACGGTTGCGCCCGCACAGGCCGCGCCCGCACAGGCCACGCCCGCGGCGGCCGCACCGGAAGAGGCGCCTGCAGTTGAAGCCCCTGCGGAGGCGTCAGAGCCCGCCGCGCCGGTAGAAGCGGCGGTAGCCGAACCCGCGCCCGAAGCAGCGGTAGCCTCCGTCCTCGAAGAGGCAGCAAAGCCCATCGCGGTCGAAGGTGCGAGGGCTGCGGGTGCACCCGCTCTTCGAGCGCAAACCGGAGCCGCTGAGGCCGTCGCAGAGGTGGAGCCCTCGGCGCCGGCTGAATTCGATGCGGACGCCTGGGACATCGACTGAGAGCGCTCGCGCGGGGTCTACGTTGCCGGATGGGCAACGTGCTCAGCCTGCGCCTGCCCCTTCCGCATCCGCCGCGCACAGAGCCAGGATTCGCTGCGGCAGGTCGGCGCTGACACGAAGCTCTCCTTCAGCGCCGGGAACGACAACCCGTAAGGCGTGAAGGCAGTGCGATTGGGAGCGGAGCTGAGACAGAAGCGCCGGGTCGTCAGGCGCCAGGGACCAGCTGTCGAAGTACTCGTCACCCATCTCGTAGAGCTTGTCGCCTGCGATAGGTGTGCCGCGCATGAAGAGATGCGCCCGGATCTGGTGCTGGCGACCCTGATCGATGGCGATCTCAAGGTGCGCGTACTCGCCGTTGCGAGAGAGGCAGTGAATGTGTGAGGCGCAGGGAAGCGTGCCGGCGCCGATACGCAAGCGCACACTCGAGGTCGCGTCGGGCCCCAGAGGCGTAGCCTCCGTCACCCGGTCGCCGACAGACCATACGCGGTCCGGATCCACCACCACGGCGCGGTAGGTCTTTGCGACGCGATTGTCGGCAAAGGCGGTACGCAGCGCACGGATCGCGTCCACGCCGCGACCGCACACCAGGCACCCTGACGTTTCACGGTCGATACGGTGCGCGGCCTCGATCCGCTCGCCGGGATACTCTCGTTCGAGCCACGCAGTGACCGTGTTCGAGAGCTCGCGCGCCGTCCGGTGAACCAGGATGCCGGCCGGCTTGTCGAGGACCATCATGTATGGGTCCTCGTGAAGTACCCTGACGCCGTCGATGCTGGTCGCCGTAGCTGTTTGCTTTTCCTGACGTCGAACCCGCACGACGTCTCCTTCGCGAACTCGCGTGCCTGCTTTCACCTTTCGGCCGTCATCAAAGTACACGCCGCTTTGAATGAAGAGCGCGACCTGCGTGCGCGAGCTGCGGTTGAGGCGCGCTACGAGAAAGCGGTCAAGGCGCCACCCGTTGTACATCTCGTGCACCGGGTACGCCTCTTCGATGATGCCGCCGGTGACTTCGACCTGCGTGCGAAAACCGCCTCGCTTGAGCGGCGCCTTCTTTCTTCTCCCCATGAGTTTCTCAGCCTGTTCGCCGCCCATTTCGGTCCGACCGCCCCTATACACACGCGTAGGGAAAGTGTGTATGACCGGACCTGCACAAGAGGAGCGGCCATGCAGGTTGAAGCGATAGCGTCTACGATCAGTGACAACTTCATGTACTACGTCGAGGACGACGGAGACGCGTTGATCGTGGACCCGGTGGACGCCGCGACCGCGATCGATTTCGTACGCGCGCGCGCGCCCGGGCGGGTCCGCATCTTTACCACACACGGCCACCCGGACCACGCCGGCGGCAACGACGCGGTGAAAGCCGCGCTCAACTGCCGCGTTATCGCATCGACCCACGCTCAGATGTTCGCGGTACCTCATGACGAAGGCGTCTCGGACGGAGACCGTCTCACGCTGGGCGGTATCGAGCTCGCGATACGGTGGGCCCCCGGTCACACCGATGGTCACGTGATCGCGTCCTACGGCGAGCACCATATCAGCGGCGATATTTACTTCGTTGGCGGCGTCGGCACCTGCAAATTCGGCGGCGAGCCCGGCATTCTCTACAACACGGTCTGTCACCGCCTCGCAGACCTCGATGGCAGCGCAAGATTCTATCCGGGCCACGACTACGCACAGAACAACCTCGCGTTCTGTCTGCACGTGGAGCCCGGCAATGAACGCGCCGCAGAGCTCAAGGCCCGCGCTGACCGACACCGTCGCGAAGACGGCCCTTTTCTGCTGACGCTGGATGAGGAGCGCGCCTACAACCCGTTTCACCGTGCACTGGACCCGTCGCTGCAGGAGCATATCGCCGGCCGCTTTTCTGAGCTCAGCGACGATTCGGTTGAGGATGCCGGCGAGCGCTGCTTTCGAACCCTGCGCAGCCTCCGCGACAACTGGTAGGATGCCCGCATCCGCACACCCGGAACTCCGATGACAGCTCGCGCCTACGAAAGGCCTCCCAACGCACTCGTGCAGGGTGGCAACGTGAAGTTTGGAACCTTCGATGGCCCCATCGCGTCCGTGAACCTGATCGACGCGGCGATCGGCGGGCGGGTGAAGTGGCCACGCGCAATGCGGAGGATGCGACTCAAAGAATGGCAGGCGGTACAGGTCGGCAACAAACGCTGGTTCATGATCGTCGCACTCTTCAACGCGCAGAGCGTCGGCCTCGTCCAGGTGAAGCTCTACGATCGCGTCGCGAAAAAGAAGTATCTGTACGAGCGCAAGGTCGCGCCGTGGAAGCTCACCATCCCGGACAACCTGGTACGTTCGCGCGCGGAGTATGAGAGCAACGACTGCACGGTTCGCTTCATCAACCGACTCGCGGACAATCGACTCAGCTTTGAAATCGACATCAAAGCGACAAAGGACACGCCCTCGATTCGCGGCAGTGTCCTGGCTTTTGCGAACGGTGTTACGCCGCAGGTCGTCAGCCTGCCGTTCGATGGAAACCGGGGGATGTACTCCCACAAGTCACCGCTGCCTGTCGAAGGCGAGATGTCGATTGACGGCGAAAACGTACCGCTGACGCGCGGCGAGGCCTACCTGCTGGTAGACGACCACAAGGGCTACTACCCCTACGTAATGGAGTGGGATTGGGTAACCGGAGCTCAGTGGAGAGACGGAAAGCTGTTCGCGTTCAATCTCACCCGAAACCAGTGCAACAACCCCACACTGAACAACGAAAACTGTGTGTGGATCGACGGGGAACCGCACCTGCTGCCCGCAGTGAAGTTCGAGCGAAACGGCGAAGGTGTGGGCGCCACCTGGCGCGTTCGTGATGAGCTGGGTCGAGTGGACGCGACCTTCACTATCGAACTCGATGGACGAGTTGATTTGAACGCACTCATCGTTGAAAGCCGATACCGTGGGCCATTCGGGTACTTCAGCGGTTACGTCCAGACCGGGGGCGGTGACAGGGTCTCCCTCGACGGTATGTTTGGAATGGGCGAAAAATTCTATCTGCGCACATGAGCGGTTCGACGCGGCTCGACGCCGGTGCGGAGCACACAAACACGCCGTGGATACGCCGGCGCGGGGACCTGCCGGCCGCCGCGATCGCGCTTGTATGCATGCTGGGCCTGTGCGGCTGCTACGACGACACGGACACAGGCAGCGGAGACGGCGCGGACGTGAGCGACGACGTTGACGCCGCAGCCAGCTGCTCGAACACAAGCGCGCGCGGCCGTTGTGATGGAAGCGTGCTCAGCCGCTGCGTCGCCGGCGTGATTCAATCCCGCGACTGCGCGACGTACTTTGGCGTGCCCGGCGCCTGCGTCCGAGTCAGCGAAGACTATGGCTTTGAATGCGCGGTTGAGACCGGGCAGACCTGTCTCTTTGTCCTCGACGATGAACGCCCGGTGACTGCATTCTGCGCCGACCCCGGAGCCGGCTGTGTGTCCGAAGCCGACGGCAATGCGTGCGAATCTGATGTGGGTACCTGCGAAGAATCGGACATCGGCACCTGTCGCGGCGAGCGACTCGTAATGGGCTGCAACGTGGGGAGCCCAACGCTGTTGGACTGCGCCGACTTCGGCGGCACCTGCGACGATGAACAGTGCGTCGGATTGCCCGCTGATGCGCGCTGCAGCGAAGGCGTGTTGGTGTGCGGCGATGGACTCGTCTGCGACGACGAGCAGTGCGAAGCCCTCTGATTCTGTGTGGGTGAGAGCCGCACCGGCTCAGAATGGATGCGGAGCCCACACTTCCACACACTCGAAATGCACTCCGTGGGCGGCGGCGGCGACCGCGACGACAAAGCCGTCGTGTTGTTGCTGCGTGAAGCTCCACTGCGTGAGCGGGACGTCATTGCGCAGGAATCGCAGGTGTCGCTGTGTGGTGACGACGTGCGAAGCGTGCTTCGGCACAGCGTGCTTCGGCGCAGCGTGTTTCGGCGCAGCGTGTTTCGGCACAGCGACGGCGCCATACACGCCGCCTGCCGTGTTTGTTACGTTAGCCGGACGCCACTCAAACTCTGCGTGCGCTGCAACCATCGCCACACCTTCGCCGGTCGCCTTTCCGTAGGCCTCTTTGAGTGTCCAAAGCTCGATGAAGGCACGGTGTCCGCTTTGATCGTCCAATTCGCGTATCCGCGTCGCCTCCCGCGATGAGAAATAGCGCTGTGAAAGCGCACGAAAGCGGCATGGTCGCGTCGCAGCTTCGACGTCGATGCCCACCGCGATCCCCTCCGCCGCGGCCACTGCAACCATGCCATCCGTGTGTGCCAGAGACACGACGCCCCAGGCGCCACCCCGTGTGCGAAAGAGACGACGCTCGTCCTTCAATCGCAGCAATGGCGTTCCGTCCCAATCGCAGCGCTGCTGCAGGAGGCGGTCGCGCACCAGACGCGAGGCCACAAAGCTCTCCCGTGAGGCGGCCCGGGGAAGGTCGGCGGCCCGGTGTTGGTCAGATTCGCGCAGCTGCGCCAGCTGAGCGTCATAGGAGCCGCCTGCGAGGTCACCGGGAGACGCCGCCGCGAAGAGTACTCTCACTCGCTCAGTTCGCTCAATATCTGCGCGATCATCGCGGCCGTGTGCTTGAGCTGCTCTTCAGAATGTGTGGATGAGAGGAAGAAGCGGAGCCGCGCGGCGTCCTCGGCGACCGCCGGGTAGATGATCGGCTTCGCGTTGATCCCGCGATCCAGCAGAATTTCGGACAGCTTGAGCGCCTTCATCGAGTCGCCGGTAATGACGGGTACGACCGGGGACTCTCCGAGCGCGGGGCCGGTGTTGATTCCGTGCGAGGACAGCTCTTTGAAGAAGTATGCGCAGTTGTGTTGCAGCGTCACAACGCGTTCCGGCTCCTGCAGCATCAGCTCGAGTGACGAGAGCGCGGCCTGTCCGAGGGCGGGAGGGATTCCCGCCGCGAAGACAAAGCCGGGCGCCGAGTATCGCAGATACTTGATGAGCGACGCCTTGCCTGAGACCCAGCCGCCCATCGATGCGAGGGACTTCGACATCGTACCCATCCAAATATCCGCATCACATCCGCGAAGCCCGAAGTGCTCACGCACACCAAGGCCGGTGGCGCCGACTGTGCCGAAAGAGTGTGCCTCGTCGATCATGAGCAGCGCGCCGTACTTTGCGCGCAGGGCGACGTATCCGGGTATGTTCGAGATGTCGCCGTCCATCGAGTACACACCTTCGATGACGATGAGCACTTTCTCGTAGTGCGGCCGCAGTTCGCGCAGCTGACTCTCCAGATGCTCTACGTCGTCGTGTCGAAAACCGCGTCGCGCAGCCCCCGATAGCTTGATCCCCTGGAGGCAGGAGTCGTGGACCAGCTCATCGTGCAGGATGAGGTCTTTCGGACCAAACAGGTGGCCGATTACGTTTACGTTTGTCGCGTGGCCTCCCGAAAAAACGATCGCGTCGTCGCAGTCGTTTGCCTTGGCGAGCGCTGCCTCCAGGTTGCGGTGAAACGGCCGTTCGCCCGACGCAACGCGTGACGCGCTGACGGAGGTGCCGAATTGATGAATCGCCTTTTCCACATCCGCGATGACGCGGCTGTCTCCCGAGTAGCCGAGATAATTGTATGAAGAGAAATTGATGACTTCTCGGCCGCCGACGAGTGAGGTGTCGCGCGCCGTGCCATCGTGCAGGTCGAAGTACGGGTCCTTGAGTCCGAAGGCCTTCACCGCCATCGTCTTCATCTGAATGTCGCGAACTTCGGGCCACTCGTCCGGGTCCACATGCTCTGCGGGGGGCGTGTATTGTGTACCGGGGTCCGGGGCCGCATCCGCCTTCGAAACGGCTGTCTCGCCGTTATCCGACGCATCCTCAACGACGCTCAGGACCGCTGTCACGCCGCGAACCGCGGCCACAACGTCTCCCTGTTCGTCGCGCAGTGTGATGTCCGCTCTGAACCGGTCGTCGTCCCGTTCGCCGAATCGAACGTCGGCGTACACTTCGCCCTCAGGCATCGGCTTGAGCTGAACATAGCGGTCCAGAGACACGGGCGTACCCGCGCGCTGGTATCGGTTCCAGGCAACATAGGCGGCGAGTTGAAACGCGCTGTCTAACGCGAGCGGATCGATACTCCACGCTGAACGGTGGCTGCCGGGGATCCAGTCCACCGGCTTCGATGTGCGGATCCTGCCGCGTACAAAGTCGTCGCCGATACCGTCGATAGAAACGATACCCGCGAGCAACGGGCCATGAAAAGTGACATCGGAGTAGAACGTATCGAGGCTCATCGACGGTGCCTCGCCCCCGATGAGACGGTCTTCGATGTTCAGGTCGCCCGGCGCGGCGGGAACCCGCGCGCGATAGCGAACCACCCCCTCTGAGCTCAGCTCAACCCGGTCGTTGGTCGCTTCTGCGGTGACTTCGACCGGGCGGGTCACCCGGATGCCATCAAAGAGCTCAAGTGAGGCCAGCTCGAATGGGGTCGCGACGCCGGCGGCGTGCGCGCACAGATCTGCCGCCGATGCGAGCGGAAACACAGGAACGTCACCGATCGCGTGATCAGCGAGGAAGGGGTGCGTGTCGACCGCGAGCCTCTGGTGTGTGGTCTTGCGACGTCCACTCGACGGGATGCGACGACCGCGGATCGACGCACCGCCTGCGCTCAGATCACGGAGCAGGGCGTCGATGCCGGCCTCATCGCCTACAAAGTCCACACCATCGTTTCGCATTGCGGCGCGGATCGCCGTCGGAATCGTCGCCGCCATCTCGGAGTCGATCCAGGGGCCGTATTCCGCGCAAGCCGCCTGCACACCGTCGGGCGCTGCAGTTGTCAGCGCCGAGACCAGCGCGTTTGCGGAGGCGTAGTGACTCTGATGCCGATTGCCGAAGCGTCCCGCCCACGAACCGACAACGAGCGCGCGCTTCAAGCTTTGGCCGCACGCTTCGAGGGCGCAGGCCCAGCCACGGGCCTTGGTCTCTCTCGCGAGGCGCCCGCGCTCTGCGTCGCTGCTTTCGACGGGGCCATCGGCGAGCACACCGGCGGCATGGACGAGTGTGGTGACGGCGGGGTAGCCGGCGAGGCCCGAACGCAGGGCGCCCGGGTCTGTTACGTCAGCGCGCACATGATGGACCGTAGGAGTGTTTGCGATCCACTCCGCACATTCGCCCTCGGCCTCGCTGCGACTCAGTAGCAGAAGGGTCGCACCGCTCGGCGCCAGCCTGCGAGCGAGCTTGAGTCCGATCCCACGGGTGCCGCCGGTAATCAGCACGCAGTCGTCTGCCGCGGCGGCCCAGGGTGCGAGGTCTTCGCGCAGCTGCTGTGATGCAACGTAGCGAAGTCCGTCCCGATACAAGACGTCTGTCGAGCGATCGTCTCTGCTGCATTCGTTCGCGACGATCTGCGCTCGATCCCGGGCGCTGAGGCCTCGCTCAAAGCGCAGGAACCGCGCACACGCGTCCGGCCACTCCTTTGACATTGCGCGCGCAACGCCGCCGCAGCCCTCTGCCCACACGTCATCAATGTTTGCACACACGATGAGGCTCGGCTCCGAGCCGGCGTTCTTCGCCCGGGCGAGAACGTCGATCAACGCGCGGGCGTCGTGCAGCCGCCCGTCGTCGCCCCCAGCGATCGTCGCAACAGGTGCGGGCATGTCGTCTGTCTCGCACCACACAACGAGTGACGCCGATTTGTTCAGAGTCGCGTCGCCGGCGACCCGTTCCGTGGTGGCACCGAGCGATTGCAGGGTCGTTGACACAACTGAAGCAAGCATGTCGTTGGGCCCTGCAATCCAAACATGGGAGTCGCCGTGGAGCAGGGAGCCCGGTGCCGTCAGCTCGGAGCGATGCCAGTCCGGAACGTATCGAAGCAGCGGCTCGTGGTCCGCTGAGGGATCGGTGGTTTCGCCCGGCGACTCGCAGAAATCGACCATATCCTGCAGGGTCGGGCTGCGCATCAGCAGCTCGCGCGGAATCGCGGTGACACCGTCAATTGTCCGCGTGAGTTCCTCGACGAGGTCGGCGGTCATCATCGAGTCGAAGCCGAGGTCCTCGATCAAACGCATGTCGCCGCGCAGCGAGTCGAGCGGGTATGCGCTTGCCCGGGACACCGCGCCATATACGGCGGCCTCGACTCTGCCGTCGCCTTCGGGTGCCGCAGATGTGGGCGCTTCGACCGGGCTTTCGCCACCACCGCCGAGGCTCGTGCCGCTGTGCCGATCGCTCGAAGCGCCGCTGATCTCGGCGGCCACACCCTGGCCCGCTCGTATGCACCAGTAGGCTTCGCGCGGCAGCCTGGATGGCGGCAGGCTGGCTGGAGCTGACGCCGCCGTGATCGCACGCAGGTCCATATCCACGCCGCGTGTCCACAATGCAGCGAGTCCCTGGAGAAGCGACGCGCCGCCGTCGTCATCGCGGTTCGTCGCGAGTGATACGATGTCATCGCTACGGCCCTTGAGGGTGCGCTTCGCAAAGGTCAGCACCGGCCCGCCGGCCGAGACCTGAAGGAAGATGTCTGCGCCTTCGTCCGAGCACGCGTTCAAGGTCTGAACAAAGTCGACCGGGGATGTTGCGTGGCGGTTGAATATGTCGCGGCCCCGCTCAGCGTTGTCGTAGGCCTCGCCCGTGATGCACGAGATCACAGGTGCATCTGCCCTGCGAAACGAGACAGCGTCGACCGCATCGCTGAGGTCGAGTCCGTCAAAAACTTCCGAGTGAAAACCGTGGCTGACTCCAAGGCGCACGGCGCGCACATCGGCGGCTTCGGCGCGCGCCTGCACCCTGTCGATGGCCTCCGTTCGTCCCGAGATAACCACCTGCGTCGGGTGGTTCACGTTCGCGATGATTGCGCCGTCCACCAACAGCGGCTCGGCGACATCGACGCCGCCGCGGATTGCGAGCATCGCGCCCCTGTCTCCCTGCATGTCGCCCATCGCCCGACCGCGAGCACACACGAAGCGCTGCCCGTCTTCGTCGCTGACAAGCGAAACAGCGGCAGCCGCGGCAAACTCTCCGACGCTGTGTCCGGCGGCCATCGCCGGTCTTACGCCCACCTGCGAAAGCAGCCGCGTGAGCGCGACAGCGACCGCGTAGAGCACCGGCTGGCAGTTCTCAGTGGCCGTGATTTCCGCCGTGGCTTCATCGTCGGACACCGACTGCGCGCGGCGCTCTGGGTAAAGGTAGTGGCTGAGTGGAAGCCGCGTCCTGCCATCGGCTGCTGCTTCGAGTTTGGCGATGGTGTCGGCGACAACGGGAAAGCGGTCGCGAATTCCGGCGATCATGCCGGTGCGTTGGGCGCCCTGGCCCGGATAGAGAAACGCCACCTTCGGCGAGCGCTTTGCCTCGTGCAGCTCTACACCGTCACAACGACGGTCTTCGGCGACCGCGCGCAGGCGCTCGATGAGCTGCTCGCGGGATTCAGCGACGACACCCAGACGCCATCTCAGTGGACGGCGCGTCGACCAGGCGCGAGCCACCGCGGCGACTGTGATCGCGGCGTCCGATTCGATCGCGTCTGCCGTCGCCGCCGCCAGAGCGCGCAGTCCGGGTTCATCCGGCCCCGAGATCAGGACCAGCTCCGCCTGATCGGCGGGCTGTTGCGTCGATTCGAGACCGGGGGCACAGGAGAGGACTACGTGCACATTGGTGCCGCCGAAACCAAAGGCGCTGACCGACGCGAGCCGCTCCGTCTCGGTCCAGGGGGTGGCGGCGGTGGGGATCCGAAAACCGCTTGCGTCGATTCCAAGGTCGCTCTTCGCGTGCTCGAAGCTCGCCATCGGCGGTACGGTCTGGTGATGCAGGGCAAGGGCGGCTCGAATAACGCCCGCCACCCCCGCGGCGGACATGGTGTGCCCGATGTTTGCTTTGCTCGAGCCGAGCGCTGCGTCACGCACCTGAACGCCAATCGCTGCCACCAAACCGTCAAACTCGGCTTTGTCACCGGCGAGGGTTCCCGTGCCGTGTGCCTCGACGTAACCCAGCTGTGCGGGGTCGCATCCGGAGCCCTGCCACGCTTCCCGGATGACGGCGGTCTGGCTTGCCTGCACGGGGGCCATAGGTCCCGCTTCGCCGGCGTCATTGTTTGCCGCGATGCCCCGGATGGTTGCATAGATGCGGTCGCCGTGTGCAAGCGCGTCGTCGAGACGCTTGAGGACGAGCATGCCGCATCCGTCTCCCTGTACGAAGCCATCGGCGCGGGCGTCGAAAGGTCGGCAGTAGCCGGAGGCACTCATCGCGCCGATGCGGGAGAAGGCGATGTGGTGCTCCGGAGTCAGGCAGATATACACACCGCCGGCGAGGGCCGCGTCTATGAGGCCGGCGCGCAGCTGAGCCACAGCGTCATGGACGGCGATGAGCGCAGACGAGCATGCTGCGTCGACGGTGTAGGCGGGCCCTGCGAGCTTGAGCTCCTGAGCGACCGAGCAGGCGGCCATGTTCGCGAGGGCGCCGGGCGCGGTGAAGGCTCTGGGCGGCACCACACGGCTGACCGCTCTGGCCAGCGCTTCGGTGTCTTCAGGGGCGTCTCCGAAGTCGCCGCTGGCCATCAGCTGGGCGGTGATTCGCGAAGACATCAGCGTCTTCCACTCCGTGGCCGTAACGCCGACAAACACGCCGGTGCGTCGGGGCATATCGCCGATCCCACAGCCGGCATCCTCAATGGCCAGCAACCCCTGCTCGATGGTCATGCGCTGTTGCGGATCCATGACCTCGACGCGTCGCGGCGGAATCTGCAGCTCGACGGCAGGAAAACTGCGAACGTCTTCAATGAAGCCGCCACGAGGTGCATAGCTCTTGTCGAAGGAGCGCTTGTTCTCCGAGTAGAACGCGTCGGCATCCCAACGGTCCGCCGGCACCGAGCTGAACCCGTCTCGGCCCTCCACACACATGCGCCAATACTCTTGAAGGGAGTCTGCGCCGGCGAAACGGCAGGCCATTCCGACGATTGCAATGGCAGAGTTCTGGGTCATCGGCTGGGGTCCGGGTCAGATGTGGCAGCATCGGCGTGCTGTACGTGAATGCGTTCGCTGCCGAGTTCAGAGCGGGAGTTGCACACCCGCACAAGCGCATAGTTTGCGAAAGGGTCGTCGTCTCGCTCGTTGAGACTGCGGGTGCCCCGTCGTTGCGACGTGCCCGATCGCAGCTCTCTCGCCGAGAATCGCTCGGCGAGGCCCACCTTCTCTATCGAAACACCATCAGGCTGAGTGTTGCCTGCTTCACGCGCGACCACATGGAGCGCGCGACGTGACGGGCAAGTGAGACCTTCGATGCGTTGGTCCCCATCTGGCGTGAACCTTCCACGCCAAGGCGGCCCGACAGGTAGAGCTGTCGCGTACGTCGACGCTGCAGCTTGCCGGATGAGGTCTTGGGAAGGTGGCCTGCCGGCAGCACGCGTACGTCGCCGACGGCCAGACCAAACTCGGTCTGTACGCACTCGCGGATGGCGTTGACCATGCCCTCAGGTGCTTCTCCGCGGGTCTCGACGACGATAACCAGCTCTTCTGTAGAGTCGCCGGGACGCGAGAACGCTACGACGTTGCCGCGGCGTACCCCCTCAATTTCGTAGAGCGGCCACTCGATGGCCTGTGGATGAATGTTCCGGCCGTTGACGATGATCAGGTCCTTCATGCGCCCGGTGACGTAGATCTCACCTTCATGAATGTAGCCGAGATCGCCGGTGCGCAGCCAACCGTCAGAGAGGAAGGTCTCTGCCGTGGCCTCTGCGTTTCCGAGGTATCCGGCAGCGACCGAGGGGCCGCGAAAGCGAAGCTCGCCCTCGACACCTTCGGCGCATTCGACGCCGTGTTCCGTGAACGCCGCGACCTCGTGTCCGGGAAACGTGACGCCGCACGAGACATGCTCGATCGCCTCTTTGCCGGGAGTGCGCTCGACGGCGATGCCTTCGTCCTGGAAGGTCTGATGATTGATGAAGCGGGTCTTCAGCGGTTCGTTGACCCGCTTGAGCGACATCGCGAGCGTCGCTTCTGCCATGCCGTAGGCCGAGAGGACCGCGTTCTTCGGCAGATTACAGCGCGAATGAAAGAGGTCGGTGAACTGTCGCACACCATCGGCGTTGATCGGCTCCGCGCCGACGCCAACGACGCGCAACGAGGAAAGGTCCCAGCTATCGAGCTGCTTCGACTTCGCGCGACGCGCAGCGAGCGCGAGCGCAAAGGGCGGGCAGAACGTGATGGTCCCACGGTGTCGGCTGACCGTCTCCATCCACGTATTCGGTCGCTTTAGGAAGCGCATCGTTGGGATGAACACCGCGTTCATGCCGGCGATCAGCGGCATGATCACGAACCCGATGAGGCCCATGTCGTGGTACAACGGCAGCCAGCTGACGGTCGTGTCGAAGTCGCCGCCTTCCAGGCCTGCGTACAGGGTTGCCTGCGCGTTGGCGCTGAGGCTTCGGTGGGTGACGACTACGCCTTTCGGGTCCGACGTCGACCCGGACGTGTATTGAAGGAAGGAGATGTCGTCGAGCTCGACGACCGGATAGTCCGGTGTCTTTCCGGGGCTTGCCAGCTTCGATGCGATCTCGATACGCTTCAGGGACGGGACGCGGTCGACAAGCTGAAAGAGCACCAGCTTCAGGCGATCGGACACGATCATCGCGGTCGCCCCTGCATCTGTAACGATGCGGGTGAGCTTGCCCAGATAGGCGTCGAGATCCGCCATCGACATCGGCGGGTACAGCGGCACCGGAATCACACCGATACGCTGTGCAGCCATGAAGGTGGTCACGAAATCTTCCGGCTCGATGATCACGAGTCCAACCGTGTCCCCCTGCTTCATTCCGCGCGCCTGCATGCCGGCGGCTACTTCTGCGGTGCGTTTCTCAAACTCAGGATAGGTGTAGCTCGTTTCAGCGCCGGAGCTGTCCTGAAAGGTCATCGTGTTGTTGGGATACCTCGCCGCTGAGTCGACAATGGACTGGGCAAGCGTTCGGTATTCGTAGTGCATGGCGATTTCCCCCTTCGCTGCGAAGTGCGCGGAGCTTCGCTGACTGCTGCTGTGCAGCTTCGACGAGATATTCCGGACGAAGGTGGTTCGTTCGCCCGATGTTCCGCGGGGCGGAACTATCACCTGGGGATCGCGGCGTGCAAGTTGCTGATATTAAAAAGTTAATACCTACCGGTCGGTTTCGCATCATTGCCGTTGTGTTCTGGTGGGATAGCAAGGATATCGCAACGTGTTCCAGTTGCGCAGTGTGGCGAAGATGCCCGCGAACCGGAGAGTCGGAATGCCGTGCGATGCCTAGAGCGCGTCGATATCGCTGCGGTGCCGTTGGTCGTGGCACACGTTGCAGAGTACGACGAGGTTTTCGGCGGAGTTCTCTCCACCGTCCGCGTGGCTCGTAAGGTGGTGCAGCTCAAGATGATTTCGAGGGTCCGCCTTGTGCCACGATGATTCCCCCCACCCACAATCCGTACATGAGAAGCGGTCGCGTTCCAGCACCTGGATTCGAATCGTGTCAGGGATTCGACGATCGTGTTCCGGCAACTGTCGATCCGACTCAAGCATGTAGACGCAAACATCCAGGCTGGGTCGGCCTGTCGTTCTGGTGACAACCGGCCAGCCGTGCTCGGTGCGGAGTTCGCGTACTCGGCTCGCCCACTCAGTGGCTCCATCCGCGACATACCTGAGTTCCTCTCCCGACACCGGGGTTCCTACATACGTGCGCAGGTACTCAAGCAATCGCGAGCGCACTGACGTGTCCTTACGCCGAATTGTATTCGCGCGGGTCCAGCGGGTTGCCGCGTCTGTGTCGGGCGCGGATTCAAGCAGAATGTAGTCAGTCACCTTGACCGAACCGATACCGGGGATCGATTTGAGACTGTCATCTTCCAGCGCCATCTCGACGGCAGTTCTCCCCGTGACAATTGCGTATCCCAATTCGCTGCGAAGCTCGCGAACCCGTCTTGCCCTTTCCGAGATGCCCGCGACCATTGCGAGTTCATCGCCGGCAACTGGAGTTCTGACGTTCGCTTTCAAGTAAGCCAGAATGCGTTCGCGTGCCGACCGGGCTTCTGAGCTGTCAATGACAGACGACCCCATTGTGCGCAGCAGCGCGCGAGCAGACAGCATCAACCGTACCTGTTCGCGGATTTCACCGTACTCAAGGGTATCCTCGAGACGCTCCAGGAGAGTGATCAACTCGCGGCGAAGCGCCTCCGGACTCGAGGAAATCCGACTCGCCATTGTCAGGCGATGACTAGCGTCGGAGCCCGACCTGTAGCGACTTCATAGTGTGTGGTGGTGTCCGCCACGTATTGCCGGGAGCATTCCCCACGCAGGCAACGACGCACCTCCTCGCCGATTGCACGACCAAGCGGAGGAGGCACAGCATTTCCGATCTGCTTTGCGATTTGAATCTTGCTTCCGCGAAAGATGAAATCGTCCGGAAACCCCTGGATTCTTGCGCCTTCACGATGAGTGATTGGACGGTGCTCTACCGGGTGAAGATAACGTCCCTTCTCCGGCTTGAAGAATTCTGTCCTTATCGTGACCGACGGTCTGTCCCACCAAAGCCGACCAAACAAATCAGTGCCGCCGCTCTTCTTCCGAACCCAGCAGTCGGGTGTAAGGTCCGGACGATTTCGTTGGAGGTCGAAGCGATTTCCGCCTGGCGGTACTGCCCTATACCGATCTTTGCTTTTTTGTGTGGGGTTGCGTCCGAAATGCAGGTCGAACGGAGGCGCTTCGTTACGAACCTGGGTGCCGACAGGAGCCCCAAGGTCTCCAATCGCGCTCCGCACATCCTGCCAGGGCGACAACTCTGCGGCACAGTCAATCTCGTGGAGCCGAGCCGGATCACAATGTGATGGTCTGGGAAGAGAAATCGGCCCAACGCGCGAGGCCATTAGAATGGTTCGGTGTCGCACCTGCGGAACGCCGAAATCCGCAGTGCAGAGTACCGCCGCTGAGAAACTGTTGAACCCAATCTCACGCAGCGCCTCGATGATTTGCGGAAACTCTGGCGAAGTAATCAGCTGACGTACATTTTCGATCACAACAACTGAGGCGCCGGAAGCCTTCGCGGTGGCAGCCATGTACCACCACAGAGCGCGGCGTGAGTCCTGTCGTCGGTTCTTGTTTAGCAGCGAAAACCCCTGACAAGGTGGCCCGCCAACGACAACCTCAGCCTTAGGCATATCGGTCGAACTACTAGCAAACCACTCGCGTACGTCGCCGACAGTCGTGTGCTCGCCTTTTTGGTCGAAGTTGGAGCGATACGTCGCGATCATGTCCGGCTCGTAATCGATGGCCCATCTACTCTCAAAGCCACCGGCCTGCAGGAAGCCGCAGGTCATCCCACCGCACCCCGAAAATACATCCACGATACCGAATTCACTTCCAGTCTCTGCACTGGCGCTTTCTCGCTTTGCCTGGATTCCGCGCTCCATCCCAACCCCGCTTTTTCTGACGCGTTTCTCGATTTAGATTGCGACTAAACAATTGTCCGGTGATTGACAGCCTTGCCTTGATGACTGTGGAAGTCGCCGAGCCCATTGACCCGTTGCTCGCCCGTCACCCTCGTATTCCCTGGGTGGCCGCAATTGCGCGCAGCGTAGAGAAGTCCGGCAGCGCGCGGGTCGCTACCCAGTGCCGCGACGGGAGCTGCGTCACAAATCCAAGCTTTTGGAGGCACACAAGCAGAGTCAGTGTGTTCGCGACAAACACGGTTGACCTTGCGGCGTAGCGGGATCGGTCGTCACCCAGCCAGGCGAAGGTGATGTCGAGCGGGTCCACGGGAACGCCGGCCTCGAGCTCTTCCGAGGTCAGGGTGTATAGGGACTGCCAGAAGGCGCGGGAGCGATCGATGGACTGTTGAAAGAGGGCGGTCGGCATGCCGTGCCCGGGGAGCAGCAGGTCTACCGCGAGTGACTTCTGCCACCGATCCAGGGTGTCGAGCCAGGTAAAGAGCTCGTCTCGCATGTGCAGCAATATGGGCGTGGGTACTCGCAGGATCACATCGCCCGAGAAGAGCCGTCGGCCATCGACGTCCAGCCACGCAACATGAACGGGGTCGTGACCGCGGGCATCCACACAGCGCAGGCTCGCCTCGCCACACCGAACCGTGGCGCCCACTTCGACGCGGGTCAGGTTGGGGATGGTGCCGTCGCCGGCCACCCGCAGCGGGGCAGGGGGGATGCTCTTGATCTCTGCGAGCATCGAGCGCCAGCGCTCCGTGTCCGGAAGAAGCGAGTTCAGCGAGCCGGCGGTTCCACGGCGGGCTTCCCAGAATGTAAAGTAGTCTTCGAGCGCTTCACCGCTGCCCGCGAATGCGTAGTGCCGGGTGTTCGGCGCCCACTCGTCTTTCAGCACCACACCGCCGCCCATGTGGTCATTGTGTGTGTGTGTATAGAACACGTCGGTGATGTCGCTCAGGCGTAGATCCGTCGCTTCGATGTTTGCGATCAACTGATCTGTGGTCTGCGGAAAGCCGGTGTCGATCAGTATGTTTCGCTCGCCGCGTCGCCACAGCCATGCGTTGACCACGAGCCTGCCTTTGGCCTCAAGGCGGAGTCGCCAGATTCCGGGGCTGACCTGCTTCGTTGCGCCCACGCGGCTCTTAGAGCTCCAGAAGGGCAGTTCGCCGGCCCGCCGGCCCGTCGGCGCCGAAGGCGAAGCCGGCGTTGTCGCCAAAGCCGCCGTCGCCGCCGTTGCCGCCGTCCCCAAGAATTACGTTGTTTGCGTCGGCAGAGAAGTCGGTCGTCGCATGAACAACTACCGCCGCGCTCAGTCCGCCCGCGCCGCCACCTGCGCCGCCGCCGTTGCCACCGTCGCCGCCATTGCCGCCGTCGCCGCCGTTGCCCGCGTTGCTGTCGTTGCTGTTGTGGTTGCCGCCTGCACCGCCGAGGCCACCCTCGCCGCCCAGACCGCCGTCGCCACCATCACCGCCATCGCCGCCGTTACCGGTCTCAAGGAGACTGTTGCGCACCGTCGCCGAGTCGCAGTTTGTAATCAGGAGCGCGATCGAAGCGCCGCCGGACTCGCCGCCGGTGCCACCGAGGCCGCTGCAGCCGCCACCGCCACCGCCGCCGCCGCCGCCGCCGCCGTGCTCTGTGTCACAAAGGAAACCGGAGCGGTCACCGCCGCCGCCGCCGCCGCCGCCGCCGCCCGCGCCGTCGCTGCCGTCGCCGCCGTCCGCCCCGGCGACCGCCATCCATGCCTCACCGACAACCAACCCGGTAGCGTGTCCCGAGAGGGTCGTCGCAGGCGCTCCGTCGTCGCCTCGCGTACCGTTGGTTCCGACGCTTCCGTCGCCTGCGTCGCGCGGGTCGAAGCCGCCGCACTCACCGCTCTGGCCACCTGCACCTGCGGTTGTACCGTCTTCCGAGCTCCGGCCTGCGCCGCCGCCGCTCTCACTCCAGCCGCCACCGCCGCCTTCGCCTCCGTCGTTGCCGCAGCGACCTTCACCACCATCGCCGGGATCACCGTTCGAGCCACCGCAGCCGGTGCAGCCTTTGTCACCATCGGTGCCATCGTCGCCTTCGAGGCCGAACTGCCCGTCGAATCCCCGCCGCCCATCGCCGCCGTCGCCTGCCTCAATCTCGCAGCTGTCGACGACTACTTCTGTGTTTGAAGCCAGCACTACGCCCGCGGACATGCCGCCGTCTTCAACAGAGTCCGCCGCCAGGATTCGCAGCCATCCGATGTACACGGTCTCTGTGGTGTTGCGAACGGTGACCGCCGGTGTGGTCGGTGCGTCGATAAAGCTCACATCGCTCGAAGAGATGGACCAGTCTTCGTCGTAGCCGCCGAAGATGGACGTGTTGTGACCATCGATGAGTACCGCCTCGTTGTAGTCGCCGGTGGCGATGTACACGTGGTCGCGAGCCGGGCTGTTCGCTGCCCGGGCGACCGCAAACCCGATGCTCTCGCAGGGAGAATCCGTGGATCCGCAGTCGTCGACATCTGCGCCCAGCGTCGAGACAAACACACCCCTTCGTCGGTCGCCGTCGATGCCGTCGCAGTTCGCGTCGACACCATCCTCGTCAGGGATGTCATCCCCGTCCGGGTTGATCGCGCTGACAGTATCGTTGCAGTCTCCTGCTCGGCTCACGTACCGGTCGGGTTTGGCGCAGGACTGCCGCGTAGAGTTCGGGTCCCCCCAGGTGTCGTTGTCGCGATCTTCAAACCAGATCGTCGCCTGTGCGTTGTCATCGGTAAGCTGATTGCAGTCATTGTCGATGTTGTCGCAAATCTCAGGCGCACCGGGATACACGTCATCGCGGTTGTCGTTGCAGTCTCCGGTCTCGCCGACAAAGCCGTCCGGCGGGGAGCACCCCTCAGCGGTCTCGCCATTGATGGCGCCGTAGTCGTCGTCGTCCCGATCGCGATACCAGGTCTGCGAACCGATCGCGTCATCGTCCGCGGCGTTCACGCGGCCATCGCAGTCTTCGTCGACGCTGCCTGTGTCGCAGATTTCGTCCGCGCCGGGGTTTACCGTCGAGTCAGCGTCGTTGCAGTCTCCATCGGGCGCCGCAGCGGTGACCAGATCGGCGCCGACACAGTCCACTGAACTCGAGCTGACGGTCTCACCGGTGCGGTATCCGTCCTGGTCGCCGTCGACAAAGCAAAGCTCTTCGCCGTCGCAATCGCTGTCGGTGCGGTCGCCGGGTATCTCGTCGGCGCCCGGATACACCGTGTCGTCAGCGTCGTCGCAGTCATCGCCGTTATCGACGTAGCCTTCGAGTCCGCCGCAGTCATCTGTGGGCTGGTTGGGATCCCCGAATCCGTCCTCATCTTCGTCCGGGTACAAGACCGCGATCATGATGTCGGGCTCAGAACAGAAGACATCGTTCTCGCCGTCGCAGACAAACTCACCAAGATCACAGGTGCCGCAGGTGTCGCCCGGGCTGCCCTGCAGCGTGGCGCACCCGCCACAGGCGTTTCGGTCCTCGTCCGGGCAGTCGGTGGGCACGTCCGGGTCGACGTCACCGGTGCCGGTGTCGGAACCACCGACACTGCAGAGACCGTCTACACAGAGGCCGCCGTTGCACTCTGCGTTCGTCGTGCAGGTCCGGTCATCCAGCGCCGACGTGTCGAAGCTGCAGCCGAAACAGAGAGCGCCGAAGGCTACGGTGACCGCGACGGACAGAGAGTTCAGGGCAATGCGGATCATAGGCGTGCAGGTGCAGGCTGTAGCTGGGGGACGAACCTAGCACCCGCCACTGTGGCGAACAACCACGGCCCGCAATCCGACGGGCCGGTCGTGCATGCTACTTTGGGTGGCCCCCATCGCAACGCGTCGACCCTCAGGGGGCGTCTATGGGCTGTAGACCGGCGCTTCGTCGAATTCGATTGATGCGTCCGAGCACTTCACGCATTTCGCGGCGGAGACCGCGCTGCTCACTCTCAAGTGCGTCGATCTGGTTCTGGATTGCCCGCCGCTCTGATCCACCGAGCGCGTCGCGCGCTGCGCTCAATGAAGCGATCGCACGAACATTATCGTCGTGGCCGGCGCGGAGCTCTTCGAAGCTCACCATCAGGTTCGAGAACTCAGCGTTTGCGTCGAGCGATTCCAGTCCTGCGCGTGTCTGGGCGATCACCGCTGCGTTGTCTTCGGCGATCGCGTCCACTTCGCTCATGTTGGTGTATGCGATGTCCAACTCAAGCCCCACGCGGGGATCCCCTCGCAGCACGCCGGAGTCCACAATGGACTGCATCACATCGGCGCACAGCCGGTACCCCGGCAGGACGTTCACGAAGGTCTCCCAGTCGCCCGCAACTTCGGCTTCAAGGAGTATCGAGCGCTGCTCGTTCATGCACGGGGCGTTGGCCTGAAAGTCGGCGAACGCGCGCTCTGCGGCTGCGCGCTGCTGCGCCTGCGCCAGCTGGGCGTTCGCGACCTGCGTGCAGTGCGAGGCGACTTGAGCGAAGGGCGGGTAGGGGGCGACAGTGACGGGGCCACCTGCCGCCAGGGCGTTGTTCGCGTCGCCGGCAAGTACGAGGTCGTAGCAGGCGACAACGTTGCGGTAGTCGTTCTCCTGGGCCGGCACCCAGGAGCTGCGGGGGCCGTTGAAGGCGCCGTAGAAGGCATCGCGGATGAAGTTCGCGCGCGCCTCCATCAAGTCGAAGGAGCGCTGGGTACGGGCCGCGATCTCCCGCAGCGCCTGTGCAGGGACGCCGCCGCGGTAGTCCGGGCTCAGAATATACAGGTGCGTGAAAGCACGTTCTGCGGTGTCGTAGTCCCCGGCGATGAATGCTGTGTCGGCACGGGCGAAGAGAGCATCGGGGTTCTCGTCGCCACGAGGCATCTCAGAGGCAATCTCCATGCCTCCATCATCGCTGCTCTGAGGCGAGCCGCAGGCGGCGAAAATCAACGAGCTTAAGACAATCGCGACAGACAGGCGCATCGCAACACTCCAGAGGGTGCAAAGTAGGTCATACGAGTGAAATCGCGGGCGCTGCTTATCAGCCCGCGGCGCGCGACGAAAGCGAAGAAGCTGCGAAGCTCAGGTGCCGCCTTTCGCCCGTGCGATGTTGTCCCGTGCGATGCGAATCATCCGGGTATCGCGCCCCTGTTCAACGACCCGGTGCCACTTCGCGAGCGCGGTCTCCAGATCGCCGGATGCTGCGTACGCGAGCCCGAGATAGGTGTCGGCCGCGTCACGCCGCTCCGGGTCACTGCCCGCTTCGCGCAGGTGCTCGACGGCCTCGCTGCTTCGGTCCTCGCGCAGCAGAAACACGCCGAGAGTCAGGCGCGCGCTCTGCGGATCCGCAGAATGCTCGGCGAGCTGCCGCAGAGCAATCTCCATCGCATCCTTGTCGCCGGCGGCCTCGCTGCGCGTCATCGCGTCGGACCACGCGTCTTCATCGGTACTCAGCGCTTCCGCGAGCGCCGTAGCTGCACGAGCCGCCATCGAGGTCGATCCTTCTTCACCCCACCGATGGATGCGCCGCTGCATTTCTGTGCGGGCGCATTCCAGGCCCCCCGGGCGGGTCGTGGCAAGTCGGACCGCGCGAGCCAGGTGTCGCCAGGCATCGTCTTCGTCCCGCAGACAGGCGTGGCCGCCTGTCTCGATCAGTTGCTGGTTATCCGCGTCGCAGAAGAGCGCGTCGACCAGCTCCGGCGCCTCGGGCAGCCGCGGCGCCTCGATCTCTACGCCCGGCGCCGCGCAGGCCGCGATCACCCGCGCCGCCTCGCATACAAGATTGCGCATGTTGATCCGCGTTCGCACGGCGTCCCACTCCGCGAGAAGCTCACCGTCCGAAGCGCGCAGCAGCTGAGCGCGGAGCTCGACCCGGGCCGAACTGACGTGGGAGTATCCGACCAGCACGGCGTCTGCGCCGCGCTGCTCAGCCTCGCTGCGTAGCACGTTCGCGGGCAGCGGAGCCTCGACAACTACGTGGCTGACCTGGCGTCCGCGGCGCGCGGTCCACGGGCAGTACTCGGTGTCCACCCCGGCCCGGTGCAGGTGCAGGGCCAGGAAGCGCGGAAACTGCCGAGCGTAGACGCCCTGGCGCTCGTCAGACCGACGCGTCTGAAATGGAAAAACAGCGATGCGCATGGGTGTCTGTGGCTCCCAACGGGTACCGGCCCGATCTAGACAGGCAAAGGTGCCGGGGCAAGGGTCGAAGCTGGCGTTGAACAACAATCGTCACTACTCGGGAACAAAGCGGGGTCAAAAACGTCCTACTGAGAGATCGTAGTTTGTAAGAACGTCGCCCCTCCCGGAAGGTAACAGATCAACCATGGCGCGATTCATTCCAGGAACGGTTCTTTACCTCGCCGCTGCGGCGTTGGGGGCCTTCCTCGGATCCTGCGACCTGACCGGTGAGGCTGTCGGTGAGCCCTGCGAACAGGCGTGGGACTGTGCCGGCGACGAGTTCTGCAACGACGGAACCTGCGCGCGTCGCAGCGGATTGATCTCCACCGGAGCCGACGCGTGGACCGGCCACGACGCCCACTTTACGCCCGACGAGATCGAGTCATGGGAACGATGGGGCACTGCCGGCAGCCGCTCTGATGAAGGCGTCTCGCCCGAGGGCTATGGTTACTGCAGCACAGCCCACGTGCGTACGGACGATCTCTCGAATCTCTACGTCGACGATGTCCCCATGGCAGACTGGTCCAGCGGTCCCATCCAGGCGGCGGCGAACCGCTGCGGCGACGACCTCGAGACCCTTTCCTGGCGCCTGATGAACTGCGAGCGCATCACCCGCGGGTTGGACCCCGTGACCTGCGACCTGCGCCTGGTCTGGCTCGGCAGAAAGCACTCGTCAGACATGGAGCGCGACGACTTCTTCGATCACGTCAACAACGACGGCCTTGACCCCTTTGACCGACTCTCGGTGATGGGAATCGACTACCAGATGGCCGGCGAAAACCTGGCGCGCTTTCCCACGGTTGAGCGCGCCCATCTCGCCTGGATGGACAGCGAAGACCATCGACGGAATATCCTCACCCCGAACTTCACCTTCGGCGGCGTCGGCGCGATACGATCCGAACGCTACATCCTGCTCAGCCAGGAGCTGACGCTGGACGCCGAAGACTGAGCTGTCGCCCGGCCGCCGTGGCCGTCCGTTCGTCGCTGCTTCGTGAACGGTGCCGCCGTGTTCGCTGCCAACGAAACGCGCATCAGGCGTTTACCCGCGCTGCGCGTCCGGGTAGAGCGCCTGCCCATGTGGAAGTACCTGCTCCGTCCTATCCTGTTTCTCTTTGACGCCGAGAAGGTGCACTACGCGACGATGGGCCTCTTCGCCGCGATGCTGCGCTTTCCACCACTGCGGGCTCTGACCGCCGTGGCGCTCCGTTACCGGTCCGAGCGCCTGCGAACTGAGGTCGCCGGGCTGGCCCTGGAGGCACCTGTGGGCCTGGGGGCCGGCTTCGACAAGAACGCGCGCTGGTTCAATCAGCTCGACGCCCTTGGATTCGGCTTCGTCGAGGTCGGCACCCTCACCGGTCGGGCGCAGGGCGGCAACCCGAAACCACGCATCTTCCGTCTGAAGGCGGACCGCGCGCTGCTCAATCGCATGGGCTTCAACAATGACGGATCCGAGGCCGCCGCACAGCGGCTCGAGGGCGCGACCATTCGTCCCGTGCTCGGTGTGAACATCGGCAAGTCGAAGGTGGTTGCTAACGAAGACGCGGTCGATGACTACCTCGCGAGCCTGCGTCGCCTGCGACCGTTCGCCGACTACATCACGGTCAACGTCAGCTCCCCGAACACGAAAGGTCTGCGTGATCTGCAGGCGAAAGACCCGCTCTCACGGCTGCTTGGCGCGATCGTAGACGACAACAGGGCGCTGGCTCTCGCGGCGGGGGATGATCCGTGCCCGGTGTTTGTGAAGATCGCGCCCGACCTCGACGAAGGCGCGATGCGCGATGTGGTTGAGCTCTGTGTCGAGGTGGGCATCAGCGGGATTATCGCGACCAACACGACCATCTCTCGCGAAGGGCTCCAAACGCCCGAAGCCGCCGTCTCGGCTCTTGGCAATGGCGGCGTCAGCGGAGCCCCACTCACCGAGCGTAGCCGCCGTTTCGTCGCGACCCTGTACCGACTCGCTGCCGGCCGCCTGCCCATCATCGGCGTCGGCGGCATCATGACCCCGGACGACGCCTGGCAGATGCTGCGCGCGGGGGCTGCGGCCGTGCAGGTGTACTCGGGCTTCGTGTACGGCGGACCGCACTTCGTTCGCCGCACCCTGCGCTATATCGATCGGCAGCTTGCCGGTCGAGGCAGCGACCTGAAGGACGTGGTCGGCGAGGCGTCGGAGCACTACAGCGGCGGGTGAGCCGGCGGCACCCCGACGCGCAGGCCGGCGCGAACCTCAGGCGAAAACGAACGACACTTCCGGACAAGGTTGCAGCCCGGCGAGCGTGCGGGGTCCGCGTAGAACCCGGCGGTGCGCTACTCGCGGTTTCGGCGCTGCCGGAAGAACACGTTGGTGTTCACGCCTGAGCGCACCAGCACGTGCTTGGTCTCTGACATCGTCTCTTCTTCTTCGTAGAAGACCTGGACCCGGTGTCGTCCCGGCTCAAGCTCGATGCGCCGAGCGGGCGTGCGGCGGCCGGTGCTGGAGCCGTCGACATAGACCACGCCGCGCGGTGACGAGCTGACGCCGAGGTAGCCGATGTCTTCGTCCTCTTCGTCGTCGCCATCCTCGTCTTCTTCGTCGTCGGCCTGGGCGGCGCGTCGCGCCGGCTGCTCAGGCTGCTCCGGCGGCGCCGCGACCTGCCCCATGTTCTCGATGTCGACGAGGATTACCCGTGTCTCGCCGCTGTCGAGGCGCATCCGAAAGGTGCGCTCCTGCGTGGGCGACACCGCGACCTTCAGTCGGAAGGTGATATCGGCGGGAATCAGCACGCCGTTGCGATCTCCGTAGAGCCACTCGTAGGGGTAGGAGACGTCGTTGATCGAGACCTCGGTAACGTCGAAGTCGGTGATCACCAGCAGACGCGCGTAGCCGTCCGGCAGACCGTTTGAGGACCGGGTCGTGCCGGGCACAAAGAGGGCAAAAGCAAGTACAAAGCCGACGATCGCGCGCAGCGCGCCTCCGCGCCGTGGGCTGCCGGAGCGCCGGATGGTCCGCATGTTTTTTGATGACGTCTGCACGACGGTCCCGTGGCTTACAAAAGCGAATCGGCAGCATGGTCAATTCCGGCCGGTCTGGCAATGAGCCCTGCGAATCCGACGTAACGCAGGTCCGGCGGATTCAGAACCGGTCTGAGGTGACGGTTGTTCCGCCGGGAACTGCGGCGCCGTCTACCCACGGGCGGTAGCGGGTGTCTCCTTCAAGGAGCAGCTTATAGAAGGACAGCATTGTGGCGCCGGCCCAGGAACGCAGCCCCGAAGCGTCGCCACCGGCCGCGCATGCAAAGCTAACGAGAATCGGTACCGGATCCGCGAAGTCGTTGTGACCGCTGTCCGGCGGCAGGTACACCACGCGCGCGCCCGCGGCATGATCGTAGTATTGCTGGTAGTTGTCATCGACCGGTGCGCAGGCTGCGCCGAGTGCGCCGTCGCCGCCCAGCGTGGAGCCGACAAAGGCGCCCGGAATCGTGAAGCTGCCCATGAGCTCGGGTGTGACGCTGGGGTTTTCGGGCGTGGGTGTGGGCGGCGGCCCGATTGGGATGCCGTTAGGTGGCGGCACGTCGACCGGGTCGAGGTTGAACGAGGCGCGAATTCGGGAGTCCCTCGTGGCAGCGAGGATCGTGGCCTTGCCTCCGCGGCTGTGGCCGCCGGCCGCGATCCGCGTCAGGTCTGCGTGTCCGCCAAAGAGCCCGACAAGAGTGTTTTCGCTGACGACCCAGTCAATGATCTTGATGATGTAGTCTGCGAGGTCGGAGTGATCGAACGCCGAGAATGCGCTGTCGCCGAAGGTCGGAATCAGTACTGCGTAGCCGTGGCTGCCAAGGTGTTCTCCGACCCACGCGAAGCTGTCAGCGTTGATCTGAAAGCCGGGTGCGAACACGAGCACGGGCGCTTCCTGCGCGCCCTGAGGCAGGTAGATGTCCACGTCGATCTCGCCGCCGCCGCCGCCGAAGCCGCCTCCCGGCGCACCGACGTCGATGGCGTAGGTGTATACGGTGACGGTGTGATCGCCGACGGCATAGGGATCCACCTGAGGGCCCGGTACGTCGGGCTCGACATCCGGCGATGCTTCGGTGGAATCCGCGCTGTCTGCGGAATCGACAGTGTCTGTGGAATCGGCGGTGTCTGACGCGTCCGGTGCCGCATCGTCTTCGGTGTCGCCGGAATCCGAAGCGTCGCCCGGGTCTGTCGCGTCTGTGCCGTCCGGGACGCCGCCTGCGTCGGACTCCACGTCGATGTCCTCCGCAGTATCGTCCGGCGCGTCGTCGCCGGTGTCCTGCGGCGCATCACCAACAGTATCCCCGTCGTCGTCGCGCAGGTCCTCTTCAACGTCGTCCGACGAATCGCCGGGATCGCCGTCGAAGCTCGATGCGTCATCGTCGTTACCGGCCCCGGAGGGATCCTCTGAGCAGCCCGCGGCCACGACGAGCAGGGCAGAAGCAAAGAGAAGTGGCAGGTTCTGGATTCGAAGCTTCATGGCGGTCCCTATGCGTCGGCTCATGCGTCACCGCCGGCATTGGCGCGCATTCGTGATCAACCGCGCGGGCGGGAGA
The DNA here is from genome assembly GCA_030427825.1 of bacterium. Taxonomy (GTDB): domain Bacteria; phylum Myxococcota_A; class Bradymonadia; order REDH01; family REDH01; genus JAUICO01. The sequence continues at coordinate 36,653 of JAUICO010000008.1, read as the reverse complement.
TCTCCGCCGATTGGTCGGTCCCACGTGCAGTCGAGTCCTGATGTAGCGGGGACCTGGCGGGGCACGCAAGGGCCAGGTGAGTGTTTACTCACTTTTCTGTGTCGGGCTCTTCCGTACTGCTCTCAACGCCGTCGCCGGAATGCTGCAGGCTCCCTGCGAGCTCAGCCGCCTGCGTCGCCACCACACCGGCAACCCGTCGTGCCGCAACCTTCGTCGGGTTGCGCTGACCGGAGGACACGGCGACGATGGCCAGAATCGCGGCCCCTACCACCAACATGACGACGCGTGGGCTGAACAGCTTGTTCCACCGGAACACGTCGCGAATGCCGTCATCTTCTTCGAAGTCCCGGATGTCCCAGACTTTCACGTGTGTGTCGCCGTCGTCGCCGGCAGTTTTGAGAACTTGCGCATGGTTGCTGACAGAATAGGCTGCCACAGCGCGTTCGGCCATCGGCTTGTGCCGACTTCGGCAGCAACCGCGGGACGCGGACAACGACATCCACGGTGTCGACCGGATGCGCGTAGCCCGGTCCGCACAACCCACTCAGCCCGGAGCATGCATGAAGGCATCGCGCGCGCGCACGTATCGGGATCCCGTACACGACACCATCGACTGGAAAGTCCGTCCTGAAGGCGTGTTGATCGGCGCGATTATCGACTGCCCGGAGTTTCAGCGACTTCGATTCATCCGACAGCTCGGCATGGCAAACCTCGTGTTTCACGGCGCTGAGCACAGCCGCTTTTCGCACTCTATGGGCGTGGCGTGGCTCGCAGCGCGGATGTGCGACGCGATCAGCAGCGGCGTCGACCCGGACGAGCGCCTCGCCGTCGTGTGCGCGGCGTTGCTTCACGACGTCGGCCACGCACCTTTCAGCCACGCCACCGAGCGAGCCTTTCACTTCTCACACGAAGACGCGTCAGTCCGCATTGTGCTCAGCGAAGACACCGAGGTGCACCGTGTTCTCAGCGCGCATGATGCCGCGCTTCCCGGTCGGGTCGCCCGCCTGATCAGCGGCACGGAGGCCGGGCCCGGTGCCGACATCATCTCGAGTCAACTTGACGCCGATCGCTTCGACTACCTGCGGCGAGACGCGCTGATGACGGGAGTCCGCGTGGGCGGCTTCGATCTCGAGCGAATCATCAGCCGGCTCGGCGCCGACGAGCGCGGGTTGTGGGTGGATATCGGCGCATGGGAGGCCGTCGAGGGCTACCTTCTCGCGCGCTATCACATGTATCGACTCGTGTACTTTCACCGCAGTGTGCGGGCCGCTGAGTCCATGCTCGAACTCCTCTTCCGCCGGGCCGGCGAGCTCGTTGCAGCCGGTAGAAGTGAGGTCGCCGCCGGCCCATTGCGCGGCCTGATGGAAGGTAACGAGGTCGGTCCGGAAATGCCCACAGACTACGACGCATGGACGGTGATCGACCGCTGGCGCCGGAACGAAGACGCCGTCCTGTCGACGCTCGCCACCGGTCTGCTTGAGCGGCGCCTCTTCCGCACCCTGCGCCTCGGTGAGCTCAGCGAGGACACTGCTGTCGAGGTGGAGCAGAGAGTTCGCACTGAGTTGGCGCCCAAGGAGCAGTATCTGTTCTTCGTCGACAGCTTCGCCCACGCTGCCTACCACCCCTATCGACCCGCAAAAGCCGGCGAGCGCCGCGCGCTGCGGATCCGCGGTCGTGACGGAACGCTGACGTTCATCGAAGATCATTCCCCAGTGGTTCGCACGCTCGCTGACGAGGCCGGGCGCCTGCGACGCTGGTACGTGCACCCTTCGGTGGCATCCAAAGTCGAGCGATCGATCCGCAGCTTTAGACCTTGAGAAAGCGCTGTCGACAGACTTGAGGCCACTTTCTGAAATCGGCGCGATTTCCGCGCTTGCTTTCTAAAAGTGCCAGGGGTAGCGAGGCGCCGGTCGGGCGCCATCAGGCGATCCGGGCAGGGCCCCGCGCGTGATCGTCCGGCCGCCCGATTTCAGTGTCGAAATGCGCCGAGTTCTTACAGGCGTCACGAAGGTGAGTATCGCGATATGGCGGTAACAGCAGATGAATTGCGAGAAGCGCTTGCCAGGGGTGAAGGCCTGGAGAACTTCGAGGCGGCCGGCTCGAACTTTGCGGGCCACGACTTCAAGGGCGCGAACTTCGCCGGAGCTGACCTGTCGCGGTGCGACTTCAGTGAATGCGAACTGAACGGCGCCAGCTTCCAGGGCTGCGACATCTCGGAGTCGGTTTTTCAGGACGCAAACCTGAACGACGCCGACCTCTCGCACGTAAACGCGCAGACCGCGGACTTCACGAATGCCACCCTCGAGGGCGCCGCTCTCACCGGCGGCAATTTCGGGACCGCGACATTCAACCAGGCGAGTCTGATCGACGCCGACCTCAGCGAGTGCAATTTCATCGCGGCAGAGCTGACGGAAGCCCTGCTGAACGGCGCCACCATGAGCGGCGCCGATTTCACAAACGCGAACCTGATGGCCGCAGACCTTACGGACGCTGAAGTGGACGACGCAATTTTCGGCGGCGCGAACGTCGAAGAGGTGGTCGGCATGGAGATCGACACCGAGGACTACTGAAGGTGCGTGCGAAGCCTGCTCGCGTCGCGATCCTCATTTCAGGGACCGGCTCCAACATGGACGCGATTCTTCGCGCCCGCGATGGGATCAACGCCGACTTCGTCGGCGTCATATCGTCGAAGCCCGGCGTAGAAGGACTCCACAAAGCAGAGGCACACGGCGTGCCGACGGCAGTGATCGATGCAAGCGCCTTTGCAGTACGTCGCGATTTTGACGACGCGGTGGCCGATCAACTTGAGGCCTGGGGTGCAGAACTCATCGTTCTGGCCGGCTTCATGCGAATACTGGGCGCTGATTTCGTTCGCCGATTCGAAAACCGAGTGATCAACGTGCACCCGAGCCTGCTTCCCCTGTATCGGGGAGGTACGGCGGTTGAGGATGCGCTGGCGGACGGTGCCAAAGAGACCGGCTGCACGATTCACGTCGTTGTCGAAGACGTCGACGCCGGCCCGGTGATCATTCAGCGCCCGGTTCCCATCGAAGCCGGCGACACAAGGGACACGTTGCATCGCCGTATCCAGGCGGTCGAGCACGAGCTCTACCCGGAGGCGGTGCAGCGAATCTGCGCCGGTGAGATTCACCTCGATTCGTTGGGAGACGATCAGCCCGGCGTCACGGCGCTCGCGGGCACGCCTTCGGGCTGAGACTCAGGCCGGCCTGACTCAGACTGCGAAGCTGGTGCCGCAGCCGCAGGAACGTGAGACGTTCGGGTTCTCGAAGCGAAAGCCGCCGTTGAGGATATCGTCGATGTAGTCGACCTCGACGCCGTTGATGAAAAGGTAGCTCTTGGGGTCGCAAAAGACTTCGACGCCATTGCTGGTGTAGCGGCGATCGCTGTCTGACGGCTCGTCGATCTCGAGCAGGTACGAATAGCCGGAACAGCCACCCGACTGCACACCGAGACGCACTCCGTAGGTGTCACCGAGCTTCTGGTCCGAGATGATTGCCCGAATGCGCGCGGCTGCGGACTCTGTGAGTGAGAGGGCCATGATGATCTCCTACTGGGTTTCGGCGTCCAATCTGGCAACGGTCACAGGTTTGTCAATCGCTCTCTTGCCGACTTTATCTCCGGCCGCTACGCCGCCGCGCCTGGGATCAACACTATGCATGAACTCAAAGTACAATTCCTCGGCACCGGCAGCGCCCGGCCGACACCGCGCAGAAACGTAGCGTGCATCGCGCTCAGCTACGGCGGGGACTCCCTACTTTTCGACTGCGGCGAAGGCAGCCAGACCCAGGCGATGCAGGCGGGGCTTCGCACCAGCCGCCTGCGCGGAATCTTCATCACTCATTTTCACGGCGACCACATCAACGGGTTGCCCGGCTTCCTCGGCACGATGGGCTTGAACGGTCATCGGGAACCGCTGCTGCTCGCAGCGCCACGGGGCATGAAGCGCTATTTCGGCGTTCTGCGCGATCTCTCCATCCTACACCCCTCGTTTCCCGTGATCCACGTCGAGAATACCGAGCCGGTGGTGTTTGAAGGGGACGGCTTTGAGGTCCGCACGGTGGAGTTGGACCATCGCATTCCGGCCCGCGGCTTCCTTTTTGTCGAACGCGACCTTCCGGGCCGCTTCGATCTGGCTCGCGCAAAGGAAATCGGAGTCCCTGCGGGACCGCTCTTCGGGCGACTGCAGCGCGGCGAGTCCATCGAGGTCGACGGGCGTGTTGTTTCGCCACAGGAGGTCCTCGGACCCACTCGCAGAGGTCGACGGGTGGCCTATATCTCGGACACCCGCCCAACCCGTGAAGTCGTCGAGTTTGTGTCCGGCGCCGACCTGCTGATCCACGAGGGCACCTACTCGCATGAGTTTCATGGTCAGGCGGTTGAGCGGGGTCACTCTACAGTCCGCGAAGCCGCAGAAGTGGCGAAACGCGCCGGGGTCAAGCAGCTGATCATCACCCACATCTCGACCAAGCACAACGACACACGTCCCCTGGTCAGGGAAGCTCGGGCGGTGTTCAAGAACACGACAATCGCTCGTGATTTTGACGACTTCGAGGTCGCGGTACCCGAGTAATCGCGGTCGTCCGCGCGCCGCTGTGGCGCCTTGGAACAGGGTCGTTACAGAAATCCTGATCTTGCGTTCCTCAGGGCTTCATTGTACCCCGCCCGCACCCTACACGAACGCGGATGAACCGGTGTCGTCGGTTGGTCGTCGACATCAAACCCTATCGTTTCCAGAGAGGAACACACGATGCAGAACCGAAACCTAATCCTTCTTCTTGCCCTCGCGGGCTCGCTCGTCCTCGCTTCCGCCTGTGGCGGCAAGCAGAACGCCGGTGACGGCGGCAGCAGCACCTCGGAAGAAGCCGTTGGCTCTACCGTCGACGAAGGCCCCGCCTACGTCCGCTTCGTTCACGCGGCGGCCGGCGGAAACGTCGACATCCACGTCGACGGACAGCGTCAGGTACAGAATCTCGCACAGGGCGCGTTCAACTCGACCGCGCTCCAGATTCCGGCCGGCAACCATACGGTCGCCATCCACGCTGCGGGCTCCGGCACCGCAATGGCAAGCTTCCCGACGGATTTTGCCGGCGGCCGCAACTACACGGTCGCGCTCATCGGCTCTGAAGGCGCTGTTGAAGTCGAGATTGCAGGCGGCCCCCGTGTGGCTCCTGCTTCAGGTACCAGCAGCTTCCGCGTGATTCACGCTGTCCCCGGTGCAAACGGCGCCAGCTTCCGCGTTGAAGACGGCCCGAGCGTCGCGAGCAACCTGAACTTCGGTCAGTCGACGCAGTTCACTCAGGTGCCGACCAGCGCCAACCGCGTGCAGGTCATCGTCGGCGGCGAACAGATCTACAGCGGCCCGGTGCCCTTTAACTCCGGTCGTCAGATCACGACGGTTGTCGTGCCCGACGGCGACGGATGCCGCTTCATCAACATCACGGACGCTGTTCGATAACAGCAGGTTCGTGGGTGATGACCCCGACCCGATGCCGGCATCTGCCCGCGTCGGGTTTTTCATTTTTGACGCCGACTTGCGCGGTCGCCCACTGCGGCCCCGTACCCGGACTCAACCCGGACTCAACCCGGACTCAAACCCGGACTCAATCGTTGGCGAGCATGCTGTACTTTCTCGCTCGCCGACGCGAGGCGATAGTACCGATACCGATCAGCAGCAGGATCAGGACACCGACCGCCGGGATGCCGACGCGATAGCCGTAGAAGGCCATCGTGAGCCTGCTCCCGATTTTCGATGCCCGGTCCGGGTCCACGTCGCCTGCGCGTTCGATCGCCTCTCGGGCGTCCGCGACGTCGTCACCGGACATGAAGAAGCCACCACGGCTGTGGCGTGCTTCGGCGTAGTCAAGCCAGGCGTTCTGGATGGATTCCGATGGGCCCGTGGGCGAGAGGCCTTCGGCGCGCTCCAGGGCGGTCCGGGCGCCGACGAAGGAGTGCTCCTCAAGCTCGGAGTGTGCGACCGCGACCCAGGATTCTGCGATGTCCGCGTTGAACAGAGCGATCTCCGCCTCGGTGAGGTCGAACATCTCCTGCGCTTCGGCGAGCTTGGCGTGTCCCCGCGCGGGCGCCGAATCATCGCTTGCGTTGCTCGCAATCTCGCGCCCATCGTCGAGCACGCCGAGCGCCCGAACGTGGTTGATTTCGTCGCGGTGATTGTCCCACTCCGGCACGCCCTCAAGCAGGTTGTTTCCGCGGACGAAGCGGTTGCGTGCCGGGCGGTAGCGGCCTTCACGAGCGTGGCGCAGACCCTCGTTGAGCAGAGCGGTTGCGTACGCGCCTGCGGCCTCAGCGACAGCGGGGTGGTCTGAGAATGTAGGCCGCATGATCTCGATCAGGCGCTGCGCGTCGTCGAGCTCTCCCTGCGCGATCGCGGTGTTGATCCAATCGCGGACGCGCGGGAAGATCGTGTCTGCGGCCTCGGCCAGCGCTTGATGGTCGGGCGCGACCTGGTGCACATCGCGCATTGCCTCAAGGACCGGGCGATAAGCGTTGAATGTGTTTGCGTTCAGGCTGATGGCGGACTGCGCGAAGGCGATGCGTGACTGAACGAAAATCGGGCGCCACTCCGGCAGCAGCTGTCCTTCCTCGTCGCGGCCGGCGAAGGCGACGGCGTCCTGCGGGCGATTGCTCGCGATGAGCATCTGAGCGGCGGCAAGAGATGCAGCCGGGTTCATGCAGGTAATGTGCAGGTCGGCTTCCCGCACCTGCTCCGCGAGCACGGTATAGAGTTCCTGTCGTCGCGACTGGCCGCGGGCTGCGAGAAAGCGGCGGGATGCGTTCTCGCAGATCGTGGCTTCGACCTGCGCCCGCAGGGCGTCGACTCGCTCAAGACTGAACCAGTCCGCCTCTTCGATACCTGATGCGGCGACCTGTTCGGGGTGATGCCTCGAGGCGCGCGAGATAGGGCGTGCTCGGTTGCGGACCTGTGTGAGCGCTGCGGATAGCGACTCGATGCTGCCCGAGCGTATCGCTGTGTCGACCAGCTCCGCGGTTGCGTCGAGGTCGACGCCTGCAGCTGCTGCGCCGCGGCAGGCGGTCAGGTCATTGTGTGAGGGGGTGTCGTCGTCTCGCTTTGCAACGGTGACGTCGCCGCTCCAGCCCGTCCCGGCGGCCTGCGCGGGAGCGAGCATCGCGATGTCGCCACCGGCGCTCTCGTAGATGGTCGCCGAGCCGTCGTCGTTGTCGCAGAGAAGGCGAATGCCGACGACGCGCAGCTCGAAGTCAAAGGGATTCGTCAGGTCGACCGTCACCGAATCGCCGGATTGCGCACGGACTGAAACCCCTGCACTCTCCTGTGCAAACGCGCTCTGAGCACTCATGGTAACGACAGCAGCACACAGCGCGGCAGGGATAGCAGCGGTCATCGACGAAGAAAGATTGGCGCAGGAACGTGTCATCAGAACACCTCGGCGGGGGCAGTAGATCATAAGTGTTGCAGCGAGCGTGCGTGGTTATAGGGTTCCGCGCGATGGCAACGCAACCAACGCGAGAAAACGCCGCGCCCTGTGTGTGGCCCGACGACGCAACCCGCGATCGCTTAATCGGCGACTGGTTCCTGTATCAGCGGCGTCGCGGGCACCGAACCAGCACGGACGACGTGCTCACAGCGTGGTTCGCGAGTGTCGCTGTCGCGGACACGCCGCGCCAATACGTTGACCTTGGCTGCGGCATTGGGAGTGTCCTGTTGATGACCGCGCATCGGCTGCGGCCGGCTCGGTCGATTGGCGTTGAGGCGCAGGCCCAGAGCGCGATGATGGCCCGTCGTACGGTCTCCGAGCTGCCTCCGGACGGGCCTCGAATCGACATCGTGGAAGGAGATTTCCGCGAAGTGACTGTTGACGCCGGCGCCGACCTGGTGACGGGTTCGCCGCCATACTTCCCCGTCGGTACGGGGATCCTGTCGCCGGACCCGCAGCGCGCCGCATGTCGCTTTGAGTTGCGCGGAGGCATTGAGGCGTACTGCGAGCGCGCGGCTTCGCTGCTGGCGCCTGCGGGCCGCTTTGTCTGTGTCTTTCAGAGCGCCTTCGACGGTCGGGTCATCGAAGCGGCGACAGAAGCCGGCCTTTCGCTGATTCGCCGAGGCGACGTGGCGATGCGCGCAGGCGGGGAGCCCTTTCTCTCAGTGTACGCGTTCGCACACGCTGCAGCTGCGGCTGCGCGGGAAGAAGATGTGGCATTCGCGATACGGGGCGCGGACGGTGAGATTACGCCGGCGTATCGCCGCGCGCGGGAAGCGCTGGGCGTGGACTGAGATCCGGTTGCGACGCGAACATTCTCAGAAGAACTCCCATTCTTCGACGGCCTGCCCCTTGTTCATCTTCTCACCGATCTTCTGTGCATCGACAGCGGCGAGGATGTTGACGATGCAGGGGCCGAACCAGGCGCCGAAGAAGAGGGCGATGCCCTTGACGGTCTGGCCGAGAAGAAGCTGGCCGAGTCCGGGGATGAAGAAGCTGGCGACGGCCATGAGACCGGGCGAGTTGTTCTTCGGCTGAACCCAGGTCTTGTTCGCCTGTACAGGGTAGTTCTGCGGGTTCCAGTTTGGGTTCTGGCCCGGTGCGCCGTGCGGTTGTTGCTGTTGCCACGGGGCCTGTCCGGGTTGTCCCTGGGCGTGCTGCGGGCCGGGCTGCGGCTGCCACCCCTGCTGTGCGTTTTGCTGCCCCCATCCGGGTTGCCCCTGCTGTGCGTTTTGCTGCCCCCATCCGGGCTGTCCCTGTGCCGGCGGTGGAGCGCCCTGCGGCGTGTGCCCCGGCTGCTGTTGCCACCCCTGGTGCTGTGGTGCGCCGGCCGGCTGACCCCACGACGCGGGCTGCTGCGCCTGAGGCTCGGGCCATGCGGGTGTCGACGCGTTCGGATCATGGATGTTCGGCGCCTGCCCGGGTTGCTTCCATTCGCCGCCGGCCTGCACGGGCTGACCCCAGTTTTTCGCCTTGTCGTCGTTCTCTTCGGACATCGTCTGCTCACCGTGTGGGTGCGAGTGTGCACATTGGTCGCATTTACTCTCAACATGATCCGGGCAAAAGGCCATAGCCGTTGAGCCCGAAAGATGTGCACGCTACGTTGTGTCGCGGAACGTACACCAGATTCAGCACACATGCAGCCGCGAAGCCGTTCGCGTCCTGGGAGAGGGAATGATGAAATCGATGTGGCTGCAGATTCTTGCGGCCCTTGTCCTCGTATCGCTGTTCGGCGGATGCAAAGACGCGGTGGACCCCGCCGATGTGGCGATCAGCGACACGGGCGACGCCGGAGACTCGGGCGAGGATGCGACGGACGTGGTGGACACAGGCGACTCGGGCGACGCCGACGCGGCGGACGTAGCCGATAGCTCTGACGCGGCAGAGACGTCTGACACTGCAGACGTGACGGACACGGCGGATACCACCGACACCTCGGATGTCGCCGATACTTCGGATGTGAGCGACACGACGGACACCTCGGATGTCGCCGATACTTCGGATGTCGCCGATACTTCGGATGTCGCCGACACGACGGACACCTCGGATGTCGCCGATACTTCGGATGTGAGCGACACGACGGATACCTCGGACGCGACGGACGCGACGGACTCAGGCGGCGGACTCCCACCAGTCGTCGAGTGTGGCTCCCTGGCGCCGGTCAATGACGGCGTGTGCTCGGTCACCGCGGGGGACCAGAACCTGCTGATTCGAGGCCGCGTTCTCGGGTTCGACGCCGTCTTTGAAGGGGGCAGCGTTCTCGTAAACCGCGGTGGCCTCATTACGTGCGTGGGCTGCGACTGTAGCGGCGACCCGGCAGCTGCCGGCGCCACCGTGATCTCCTGTCCCGAGGCGGCAATCTCCCCCGGCCTCATCAACGCCCATGACCACATCACGTACACGCAGAACGATCCCGGCGACTGGGGCGACGAACGCTACGACCATCGCCACGACTGGCGCCGCGGTATCCGCGGGCACAACTCGATCAACGTGTCCGGCAGTGCTTCCGGCGACGAAGTACGTTGGGGCGAATTGCGTCAGCTGATCGCCGGCACGACCACGCTGGTCGGCTCAGGCGCGGCGGCCGGCATCCTACGCAACCTTGACCGCTTCGGGCGCCAGGAGGGGATCCCTGAGCAGGACGTCGACTACAACACCTTTCCTCTCCGAGACAGCGGCGGAATTCTCGCTGTAGACAGTTGCAGCTACGTCGACAGCGCAACCGCCGAGAACTTCGCTGCCGCGGACGATTGCTTCCACGCTCACGTCTCTGAGGGCATCGATAACGAAGCCCGCAATGAGTTCCTCTGCCTTTCGGGCGCGCAATCCGGCAGCATCGACGTTGCGGAAGCCAGGTCCGCGTTTGTGCATGCCATCGGGCTGCGCGCGGAGGACGGCGAGGAGATGGCCGCGGCAGGGACCGCCGTTATCTGGTCTCCCCGTTCAAACATCTCGCTCTATGGAAACACCGCCCCGGTGACAATGTATGCCGCGCAGGGGATTGACCTGGCCCTGGGCACGGATTGGACGCCGTCGGGCTCCATGCACATCCTGCGCGAGCTGGCCTGCGCTATATATCTGAATGACAACCACCTCGGCGGGTACTTCAGCGATCGACAGCTTTGGGAGATGGTTACCCACACCGCCGCAAGAGCGCTGGGTGCAGATGACGTCATCGGGTCCCTGCAGGAGGGACTCTACGGAGACATCGCAATCTTTGATGCCGCCGGAATCGATGACCCCTTCACCGCGGTCATCACCGCAGAGCTCGCCGACGTTCACCTGGTAGTTCGCGGCGGCAAACCGCTCTACGGCGAAACCGCTACGTTGACCGCCATACCCGGCATCGGAACCTGCGAGAGCATCGCCGGTGGCATCTGCGAGCAGTCGCGCTCTGTGTGTTTGCTTGAGGACACAGATCGCACATTCTCGCAGCTGCAGAGTGCAAACATGGGATCGTACGACCTGCATTTCTGCGACACGCCTGACGGCGAGCCAACCTGTATTCCCTTCCGCCCAACGGAATATGACGGAATGACGATGGCCGACGATACGGACGGTGACGGCATCATGAACGATGCGGACAACTGCCCTGATGTGTTCAATCCGGTCCGACCCGTCGACGAGGACGATATGCAGCCGGACTTCGACTCGGACGGCGCCGGCGACGTCTGCGACCCGTGCCCGTTGGACGTGTCTGACACATGCACCCCCTTCGACCGTGACGGCGACGGACTCGACTCCGATGAGGACAACTGTCCGACCGTCGCCAACCCCGGTCAGGAGGACGTCGACCTCGATGGTATCGGTGATGTTTGCGATCCCTGCGATGACCGCTTTGACGCAGATAACGACGGAATCGCCGACGAATGCGATCTCTGCCCGGACTTCGACAATACAAACACGAACTCCTGCCCGGTATCGATCTACGATATCAAACAGGGGAACCTCGAAAACGGCACGGCAGCGATCGTCTCAGGCGTTGTTCACTCCGTCGTATCCGACGGGATCTTCGTTGCGGTCCCCGACGACGAGCTGGACCCGACCCTCGGCCGTCGGTACTCGGGCCTCTTCGTATACACCGGCAACAGTTCGGGTGCGTTGCCGACCCCGGCCGTCGGAGATCTCGTTGAAGCATTCGGCCTGACCAACTTCTTCTTTGGCCAGTACCAGCTTGAATCTGTCAGCGATATCGCGGTGGTCGGGAGCGGGACCGTGCCTGAACCGGTTGTCGTGGCCCCATCGGAGATCGGCAGCGGCGGGAGCGTATCGGTTACACCCGCAGCGGACGCAGACGCCTGGGAGGGATCACTTGTCCGCGTCGAAACTGCCGACATTACGGAGTCCTTCATCACGTCGCGTTGCGTGGAGTTCAGCCCCGGCTGCACAGACATGGATTTTGTTGTCGGCGACATACTTCGTGTCGGCGACAGGTGGTACGTCCCGGCCGAAGCGCCGCTCGTGGGCGACGCGGTCACGATTACAGCGCCGCTGATCTACTACCACAATGACTTCAAGCTCGCGCCGCGCAGCGCCGCTGACCTCGTGTTTGATTTGAACGCACCCCCCAGTCTCGTGGGCCTCGGACCGGACGACGTATTTATTGAGACATCGCGCAGCGTGACCCAGACGACTCCGCCGCTGACGATCACCTTGAACCGGCCGGCTCCAGAGGGTGGGACGCAGGTCCAGGTGTCCTCGTCGGACCCGACAAGAGCGATTCCGCCGTCGGTACGAACGATACCGGAGGGGCTGACAACGATTACAGTACCTTTCACGACCGGAACTGTACCCGGGAGTGTCGAAGTGACCGCGACGCTGGGCAGCCGCAACTTCAGCGTAGACGTGCACGTGTTTGATCCGGATGCACAGCGCACGGTGACAGATTTGCGCTTCGAAGAGGCAAATGTGCGAATCGACGAAGCGACGACCCTCGTTGTCACCATTGATGCACCGGCGCCGAATGGTGGCGCAATCGTAGCGCTCAACGTGGAAGAGGGCGCAGCAACGCTGCCTGCCGAAGTCAGCGTTGCACAGGGGATGACGTCCGCCACTGTTCAGGTCACTCCATCGGCGCTTGGAACGTTGGTCGTAGAGGCGAGCGCCGGCGCTTCGACAGCCGAGGCGGTGACCAATGTCATCGACGGCCCGGTACTCGGACTCGTCCTCTCGGAGGTCTTCTACGACTCGCCGGGTGAGGACGACAGAAAGGAGTGGGTCGAGTTGTACAACGGGTCCGGCGCCACTATCGATCTCGCCGCCTATTCGCTCGGCGCGGGCGGTACCGTGCCGACCTATTCGACCCTGCAGCTCAGTGGCGTCGTGAACCCGGGTGACTGCGTCGTTGTCGGCGGGCCGATCTCAAGCAGCGACAACGGACTTCCGATCTACCTGCTTCCGGTGGACTTCAACCCGGACCTGCAGAACTCCAACTCCGCCGGAGTCGCTGACGGAGTTGGCCTCTTTGCATTGCCGGTCACAGAGCTCGAGGAATCGAGTGTCCCGGTGGACATTGTGTTGTACGGCGCGACGAACAGCAGCAATCTGCTCGGACCTGACGGGACGCCCTCTATCGTGCATGTCGGCGACGCGTCGTCCGGGTCTTCGGTTGAACGCGTTGTCGATCAATGGCAGATTCAGTCCAGCCCCACACCCGGCGACTGTAGCGCGCTCTTCTAGGCGTCGCTCGAATGTGGCAGGTGTCAGCGAAGCGCCGCGATGCAGCGCACCGTTTCTTTTCTTTTCGCGTGCCATCTACGCAGTCGGAGCCTCAGCCATGAAGTCCATATCCCACACACTCCGGGCGGCCGCCCTGATCCTCGTCGCCGCGAGCGTATTCGCCACCGGTTGCACAGATGACGACGACAGCAACGATGCCGGCAGCGACGCAGGCGGCGACGCCGCGCAGGACTCGGCGAATGACGTTGGGAACGATGGGGATGCCGCCGAGGATAGTTCGGGGGACACGGATACCGACCCCTGGCCGACCTGCGACACCGCCGCAAGCAGTGACGCGCTGATCGCGACCGGTCGCTACTTCATGGCCATCGAGATCGCGGCGATGAACGGCATCCAGGTGTTCTTCGCAGTCGACGTTGTCGGCGGTTCAGACAGCATCCTCAGCATCGAGATGTATGGCATCAGCCCGGATCAGACGGTCACGGACACAGAGCTAATCGCCCGCGTGTGCGATATCACCGTCGCCAATGGTGAATTTGAAATCAGCATCGACACCCTGACAGTTCCCGGCGTTGCGACGCCGATCGGGACTCCGGTACGGCTCGACAACTTCGTGTTGAACGGCACCATCAACGACGATGGCACCTTCTGCGGCGACGTGACCGGAGCACTGCCCCTTCTCAGCATCGACCTCGCAGGCAGCGCGTTCAAGGCGGTCGCGGATGGGGATCAGAGTTCGCCGCCGGAGTCCTCCTGTGAGGGCACCGTCGTCGAGACCTGGGACTTCATCGCCGACTGCCCGACCTTTGTCGAAGGAACAAACACGTTTACGAGCGCCAACCTGGAGCGCGAAATCCTCGTGGACCTGCCCGAAGGATGGGACGGGGAGACCGAGGTTCCGCTACTCTTTGTGTTTCATGGCCTGGGTGGAAACGCCGAAGAGATGGTCGCTTACTCGGGCTACGACACGGTGGCGGCGGCCGGCAACGCCATCGTGATATACGCCCACGGTGCCGACGACAGTGTCGGCGAGCAGGTGCATCCCACCGAGTGGAACTACCTGCTGCCCCGCTACGGCAACGACAACCCGGACGTCGTGTACTTCAGGGACGTGTTGAAGTGCGCCGCGGAGGCGTGGATGATCGACGAGGACCGCATCTACCTCAGCGGAATGAGCGCCGGAGGACTCTTCTCGACCTTCCTTACGCTGACCCAGTCGGACGTGGTCGCGGCTGCCGCACCCTTCTCGGGCGGCTTCGGACTCGCCTTCCCAGAAACCTACGACAACCTCACGCCCATCCTTGTCTCGTGGGGTGGGGAGACAGACACAGCAGTAAGCACCAACTTCGACGATCTCGCCGAAGCCCTGCTCACGCAATACGCGGCGGAAGGGCGCTTTCATGTCGCCTGCGATCACGGCGCCGGACACACCTGGCCCGGTGCCATGACTGCGGCAGCGTGGGATTTCCTCAGCCGGTTTGAGTATGGCGACACCACCAACCCCTTTGGCAGTGAGCTGCCGGAGGTGTTCCCGGACTACTGCACGATTCCCTGAGTCCGCACCCTGAGTCCGCACCCTGAGCGCGCTTTCGTCGCGCGATCTGCGTGGCCAAGCGCGACAGCTGAACTCACAACCGGGCAACACATCCCCTGTGCCCCCGACTCTCCCCCGGCGACCACAAACACCGGAACGGAGAGGCATCATGTATGCGTGTGTATGCGCGGGAACCCTGCTTGGCTGCGACGCGGCCCCTGTACTCGTAGAGGCTGACCTCGGCCCCGGGCTGCAACGATTCGATATCGTCGGCCTGCCGGACGGCGCCATTCGCGAGGCGCGGGTACGAATCAAAGCAGCCATCGAGAACTCCGGCTTCGATTGGCCGATGAAGCGCCTCAGCGTGAACCTGGCGCCCGCAGACATTCGAAAAGACGGCACCTCATTCGACCTGCCCCTCGCGCTCGCCGTGATGGCGGCTGCTCGGGAGTTTCGTGAGGATGAACGCGACCGCCTCGAAAGCTACCTTGTCGCCGGTGAACTCTCCCTCGATGGCGAGCTGCGCCCGGTCCGCGGCGTCCTTCCGCTGGCCCTGTGCGCACGAGAGCAGAAGCTGCGCGGCATCATTGTGCCGCGTGAAAACGCCGACGAGGCTGTGGTGGTACGAGGCATCGATGTAGTCGCCTGCGGAACCCTCGGCGAAGCCGTCGACTTCATTCGCAACGATGACGACTTCTTTCGCGTCGAAGCGCCCGCGGACGACGAGCTGCCGGGAGAGCGAGACTACCACTTTGATATGGCCGAAGTCCGCGGTCAGGCGCACGCAAAGCGCGCCCTCGAAGTCGCCGCCGCCGGCGCACACAACGTGTTGATGGTGGGACCGCCCGGCTCCGGCAAGACGATGTTGAGCAAGCGGCTGCTCACCATTCTTCCGGAGCTCACCTTCGAAGAAGCGCTGGAAACCACCCGCGTCTACTCGGTTGCCGGATTGCTGCGGGACCGCGCCATCATCCGACAACGCCCTTTTCGGTCCCCACACCACACCATCTCCGATGTGGGCGTCGTCGGCGGCGGCTCCGGGGTGCCGCGCCCCGGCGAAGTGTCCCTGGCGCACAACGGAATTCTCTTCTTCGACGAGCTCCCTGAGTTTCGCCGCAACGTGCTTGAGGTGATGCGGCAACCCCTCGAAGACGGCGTCGTATCCATCTCGCGCAGCCTGATGACGGTCACCTACCCGGCGTCGGTGATGCTCGTAGCGTCGATGAACCCATGTCCCTGCGGCTATCACGGAGACCCCACCCACGCCTGCACAGATTCCATTCGGGATATCGAACGGTATCGGTCCCGGATCAGCGGGCCGCTCCTCGACAGAATCGACCTGCACATCGACGTTCCCGCGGTGCGCTACGACGAGCTGCGCGGCTGCGAGCCCGGCGAGAGTTCGGTCGACATCCGCACCCGTGTAGACCGCGCCCGCGCCATTCAAGGCGAACGCTTCGCCGGACGGGGCATCTACTCCAATGCCCAGATGGGGCCGCGCGAGATCCAGGAGTTCTGTGTGATCGATGCCGCAGGTCACCGCCTCCTGCAACGCGTCGTGGACAAGCTTGGCATGAGCGCCCGCGCCTACGCCCGAATTCTGAAAGTCGCCCGCACGATCGCTGACCTCGCCGCCGACGACGGCATCAGCTCCGCTGCCATCGCAGAAGCGGTCGCGTATCGTTCGTTGGACCGAAAAAAGTAGGCTGACTCCGGGGTGCTGGAACCGGAGGCGCCGGAATCAGGGCCAACCAAACACGCTTCGAGTGAATTCGCCGGCAGCGACGCTGCTCATGTTCGCAGCGAGCGAAATCAACACGCTGTACCGCAAAGGGACGCCCCACAGCCGCAACCACAGCGCCTCGGCCAGGACCGCGAAGCACTCAGCGGCCAGAACGAAGGCGCCGTAGTCCGTCGCGGGGTCAATGATCCGCGGCCAAACGAACCACACACATGGGTGGGTGATCAGCGACGCCAGCAGGCCCACCAGCATCCACACCACGAGGCTGCGATCCTTCTCTGAGAAAGTCCGCGACAGCCAGACGTACAGCGGCGTCTCGACAACCAGTGTGAGCGTCAGCGCGGCCGCCCACGCGGCGACGTAACCTTCGCTCACGTGTGCGATGCCTCGCGATTGTACGGGCGTCCCTCGCAGGCGATCAGCGCCAGCGCGACCAGCTCGATGCTGCCGTGTGATACTGCAGCCCGAAGATAACCTGCCCGCGCGCCAACCAGGTCCCAGCACGCCCACAACGCAACACCCACCGCAGCCACGCCAATAACAGCGAGCGCGACAGCGCCGAAGTCGTCACGCAGGGCACGCCACGAGCTGACGTAGGTGCGCGTTGTGCGTTGCTTTCGATCGTCTTCGGGGACAAGACGCAGCCAGATCGCGTAGTGCATTGCCTGGGTGAAAGCAAAGAGGGTCAGAAGTCGCAGCGCGGGGGCGTAGGCAGTGTTCGGCGCCAGGGACGCCGCAAAGTAGTCGATGTTCAGCCGGCCGCTTGGCGTGGTGGCGTACGATGCCTCGATGACCGAAAAGGGAAGGCCCCACATGACCACGGCGCTCGCCGCGACAAAGGCAATCGCCACCGTGTGTGTGTAGCGGTCGCGGGGGCGCCAGAGGTACCAGAGAAGCACTGCGATGAAGTTGTGTGCATACGCGAAGTAGAGGTTTCGTACCGGGCCTGCGAGATACAACGCGATCGCAAGGGCCGCGACCGCGACCAATACCCCGGCTCGACGCAGCCGGGATGCACGGGACAGAAGGCCGGCGACCGCACAGGCTGCGAGGCCCCACAATACGTCCGCCGTAATCGCGGTGGCGATCAGGGGACCGAGCGTGCACACTGCCAGCCGTGTGCGGCGATGATAACCCGGTCGCACGACAAGGTAGCGCACATCGGCCATCAGGTGTGGGACGCCCCACACGACCGGTCCCAGAGCGAGCATCCAGAGCGGTACGGTGCCCGCCAGGGCCAGGAGGACGAGCACTATCGCGACGCCCATTGTAGACACGCGCAGTCGCCGATCGACGATCAGCCGTCGACCGACGGCGCCCATGGCTACGATCAAGTATCGTCGTACCCGATCGAGCGGCCGCAGCAGCGCTTCAACCACGACAGCCTGGGGCACCTGCCTTGTTCACAGCGAATGCCTGCGGCGGTGCAGGAGCATCAGCGCGGCCAGCGCCATGCCGGCGACCGCTCCCGAGCTGCCGCCTACAGAGCAGTTGCGCGAGCGCTTCGAACGGGTGTCCGTCGCCGCTTCATTCGATTGCGCGCCGTGGCTCCCGGCCTCGCCGTCGCCTGCGGCTACCTCGGCTTCGGCGGCACGCTCGCACCAGATCTCGTTCCAGGTGGACGCGCCGCTCGTGCGACATCGGCGCTCGAAGTCTCGTCCTTCATAATTGCGCACGCAGTAGTCCGTGTCGGCGTGGTACGCGCCGCTGCAAACTTCACACGTGTCGCCGCGAGCTACCCGTTCCATCGTGCAGGTCTCGGGCCGGTTGCTGGGTATGTCCGCCGCCGCGACGCCGCTGAGTGAGAGGAGGAAGAGTATCATCAGAAATCGTAACATGTTGATCCTCGCGTGCTTGCGTCAGTGCCTGTGGCCCCGAAGCAGGGCGACACGGCCACCGTCCGGCATTATGACCGGCAACACGACGCCTTTGAAGGAGCTTGAACGCCGATGAGCCTCGATCGTTTCGTCCCGCCGACTCCGGTGGTTATCGATGAAGTCCTGCAGGACCCTGATTTCGTGTACGAGATCGCACGGCGGGGCGCTCCGTATTCGTGCGTCCAACGTTACCTGAAGAACCTCGCTGAGATGTCTGCCCTCAGCGACGCCGGCCGCGGTGCGGCGGATGACTCGGCACAGGCCTTCATCGCGCCCTGGTTTCGCGGCGACTGGGCGCGGGACACAGCTCTCGTCGACGGAGCTGACACCCTGCTACACCTGCCCGCTTTTGTGGACGGCGCACGGAAGCTGTTTGGTGCGGCCCGGGTGCGTCCAACTCTCGTCTACGCAAACTTCAATCCACCCATGCCGGCAGTTGACCCGGGCCACCTCGACGTCCCCGCATTTCGTGGTTTCGATCGCTCTACGCAGCCGGTGTGGCTGCTGGTAGCGATGCAGAAATCCGGACTCTTTGAGAGTTGGCGAGTCAAGCAGGCCACAGCTGTCGCGTGGTTCTACACGGGCGAAGGCGGTGGTTTTACCTACTGGCCCGAAGGCCCCGATGCGCCCCCCGTCCGCAGGCCGTGCGTTAACAACAGCGCTGTCGTCGGAGACAACGAGCGCATGTTTCACCGGGTGCAGCGCATCGGTCCGCGAGGCGCTGAGCTGCCGGGAGGACTGACGATCAACGCAGGGCTGCACTTCGACGGCGACCATTATGAGATACGTGACGGCGGGCAGATGCTGTATCGCTGGCCACGTGCACACGTTCGAATCAGTGTGTCATGGAAGGCGCATGTCTTTGTCGACCGGGACGAAGAGAAGCGATTCGATGATCATTCGGACGACTTGACGCCCTCCCATGTGCGCCGCGTGTTTGCAGACGACCTCGCTCGGCGAGGGATCGCCCACAAGCTCGAAGCAGATTTCGGCAGCGACCTCGATTCTGTACGAACAATCTCAGACACGTACCAACGCTCGCCCACTGTGTTTCGCTGACTCGCAGCCGAAATTACCGATCAGAGTGCTTCTGCACGAGGAGGACCCCACATGAGATTCTTTGTCACCGGTGCAACCGGGTTTATCGGCTCCCACCTGACTCTGCGGCTTCTCGCTGACGGCCACGAAGTGCACGCGCTGGTCCGGACGCCATCGAAGGCCGGCCTCATTGAAGAAGCCGGAGCTCACCTTGTGCCCGGCGACCTGGCGGCCTTTGCGGACGCGGACTTTGAGCTCCCGGAGGTAGACGTGTTTGTACACCTCGCGGCTGTGATTGCTGCCGACAACGACGCGCAATATCGCGCCCTGAATTTTGAGTCTGTACAGGACGTGATCGCCTGCATCCGCCGTCAGTCGTGGACTCCCTCTCGCTTTGTGTTTGCGTCATCGCTTGCCGCCGCAGGGCCGTCTGTGCCCGGTCAACCACACAGCGAGGCGGACACCCTGAACCCGGTCGAGAGTTACGGCCGCTCAAAGTGTGATGCGGAAGCGTTCCTCGATACTGTCGAGTTTCCCGTCACCTCTTTCCGTCCGCCGATCGTTATCGGACGCCGTGACCCTGCCTTCCTGACCCTGTTCAAGATGGCGAATCGTGGCGTCGGCTTTCGTGTCGCCGGGACGCCTCAACAAATCAGCTTTGTCGCAATCGACGACCTGGTTGACGCGATTGTCGTGCTCTCCGGCGACACACGGCCCGGGCACCAGCGTTACTTCACGACCTCACCGGACATGATTACGGTCAACGAGCTTTGGGACGCCCTTGAAGCAGGGGTCGGGCGCCGAGTACGCATGATCCCAATTCCGCCTTTTCTTCTGCGCATATTGAGCGTGTTTGCAACGCTTGGATCTGCGCTGTTTCGCACCCGAAATCAGCTCGACAGGAAGCAGGTGAACCAGATGTTGGCGCCCGCCTTTGTGTGCTCAGGCGATCGCATGGATCAGGACCTGGGTTGGCGGGCAGAGGTCGGCCTACAGGACGCCATAGACCGCGCTGTTTCCGGGTATCGCGAGGACGGCTGGCTCTGAGCCGGATTCTGCTCCGTCCGATTACCTCGCGTCGCAGCTTTCGGCCGCTCGAGTGGCGATCGACTCGATCAAGACCCGCAGCGAGCGTTGAAACTGGTCGCGGCTGCCGGCTTTTGCGAGATGGGGCGCGAGCTCAACGGTGAGTGGATATCGCCGCCTGTCTCGGCGTTCGAAACCCAGCTGATACATGCGCAGGTTCTCTTTCGCGTCGTCGGTGGTGTCCCGCATGCCCCGGTTGTGCAGCGCCACCATCACCCAGCCGTAGGTGAAGGCACGGAGGTCCAGGTAGGTGTCGACGAGCTGTTGTTCCGTGAGGCCGGCGTCAGCGACGATCTTGAGGCAGTACTCCAACGCTTCCGGGACTCCCGGTGAGAAATCGTCAGGCGGCATGCGCTGCAGAATCTGCAGCAGCGGCGGACAGCTCATCATCGAGTCAAAGCCGGCCATGTAGAAGGCCTCGACTCGTTCCTGCCAGGGCTGATCGGTGTCCCCTGTGGGAAGCATCTTCGCAACCTGTAGGGCACGCTCAACCAGGGACATCAGCAGTCGGTCCCGGCTCTCGAAGTGCCCGTAGAGGGCGGTCGCAGACACACCGAGCTCTTTGCCGAGCCGTCGTAGTGAGAGCGCGTCGAGCCCCTCGTTGGAAGCGATCTCAAGCGCAGTGTCGAGGATGCCCGTTCGGGTGAGCGGGTTCTTTCGCCTTGCGTTCACGATGCGAGCCTATCGCAGCGCCCGTGCCGCTGTCGACCGCTATTCCCGAGGTTGGAATCGGAGCGTGGGGTTGGCTGCAGACGCGGGTTCACCCGAACACCTTTCGCAGCACGCTGCCGTAGAAGACCTTCACGAACTTCTGCATGCCTTCGAACTTGTCGGCGGTCAGCGGATACCAGTTCTGCTCGGTCTTCATGCCGAGTCGGTCGACGATGAGTGGAACCGGCTGGCAGAAGCTCTTCAACGCATCGGGCCCGTGCACGTAGCCCATGCCCGAATCTTTCACGCCGCCAAATGGCGCGTTGTGGACGCCGAAGGTGAGTGCCGTCTCGTTGATGCATACGCTGCCGGTCTCTACCTGCTTTGCGACCGCGATGGCGTTCTTCTCGCTGCGGCTCCAGACCGTGCCGCTGAGCCCGTACTTGGAGTCGTTGGCCAGCTGCACTGCAGCGTGCTGATCCGGCACGATCATGATGGGCAGGATGGGCCCGAAGGACTCTTCGGTCATGATCTTCATCGAGTGCGTTACGTTGGTCAGCACCGTCGGCTCCCACGCCCCGTTGAGATCCGGGTGTTGTCGCCCGCCGACCAGGACCGTCGCCCCTTTCTGTACGGCGTCGTCCATGTGATCCTGAATAATCTCCAGCTGTTTGGGCCAGATCATCACACTGATGTCCTGGTCGCCGTCCGTACCCTGGCGCAGCTCCCGAGCTTTCTCGACGACCAGCGAGATAAACTCTTCGGCGACGGACTCCACGACGTAGCAGCGCTCGGTCGCGCAACAGAACTGCCCGGTGTTGAACATGGATGCGGCCAGTGCGCCGGCGGCGGCGCGCTCAAGGTTCGCATCGGCGCAGACGATCATCGCGTCCTTGCCACCCAGCTCGAGTGTGCACGGGATCAGGTTCTGCCCGCAGGCTGCAGCGACCTTTCGGCCGGTCGCCGTGGACCCTGTAAATGAAATCTTGTTGACGCCGGCGTCGATGAGCGCGGCGCCGGTCTCTCCGTCCCCGGGCAACACCTGAAGCAGGTCGTTGGGAAAGCCGGCCTCGGCGAAGAGGTCTTGTATGAGCATCCCCGAGAAGGGTGTCACCTCGGAGGGCTTGATGACGACTGCGTTGCCGGCAATCAGCGCCGGGATCGCCGGGCTGATACCCATCACAAAGGGGCCGTTCCAGGGCGCGATGATACCGACGACACCGAGGGGCTTGTAGGTCTGAATCAGCTTCTTTGCCTTGAGAATGGTCGGAGTCGCGACCCGTCGATCGGCGAGCTCTTTGGGGCCCCGCTTCGCGAACCAGGCCATCGTGTCCGCCGCCGCGAGAATCTCCATCATCAGGGTCTCGGCGCGTCCGCGCCCGGTCTCCTTGATAATCAGCTCCATGTACTCGTCCTGATTCTTCATCAGCACGTCGAGAGCCCGGTACATCAGCCGGCAGCGTTCCTTGATCGGCCTTTGTGCCCACTCGCGCTGCGCTTCGCGCGCACGACGGACGGCAGCCTTCGTGGCTTCTGCATCTGTGACCGTAATGACGCCAATCTCTTCCAGAGTCGCCGGATTCGAGATTCTCAGTTTTCGTGGCGCGTTCTTCGCCGTCTTGATCGCTTCAACGATGGCCATAGATCATACTCCGTACTTCAGGCGCGCAGATGTATACTGGATCTTCGGAGGAAACTGAAACGTGTTCTAGTTTCCCCTCCCGCTGTCGACGCAGGTACCCACGATTGAGGACAGGTGCAGCGCTCCGCAAGGCGCAATCCGGGGCGCTTTCTGGCAGTGATGGCGACGAGGCTGTAGGTACTCGTATGCCCCCTGAAAATCAGCGCAGAGGCAGTTG
Organism: bacterium; assembly: GCA_030427825.1. GTDB lineage: Bacteria > Myxococcota_A > Bradymonadia > REDH01 > REDH01 > JAUICO01. The sequence goes on along the minus strand of JAUICO010000008.1, from coordinate 13,695 downwards.
AGTCTGACCTGAAGTCGATTGCCCAATGAAGGGTGCCGGTAGTGACAACCGGCCCGAGCGCAGGATGACAGAGCACCGAACGCATCGCGCGGGAGTCCCGTTCGACCGGCGCGCGGTTCAGCGCATTCGCGCAAAGAAACTGATCGGAGAAGCCACGTGCTTACAAGTCCGCGAAACAACCCGGGAATTCCAAAGGTCTGCCGGTTCACTGCCGGCGCCGCATGTATCGTGCTGCTCGTCGTGGCGTTGCCGGCGGCCTCCGCGCAGGTTCTTATCGAGGACCGGGACTTTGGGGACGCCTCCTGGAACCTCAACGTCAGCAGCGCCAACGGCGATTGCTCTGACGAAGACTTCGTCGAGTACGCCGGCCGAACCACCGCGGCCGGGTTTCCCGCACCCAGCGGCAGCTTCAGGTTCGATCATACAGCAACCGCCGACTGCACGCCCTTCGCGCGGGCGTTCCACGAGACCGCCATCCCCAGGTTGTCGGAGTCCGGCAGCTACTGCATGTCGGTGGATTCGATGGTCGCGGTGTCAGGCGGCGTGCAGCCCGGCGTCGAAGTAGCGCTCATCATCCTCGATGAAGGCACCGGCACAATCAGCACCGCCGCGTCGGTCGCCGCAAATGCGCAATGGCGGACGGTCTCTCAAAACACGCGGGCGCCTCAGAGCCTGATTGAGGGAACGGGTCCCTATCGCTTCGGCATCAACGTCGCTGTGCAGAGACCGATCGTCGGCCTGCTCGGTGGGCGTATTCGCGTCGACAACTTCAGCGTGTACTTCGATCCCACCGGACGATGTGATGGAGCGCCAACGGACGCGTGCAGCGACGATGTATGGCTCTCGGCGACCGGTGACGCCGCTACAGACCGACAGGTCGCGCTATCCGGTGAAGACGGCAACCCGGCGCCTGCCCATTTTGTATCCCAGGAGTCCGTCGCGGCGGCCGATGATGACACAGTCGTAATCTTCGATCACGGCGGCATCACGCTCAGCGGAGCGGGTTGCGGCGCCGGTCTTGTGTGGGACCTGCGAACAGAGGGAAATCCGGCGCTGTCGTACGGCGAGCGCCTGGTCGCGCGCCAGAGCGGTGGCTGGGTCGAAGTCGGAGACACCGTGGATGATCCGGCCTCCGGCGACTGGCAGACCTACTCGTTGCAGGCGACGGAAGCACAGCTGGTTGAGGCGGGGATCAATACCGCGCTGCCCTTCGAGATGGGTTTCACATTGCAGGCGGGATCAACCCCAACGCCCGGCGGCGTCTGGATCGACAACCTTGCGTCCCGCGAGATCGGCGGAAGCGGAAGCTGCGACCCACCGACCTGCGCCGCGAGTCGTCAATGTGCCGTCGACAGCGACTGCAGCGACCGCCTCTTCTGCAACGGCGTCGAGGCGTGCAACGAATCCGGTGAATGCACCGCGGGTACCCCGCCTGAGTGTGGAAGCGATTCGGTGTGCGACGAAGAGGGCGACGCCTGTGTGGCAACGCCCGACCCCAGCTGCACCGCCGACATCGCTGTGTGGAACGCAGCACGGGAATCGCTCGGCACATTGCCGATCGCAGCTGACGCAGGCTCCCCACCGCCGGCACAGGAAGCCGCGTGGAGTGCTCTCGACGGCGCCGCACACGTGGGCCGCCGGATCACGATCGACGGCGCCTGCGGCGTCGGCCTCACCTTTGACTATCGCTCAGACCCCGGCGTTCTCTGCAGCTCAGGCAGCCTCGGCGTGTTTCAGAAGGGCCGCTTTCGGAAGCTGCCGGTCCAGCTGCCTGCGCCCGGCGTTCATTGGCAGACGCAGGCCACGTTGATTCATACACACGTATTCGCAGACTACGGTTTCGACACGACGCAGGGGCTCGACCTCAGCTTCCAGCTCGCGTGCATTGGCGGCTCAACGTACTTCGACAATGTTGCGTTCGGCCCGGTGCGTGACTGCAACGCCGCCACGCTCAGCTGTTCCGACATCGGGACGGCCTGCACAGAAGACAGGCACTGCGACGACGGGCTGACGTGCAACGGTGCCGAGGAGTGCAATATCGGTGCCGGAGTTTGTTTGCCCGGCGACGCCATCACCTGTTCAGCTTCCCAGACCTGCAGTGAGGCAATCGGAGCCTGCGTCTGCGTCGCCTCTGAGACCTGCGGGACTGCGTGCTGTCCCGAAAACTCTGTGTGTACCGATGCAACGGCAGGGACGTGTGCGTGCGCCGCAGGCTTCGCGCAGGGTGCCGATGGCTGCGTGCCGGAATGCGAGGTGCCCGGCCAGTGCCCCGATGACCCGCCCTGCGCTTCCGATGCTGACTGCGCAAGCGATCGGATTTGCGATGATACGACCCTGACCTGTGTGTACGAGTGCACCGTGGACGCCGACTGCTCCGGCACCAATGCATGTATCGAAAGGGCCTGCGTCGTTGAGTGCGGATCGGACGCGGACTGCCCCGATACGGCGGTGTGCGACGCGAGCCTGAAGACCTGCGGTCCGGAATGCAGAAAAGACGCAGACTGCAATGGTACCGAGGTGTGTGATTTGATCTCGCAGACCTGCGGCCCGGAGTGCGAAGCGGATCAGCACTGCTCACTCGGACAACGCTGCCGCCGGTCAACACACACATGCGAAGATGTACGTTGTGTGGGCGACGAGGGTTGTTCCCTCGGTGAAGTCTGCCGCGACAACATCTGCGAGACGCAGTGCCTGTCGGACACCGACTGCCCGGGCACCCTTGCCTGCGATGACTCGGGCCTCTGTAGTCCCCTCTGCGTTGGCGACTCGGAGTGCGACGGAGCGACGACCTGCTCCTCATTCTCTCTTACCTGCACCCCCGAATGCGGCGACGATCTCGACTGCGGCGGCGCGTTGCGTTGTTCCGGGGGAGTGTGCGCGCCCGAATGTACCGACAACAGCGATTGCCCCGGCGACTTTGTGTGCGATCGCGGATCATTGCGCTGCCGGCCGAACTGTACCGCCGACAACGAGTGTCCCGTAGGCAGTGTGTGCGCGAGCGACGGGACCTGTTTGGTTTCCTGCACGTCCAACACGGACTGCGACTCCGAATTCGCCTGCGATACGGACGCCGAAGTCTGCGTCCCCGGCTGCGAAATCGACGGCAGTTGTGAGACAGTGTGCCTGTCGGAGAGGGACTGTGGCGCCGGCGAACGATGCAGTCCTGAGCGCGTTTGTGTGTCAGCCGGCTGCACGAGCGACCTGGATTGCAACGGAACCCTGGAGTGTCAGCCTGACGGCCGGTGTGGTGTGCAATGTGAGCTGGACGCCGACTGTGGCGCCGGCGAACGATGCGATCCGGTGCTCTCGATCTGTGCTCCCGAATGTGCGACCCGCCTTGACTGCGAAGGTGCGCAGGTCTGCGTGGGTGGCGCCTGCGTGATGGAATGCAGCACGGACAGCGACTGCACCGGCGCCGAGATTTGCGACCCGCTCAACTTCACGTGCCGCTCCGAGTGCGTAACGGAGGATGACTGCTCGGGTTCCGAGATATGTGCCCTGGGTCGCTGCGTATTCGAGTGTGCGTCGTCCTCGGACTGCGCTGCCGGCCGCGCCTGCGACCTCACGGAGCGACGCTGTGTGCCGGCCTGCATCGAGGACATCGACTGCGAGGCCGGACGACGCTGCGAGGCGGCCGGCTTCTGCGCGCAACCCTGCCTCATCGACGCTGAGTGCGATGGCGCCGAGCGCTGCGATCGGAGCAGTGGGCGCTGCACGCCGGAGTGCACGTCGGATGCGGACTGTGGAAGCGAAGTCTGCAATGACAGCCTCGAATGTGAACCCGAGTGTGCCGACGATGCGGATTGCCCGGGCGCCTCCGTGTGTCGCGTGCAGTCCGCAACCTGCGGCCCGCGCTGTCTCTACGATGACGACTGTGGCCCCGGCCTCGCGTGTTCATCGGCGCTGACCTGCTCAGCAGAGTGCCTTCGCAATTCGGAGTGCTTCGGCACCGAAATCTGCGACGGGGGCCGTTGCCGGGCGGAGTGTGCTGAAAACGGTGACTGCGCCCCCGGGCTTGTGTGTGTGCCTTCGACCCGCACCTGCGAGCCGCCGTGCGTTGTCGACGAAGACTGCCCGGATGGGAGCTGCCGGCGGGCAACCGGCGTATGCACTTCGAGCTGTGGTGGAAGCACCGGGTGCAGCGGTGGACAGGTATGTGCGGGCGCGGCGGGCTGTGTGCCCGCGTGCACCAGCAACCGCGACTGCACCGGTGCGTGGTGCGACCGCGGGTCCCTGACCTGCCGTCGCGAGTGTTTCGTCGACTCGGATTGCGGTGCATCGGAAGTGTGCAACGAAGACGGCAGATGCTCGGCGGCCTGCATGATCTCGGCGGATTGTGCTGTCGGCGAGTGTTTCAACGGGCGCTGCGTGAACACCTGCGGGGACGCCGAAGACTGCTCTGACGAGGAGCTCTGCCTTGCAGGTCAGTGTCGCAGCGAATGCGTATTCGATGATGATTGTCCCGGTGGTGCGGTATGCGAAGGGAACCGTTGTATCGGCGACAGCGACGGCGACGGGATTTCAAACAGCGTCGAGATCGCGCTTGGCGGCGATCCGAATCAGGCGGACAGCGACGGCGATGGCTTTTGCGACGGCCTCATCGCCGTACCCGGACAGTGCCGCTCAGGAGAGGACCTGGTTGGAATGCGCGACACCGATGGGGATCTGATCCCGGACGCTCTGGATGCGGACGACGATGACGACGGCGTCCCGACCGCCACCGAGCTCGCGGTCTCAACAGAGCCGTATCTTGCGGACTCGGATCACGACGGACTCTGCGATGGGCCGGGCCGTACAGGTGCCGCTGCGCTTCCCTGTGTTGGGGGCGAGAGCGGAGAAGGTGCCGGCTCAGGGCTGGACACCGACGGCGACGGGACGATTAACGCTCTCGACATCGATGATGACGACGACGGAATTCTGACCGCAGTCGAGGTAAGCGACACCGCAGCGCTCAGCGCCGGTCTGGGGATAGCGGCGGAAGATGCCGACCTGGACGGCGACGGCCTCAACAACTGGGTCGACGTAGACGCGGACGGTGACAGCGCTGATCCTTCGGCGCCGGTCGCCGACGGCAACGATGGTGGGCTCGGCGCGGGTCGCGGAGACTGCAGCGGAAACGGGGTCCCGAACTATCTCGACGACCAGCCCTGCGCCGCCGTTGCGGTCGACTCGGACCTGGACGGCGTGGTCGACCGGATCGACAACTGTCCCTTCAGCCAGAACGCCGGCCAGGAAGACTGCGACGGGGACGGCAGCGGCGATGTCTGCGACCTTGAGGGGGATCGCGAAGGGCAGGGTCGTTGCGTCAACGTCGAGCCGGAGCCGCCCGCAGACACCGACCGCGGTTGCAGCAGCACACGTCGTCCGGCAGCGCCAACACTGTTCACAGGCCTCGCCGTAGTGGCGCTTCTGGCCCGTCGCCGCCGGCGGCGATGAGCCGACATCGAGCTGCATTCCAGCAGCGGTGCAGGTACCGTCTGAGGCGGCGTCGTTGGCACCGTGAGAGGATTCATGGTTAGGTGATCGGCAGACTCCTCCGACGGACCTGCGCGGCGAGTATTGCCCAGACAGCCGGCATTTTTGCGCTGTCGGCTTTGCGTGCAGCCGCCGCTGACATCAGCCAGTGAGACAATCATGACGCCGGTCACCCCCTCGGACCCGATACCCGGTCTGCCGCCTCTTCGTGTATCGGCGGCGCTCGTCGCCCTGTGCGTCGCATGCATCGGCGGTGCGCCCCCGTCGGCGCAGGTTGTGCTTGAAGACGGCGATTTCGGGCCGGGGGCCTGGGATGCGTCGTGGGACGTGCCCCCCTGCGCCTCGAGCGTCGTGAATACGTATTCGCCTGTGCTTGGGCAGGGCGACGACCCACCGGTTGGCCTCTGGACCTACGACCTGAACGGCGGTTGCGAGATCGACGGCACCGGCGTGTACGTAGCAGATCAGATCGATGAACCCCTGCGCGGCAGCGGCGCGTACTGCGCATCGATGGAGGGATTTGACGACCCTGCCTCCGGTATTTCTGACCGCCGGCTGCGGATTCTCCTCATCGGAAGCGAGGGCGAGATCGCCGGAGAGCCCGTCAGGATCGATGCCGGCAGTGCGGGGGTCACCGCCGTGCTGGTCGCTCCCGCGAACGATGTGTCCGCTATCGGCGCTCCCGTTCGTGCCGGGTATCGAGTCGAGGTGAGCGCCAAAGCGACGACAAACCCGGACGGGCTGATCTGGGTGGATAACATGCGGGTGTTCTTCGATCCCACGGGCGTGTGCATTGGTCTGCCCGGAGTGTGCGAAGACGACGCCGACTGCAGTGACGGCTCCTTCTGTAGCGGCGTCGAGACCTGCGGCGCCAATGGAGCCTGCGCCGCCGGCGCGCCTGTTGAGTGTCCCGACAGCGAAGTCTGCGACGAACGAAACGCCGGCTGTGTGTCAGCCTGTGGCAACCTGGTGATCGATGCCGGTGAAGAGTGCGACGACGGAAACGAGGAAGACGGTGACGGCTGCTCCGCGAGCTGCGTGGTGGAAATCTGCAAGACAGACGACAACTGCCCCGGGGGGAGCTGCGACCGGGCCTCCGGCAGCTGTGGGTACACCTGCGGCGACGGCAGCACCGGCCCCGGCGAGAGCTGCGACGACGGCAACACCGAGCCCGGCGATGGCTGCGATGCGAGCTGCAACGCCGAAGTCGAAGGAATCTGCTCGAGCTCAGAAAACCTGATCAGCGGTGGATCCTTTGAAGCGCCGGCGAATCTGATGACACCGACCTTAGCCGCCGGCGCCGACAACTTGTGGCTGTCCCCGCGGATGCACTCTTCAAACGCCCGGGGCATCGACCCAGGCGAGGCACGGCCGCAGCTCGACCTGCCGAGTTGGACGAACGGGGACTACAATGACGACGGCGCACCCACACAAACCGGCGACTACGACGGTGTTGAGCTCGGTGCGATGTACCAGCCATCTGACGGGACTATTGCACTCGGCCTGCTCTCACAAAGTGTGCCGGGCCGCGGAAGCGGCGGTGATGTGTGGCTTCACGAGGCTGTGGAGACCAACGTCGCCCTGAGCGAAGGCACAGAGTACGTGCTGTCCTTCGACTACGCCGTCACCGGCCGCTACGTGCAGCCCGTGGAGGCAGGCAGCCGCAAGCCCCTCGCGGCGGCCGAGTTCGTTGACACGGATGACGCCGCAATTGAGGTGGTCGTAACCGGCGCCGCGACCGCTGACCACACCTTGCGGGCCGGCTCACGTGCGCCTGCAGCGGGGCCCGCGCCCACGCAGTGGGACACCGCCCGGGGTTTGCGCTTTGCCGCTACGAGCACAGGAGTGGCGACGATCTCGGTGCGCGTCGTCACGCGGGGCGCTTCGTCCTATGCGCTCTTCGATCGCTTCAGATTGGCCACATTCTGCGCATGTGAGGCGGACTCCCAGTGCGATGACGGCCTTGTCTGCAACGGCGCAGAAACCTGCGATCGGAGCGCGAACCGGTGCGCGGCGGCAGAACAGCCGGCGGTGCAGTGCGGCAACGGACTGGAATGCTCGGAGCCCAACGGCGAGTGCGTGTGTCCGGCGGAGGCGACGGACTGTTGCCTGGTCGATGCCGAGTGCCCTGCGCAGCCCGGCGACGGGTGCTCAGCGGGCGTCTGCACCGACAATCTGTGCGCTGTTGAAACCTTCACCAATCAGTGTTGTCCGGAAGGCGTGTCCGGCGAAGTCTGCAACGAAGTTTGGAATCAGGCGACCTGTGCCTGCGAATGTCCCGCGGCGTCCGTCTGCGGAAGCGCATGTTGCGAAGGGAACCGAAGCTGCACCGACGCGGATGCCGGAACCTGCGAGTGCCTGCCTCCCAACATTCTTGATCTCGGCCGATGTGTGGACGCGTGCTCTGCCGACACTGACTGTGAGGAGGGCTCCTGCCTGTCCGATGGAAGCTGTGGTCTTTGCACAGTTGACGCGGAGTGCACCGCGACTGGCCTCCTTGGAGATGAACTCATCTGCAACGGCGAGCGAGTGTGCAACAGCAGCACAGGTGTGTGCGAGACCGCGACCGTCGAGTGCGACGCGCCCTTCGAGTGCAGTGAAGTCGCCGGCGCCTGTGCGTGTCCGGAAGGCCGGACCGAGTGCGCCGGTACCTGCGTAGACACTGCGCTCAACATCACGCACTGCGGCGGGTGCAACACCCCGGTGGACGACGGCGTCGGCTGTACCATCGACAGCTGTGATGCCGGTGTCGTGACCAACACTCCGGATTGCGCGGACGGCACCATATGCGACACAAACACCGGCGCCTGTGAAGACCTGCCCGGCTGTACGATAGACGCACACTGCCCCTTCCCACTGACCTGCAATACGAGCTCAGGCGAATGCCGTCCCGAATGCACGAGCCAACAGGAGTGTGGTTTCGGGCAACGCTGCGACGGGGTGAGCCTGCGTTGTGTTCCCGAGTGCCTGGACGCCACGGATTGCCCGACCGACTACGTATGCATACCCGGCGAGGGGTACTGCGCGACCGAATGTGCTTCAGACACAGATTGCCCCGACGCGCCGAACTCCTGTGTGGATGACTTCTGCGTATCTGAATGCGCGGACGATTCGGAGTGTACGGGCGGCGAAGAGTGTGACGCGAGCACACACCGTTGCGTCCCGGAATGTGTCACGAACGCGGACTGCGAAGTGGACGAGCTGTGCGACGTGGTCGAGGGTAGCTGCGGGCCGCGGTGCACCGCAGATTCGGACTGCGCGGACGGGCTGGTGTGCGACAACACCGGTGTCTGCGTCTCAGACACCTGCCTCAACGACGCGGACTGTTCAGGTACGCTGATCTGTATCGATGGTGATTGTCAGCCGGAGTGCGAAAGTGACGCCGACTGCGACGACACGGAAAGCTGCGACCCGGCCGCTATGCGCTGCGAGCCCGAGTGTGAACAGGACGCAGATTGTTTCGGCGCAGAAGTCTGTGACGGCGCGTCCGCAACCTGCCGCCGAGAGTGCTCCGACGATGTGGACTGCTCGGGCAGCGAGGTGTGTACCGCGGACTCTGTGTGTGCCCCGGAGTGTACCAGTGACGCGGATTGCGGTGATGATGTCTGTTCTGCGGCGACGCTGACCTGCGTGGAACCCTGCTCTGAGCTGGTAGGCTGCGACAGCGGAAGCTGCGACACGGACACCCACGAGTGCACGACAACCTGTGCATCTGTGGATGACTGCGCAGCCGGCGAAGGCTGCTCCGCAGAGGGCATATGCGTCCCCGACTGCATCTCTGACGCCGAATGTGAGCAGGGTCGATGCGCCCGAGACACCCTGACCTGCGTCCCGGAGTGCACGGCTACCCGCGACTGCCCCTTCGCACATACCTGTGATCAGGGGCGCTGTGTCGCGGAGTGCTTCGCAGGTACAGATTGTGGAAGCGGAGAAGATTGTGTGGATGGCGCGTGCGGTGTGGTTTGCACCGCGGATGACGATTGCCCGGCAGCCTCTCGCTGCGACAGCGGACTCTGCCGTCAGGACTGCATCTTCAACGCAGATTGCGGGGCAGCAGGAATCTGCTCTGACAGCATCTGCACCTACGACAGCGACGGCGATGGCGTATTCGACGAATTGGAGACCCGCCTCGGCTCAAACCCCGCCGCGGCGGATACGGACGGCGACGGCGTCTGCGACGGCGCCATCACAGTTGCGGGCGTGTGTGTTCGCGGAGAACAGATCGTGCAGGGTCGCGATTCGGACGGAGATGGAGTCGTCGACGCCCTCGACAGTGACGACGACAATGATGGGATGGCGTCGTCAGCTGAGCGCCTCGGTGTAACAGACTACCTTGATCCCGACTCTGACGGCGACGGACTGTGCGATGAGTCCGGACACGGTGGCGTAGATGTGGTTGTTGACGGAGCCGTTGTTTGTCTCGGCGGCCTGTTCGGCGAGGGCGCCGCGACTTCGCAGGACAGCGATGGTGACCTGACGGTAGATGCGCTGGATGTGGATGATGACAACGACGGAATCAACACCCTGTTTGAAGTGCAGGACAGCCGTGATCTGGGCCTCAGCTTCGGCGACGCCGCCGATCTTGACGGCGACGACGCGCTGAACTGGCTGGACACAGACGCCGACGGAGACAGTGAGGGCATCGACGACGGAGATGACGGTGGCCTGGGAGCCGGTCGTCAGGACGGCGACAGCGACGGGGCGCCCAACTACCTGGACTTTGATGGGCCCGATTCAGTGTGCCCCACCGTTGGTGACTGCGACGGTGTGCCCTTCGAAGATGACAACTGCCCGCACACTGCGAATCCGGACCAGGCGGATTGCGATGGCGATGGTGCCGGCGATCTCTGCGATATAGAAGGCGACGTACCCGGCGCCGGCGTCTGTGCAGACAGTGAGGACGACGGCGACAGCGGAGGATGCACAAGCGTACGCGGCAACGCGCCTGCCGGCCTGTGTGGGCTGTTCTTCCTTGCGATGCTTGGATTACGCCGGCGCCGCTAACAGGGTCGAGGCTCTGCGGGGCGCCGGCTGATCTCAGGCGGTGAGCTCGTCGACTCGTTTGTACCACGCCCTGAGTCGCGAAAGCGGCGCAGCTGCAGCGTCGCCTTCGTCTGATTGAAGAATACACGCTACCTGCGCGAACACTGCGATGTCGGCAAGGGTGAGTGTGTTTCCGACGAGAAAGGCGGAGCGCGAAAGGGCCGACTCGACGGAGTCGAGGTGTCTGCCGATGTCTGCGATGAAGGTGTCTTCGTCTCGGCGACCCATCCCCTGAATATGCAGAGTCATCTTAACAGCGTGTGGAATGACACGCATCGCAAACTTGCGCATCCACGCCGGTTCGCCGGTGACCATCGACGGCAGGATGCGTCGTGCGTTGTGCGGCATCGTAATGCGCAGGCGCATCTCGTGAAAATACAGACTCTCATCCGCCCAGTCTTCGAGCATCATGCACAGCCCCCGGGACCTCCGGTTGCTCGGAATCAGCGCCGGCTCAGGAAAGGTCTCTTCAAGGTAGAGGCAGATCTGAGTGGAGTCGCCCACTATGGTGCCGTCGTGCTCGAGGAGTGGGCACTTGGCTGACGGGTGGATGGACTCGCGGGCTTTGTAGTCCGCAATTGAAAGGGTCTCCGATGCGAAGTCGAGACCTTTGTAGCGGAGCACACGCTCCACCTTGTCAACAAAGGGTGAGGATTCGAGTCGATAGAGCGTGATCATGATACCGGGCCTGTTTGATGTTAGCGAATTTGGGTCTTCAGAGGCCGCCTGCACGCGACGCAAAGCGTGTGATCGCATGATAGAGGCGCGGAGACAGGCGCTTGAGGTACCAGGCGCTCGTCTCCGGTCCGACGAGGATATAGAGTCGCCTCTTTCGGACACCTCGGACGATCGCGCGCGCCGCGCTCTCAGGCGTTGTGCCGTACCAGGACGGCGCGGTCTTCAGCATGTCTTCCATCGTCTTGTTTGCGTACGTGCTCGAACGCACGAGGTCGGTGCGAACGTATCCGGGGCAGATGATAGACACATGGATGTTGTCACCGGCGCACTCGATACTCAGGGACTCGAAGGCCCCGGTCATGGCAAACTTGGTCATGCTATATGCGGAGAAGCCCGGGGTGCCGACGAGTCCCGCAAGGCTGGCGGTCACGACAATGTGTCCGCCACCGCCGTCGATCATTTTCGGCAGCAGGGTGTGTGTGAGCCGGATGGGGCCCCAGAGATTCAGTTCGACGAGGCGCTCCCACTCTTCGAGCGTTGTCTCCTTCATCGAGCCCACCAGCGCGGTGCCCGCGTTGTTAAACAGATAGTCGATGCCGCCGTGTACCTGCCAGGCGGTATCGGCCAGATCCAACACTGCGGATCGGTCGCTCATGTCTGCGACGATGGTCTCTACGCGAGCTCCGCGGAGTCGCAGCTCGCCGCGAAGCTCTTCGAGTTTATCCGCGTTGATGTCGACAAGGATGAGCCGTGAGGCGCGACCTGCCAGCTCGATCGAAAGCGCGCGCCCGATGCCGGAGGCGGCGCCGGTGATCAGCGCGACCCTGTCGCGGAATGTGTCCTTCTTACCCATCTGGCCTCACTGCATTGCCGGGTTCGACCGTCGTCGGCGGGCTCGATGCTCGCTTCTCAGCGCCGACGCCGAGTCGTCGGTCCAACCCGCAGCACCACGGCGTATCGCAGTCAATGCGCTCACTCACGGTCAAAGCAGAGCAGGACTCGCGTGAGCGCTGCGGCGTCGCCTCGGATCTTGAGCTTTCCGGTAGCGACGGCGCCCGCCGGGCGTCGTATGCCGACGGCCAGCTCCTTCCATATCAGGGTCGTGGTCGTGAGGGTTGCGTTCGCGTCGCTGTCGGCGCTTTGGCTGAGTTCTGTCGCTCCGCGGCGCACACAGAGTGTGAAGTTGCGATCGATATCTGTGAACTGAAACGCGATCGATGACTCGACACCGGCGGCGCGTTTCGGATCGACACGCGCCTGCATTGCCGCGAAGAAGGCATCGATCGAAAGCTCGGCGAGCATGTTCTTTGCGGACACGCGCAATGACGGTCGCGGAATTTCAAAGCCCTCGGCCTCGAGTGCCTGGGTCAGGCGGTAGTTTCGACCATTCGCGCTCGGCTCCAGCTGCGCAAGCGCTCGGAGGGCTTGAGCGCGAACGCCGGCGGCTTCGCTACGGCGGATGTTGGCATCGAAGAGGGTGGTGCCAAGCTCGAGGGCCCAACGATGGTCTCCGCTGTCCAGCGCGGACTGCGCCGCCGCGAGCAACGCGCCTTCGCCACCGGCCAGGGCCACGAGACGTGGCGCACGCTCGCTGCGAGGCAGGGGATCGAGGTCGCAGGCGTCGCCGCTGAACCAGCCCAGATTCCCTGCGAAGATGGCGCGAACCGACCAGTCGACGCGGCCATAGTGCTCGGCGAGGTAGGGGCGTGACGCCAGGTGTGTGGGCAGACGCACGCTGTTTGCGAGCTCGTCCGGCGTCAGCCCGGCGTTCATGCCGCGAATGGTCTGGTGATATACATAGGAAATGGCATCGCGGTAGTCGCGTAGGGTGGCCGCGATCTCGTCGCGGCCCACGATGGGGGCGCCGTGACAGGGCACGAGGACCTCTGCGGGGTAGCTGCGGGCGCGATCAAGGGAGGCCACCCAGAGGCTGACGTCGCGCCAGGCGGTGCCCCGGATGGCATAGAGGTTCGGGAAGGCGTGATAGAAGTTGTCGCCGCAGATCAGCAGCTTGTGTTCAGGCAGCCAGATGTTGAGGTGGTCAGGCGTCTCGCCCGGTGCGTGGAAGATCTCCAGCGACACCCCGCCGACTTCCAGCGTCTCGTGATCATCGATCACCCTCGTCGGCCAGAGCAGCTCCGGCGAGTCGTCAGCCGAGAAACGAAGCTCGGGGCCGATGCCCGCGTTGATGAACTCAGGCTTTGACAGCATGGTCCCAAACTGTCGCATGCTCCGTGTGTAGATTGCCGGTCGCAGAACCCCGGCGATGCGCCGAATCAGGTCTGCGGTGCTGCGGTGCGCGATCACCTCAGGGTGCCCGTCCCGGGCGAGGGCAGTGCCGCCGAAGATGTGGTCCGTGTGGTTGTGGGTGTAGATGATCGCCAGCACCGGCCCCGGACACAGCTCGTCGAGGTCAGCCCGGAGGTCTGCCGCTGCGCCGCGACTCTCGAGGGTGTCGACGATGATGACGCCGCCTTCCGCTTCGATGATCACGACGTT
>JAUICO010000144.1 GCA_030427825.1 bacterium | reverse complement strand
CGTCACCGCAGGAGGCTTCAATCGCGCAGCCGGCCGAGCAGCCGTCGCCGTTCTCTTCATTGCCGTCGTCGCAGCCTTCACCCTCGTCGAGGTTGCCGTCGCCACAGTAGGCGTCGCGGGTACAGTCGTAGCCGTCACCGGAGTAGCCTTCGTCGCAGGTACAGTCGTAGCTGCCGTCGGTGTCGAAGCACGTCGCGTTGTCATCGCAGACGTCGGTCCCGGCTTCGCATTCGTCGATGTTCTCACAGACGAAACCGACCGGGTCGCTGTTGCTCAGGTAGCCGTCGTTGCAGGCGCAGTCGTAGTCGCCCTCGGTGTTGGTACAGACCGCGTTGACGTCACAGAGGTCGTCACCGGTCTCGCACTCGTCGATATCGACGCAGTTGCCTTCACCGTCGTCTTCGTAGCCGGCGTCGCAGCTGAGGAAGCACTCGCCGGCGTCGCAGAGCCCCAGACCGTTGCTGGGGTCCTCGCAGGCGTCGTCGCCTCTCTCGTCGGTCTCGCCGTCACAGTCGTTGTCCAGGTCGTCGCAGTCGAACTCAACCTCCTGGTAGCCGGGAACCTGTGAGAAGTCGGGGTCCGTCCATGCGCCGTCGATGCAGAGCATCACCAGGCTGCCGCAGACACCCACGTTGAGTGTCGCGGGCTCGCCGATCAGGTCGATGTCGAGGGTCAGCTCGTCGCAGTCGTTGTCCAGACCGTCGCAGATTTCTTCCGCACCGGGGTAGGTGTTTTCATTGCGGTCGTCGCAGTCATCGCCGGGCGCCTCAAGGGGTGCGATACCCTCTGCGACGCAGTCGATGGCGTCCGAGGGAACAGGCTCAGCCGCGGTGTTCGCGACACCGTCGCCGTCCTCGTCGAGGTAGCAGAGCTCGCGGCCGTCGCAGCTCTGATCGATACCGTCGGCAACGATCTCGTCCGCGCCGGGGTAGTACTCATCGTTCGTGTCGTCGCAGTCGGTGTTGTCGCGCACCCATGGACCCAGACCGTCGTCGCCGCTGTCGTACTCTTCGCAGCCGGCAACCTGGTCGATGCCGGTGAGAATGACAGAGACATCCGGGTTGCCGAAGCCGTCTTCGTCAGCGTCTTCGAAGCAGGGAAGCGCGTCGGTGCACTCGCCGAGCACGCAGCTGGTGCCCTCGTTGCAGGCGATGCCGCAGCCGCCACAGTTGCTGTCGTCATAGTCGAAGTCGAAGTCCTCGTCGGCAGTGCCGTCGCAGTCATCATCGAGCTCATCACACAGGAGCTCGGTCTCACCGACGGGCTCACCGGGGACGCAGTCGTCGAAGACCTGACCGTTCTCGCAGAACTCCGTGCCCGTAGAGGCGCACTCGCCCTGCCCGCAGTCTACAGAGTCACCAACGAAATCTTCGTCCATCTCGCCGTCACAGTCCGTGTCCTGTCCATCGCAGTCATCCGGACTCTGCTGGTCGGCCCCTGCGAGAGGGTCGCAGGAGTCCACGACTTCAGCTTCGCCTTCCGACTGCACACACGAAGTGGTGCCGGTGTTCCCGGCGCAGCTGCCGACCCCGCAGGTCGTCGACTGCGACGTGAAGTCTTCGTCCGTCTCGCCGTCGCAGTCCGTGTCAGCGCCATCGCAGAGGTCGGGACCCTGCTGGGCGCCGGCGAGGGGGTCGCAGGTGTCGCCGACGATGCCGCCCTCGCAGGTGGTCGCGCCCTGGTTTCCGAAACACACTCCAAAGCCGCAGGTGGTCGGTACCGAAAGGAAGTCTTCGTCCGTCTCGCCGTCACAGTCCGTATCCGCTCCGTCGCAGGAGTCCGGACCCTGGCTCGCACCGGCGAGAGGATCGCAGGAGTCCTGGATCTCGGCGCCGCCATCCAGCTGCACGCAGGAGGTAACGCCGGTGTTGCCGGCGCATTCGCCGACGCCGCAGGTCGTCGACGTCGACGCAAAGTCTTCGTCCAGCTCACCATCACAATCCGTATCGAGGCCATCACAGGTATCCGGGGCCTGGCTTGCACCGGCCAGAGGATCGCAGGTGTCGCCCAACTCGCCGGCGGCACAGGTCGTAATTCCGGTGTTGCCGAAGCACTCGCCGACGCCGCAGGTGGTTGAGACCGCCGCAAAGTCTTCGTCGGTCACACCATCGCAATCCGTGTCGCCGCCACCGCAGATGTCTGTGCCCTGCGCGCCGGCACCGGCTGTCGGGTCGCAGGTGTCCTGCACCTCGTACACGCCGGTCTGTACCTGCACGCAGGTCAAATTGCCGGTGTTGCCGGAGCAGCTGCCGACGCCGCAGGTGGTCGTGGCCTCAACAAAGTCCTCGTCGACTTCGCCGTCGCAGTCGTCGTCGACGCCGTCGCAGGTGGTGTCGCTGAGCACCAGGGGAACACAGTCGCCGGCGCGCATCGCGTACGAAAACTCGGACGTAACACCGCTGAACAGGGGCTCGTCGTCGACGGTGATTTCTACGCCGTCCGACGCGGTCGCCGTGAAGAAGTCCCCGGCGCCGGGCGCGTTTCCTCCGTTGTGCCAGGGGAAGGTGAAGCGGAACCAGCGTGCGTTGTCGTCTGTACCTGCAAAAGCGTTTGCGTATGCCTGCGTGCCGGTCAGCTCGTCGTCGATACTCCCTTCGTACCCATCGAAAATCAACTGCTCGCCTTCGCCGAAGCCGCTCGGGTCCGCTGCTGATGACCAGTAGATTCGAATGTGAGCGCCCTCGCCTTCGAAATCTGCAGCCGGCGCGAGACCGGTCACCGTCAGCTCGCCGGTACCCGTACCCGTCTGGGCATGGGTGATCTCATAGAGCAGCGGCGCATTAAAGAGCGTGTTGCCGCCGACATCGCTGTCGTCGGCGTCGTTGGGCGTGACACCATCCGGGCCTGATGCGGCGGCGTCCGCAAGATCGATTCCCAGCTGGCCGTTGTCGTACATCACAGCACCGACGTCGACACCGATTACGTCTTCGACGCTGACTCCATTGCCGCCGTTCTCAGCGATCTCAACCCAGTTGAGGAGCACGTGCACGACAGCTCCCTGGGTCCCACGTACCGCAACGCCGTGTCCACGGCTGCGAACGATTTCGGTTCCCTGATCGACGACGACGCCAACGCAGGTTCCCGTGTCGCAGTCCATCGCGATGCCGTTCTGGCCGCTCGCGACAATCGGCAGGCTGTACTTACTGCCCGCAAGAAACACGTCGCTGGAGTCCAGCACGCGGACGCCGTTGCCGTTGTTTCCCAGGTCCTCGGTCTGGAAGACCTCCGGATTGAAGAACCGGCCGATGTCACCGCCATAGACGTACACAGAGCGGGCCGAATCGATATGGACACCGTCGCCACCATTGTCGACAATCCCGTTGCCCTCCAGATCGACGAAACGCGCGTTCTGAATCATCACCCCGTGACCGTCGTTGCCCTCGCCGCCCGTTCCGTCGAGGTCGAGCCCGATGTCATTGAAGACGATCCCGGTGCTGCCGCTGTTGGAAGCGTCTGTGCCCACGACCTGGATGCCCGAGCCCTCGTTGCCCGAGATTCGGTTCGGGTAGATGGACCTCATCTGTCGACAGTTCTGGGGCGACGGTCCGGGGTCGGTGCCGACGCAGCGGATGTCGGCTCCGGCGCCGATGTAGATGCCGGTGTCGTTCGCCAATCGTCCGCTGCCCTGCTCCAGATAGGCGAGCCCGATCAGATTATTGAAGACGGACACAGGCCCCGCCGTCGGGTCGATGTGGATCCCGTGGCCGGAATTGCCGGCGATGATGTTGCTGGGATCGGAGATTTCGTTGATACCGCCGCCAACTTCACCACGAGTGTCGCCGCCAAGCTGCGGAATGACGACAACGCCCACATCGCCGATGCGGACGTCATCGCCGTCCACGAATACGCCTTCACCGTTCGGGCGCGCGCCGTCACCGACCGTGTGGCCGACCGTGTTTCGATACACGTCTGTGAATTTGCCACCTGCCCCGATACCCACACCGGAGTTGTCGACTACCGTGTTGAAAGCGATGTCGTTGTCGATGCCGGCTTCGTCGACTCCGGTGCCGTTGCCGCCGATGATGTTCCCTCGTGCGAAACAAATCCCCAGCTGCTCGTACGGATCGTAGGCTCCACCGACGCAATTCTGTGAAGCTGAAGCGTCGAGTCGCACGCCGGTCGCCTGTTCTGGAAGGGTGTTGTTCCCGAAACTGTCGAGTCCGATCGAGTTCGTCATGATGCTGTTGTAGCGCTGTACGTCCCCCTCGTTCGGGCTGCTGATCACGACGCCTGCGATCGTGTTTGCTGAGATCACGTTTTCGCCGCGCGTTGTGCACGTCGCGGCCTGCTCGACCTGCCCGCCAAGGACTACGACGCCACCGTCGCTGAGACCATCGACGAGATCCTGGCCGAAGCCGTTGTCGAAGGTGCCGCCGACGCAGTTATGCGAGGCGTTTCCTGTGAGGTAGACCCCGATGCCGTTCGGCGCAGCTGCGATCGCGCCGCGGCTGACACCAATGAAGTTGTTGGCGACGCGGACACCCTCTTCGCTGCTGGTGGCCTCGACGTGGATTTCGACGCCGGTAGCGTTATGTCCGATCGTGTTCTCTGGATTCCCGTTCCCGAACCCGAAGCTATCCGCGTTGTCGCCGATCTGGGTATCTGTAACCTCAGCGCCGACGTACACGCCGCGGCCGAGATTTCCGATGTTGTCTTCGGCACTGTCGCCGACCCCGATGAAGTTACCAAGGATGGTGTTTCCGTCGGAGCTCGACTGGGCACCGACGGTGACGATGTAGATGCCGTCCTGGTTGCCGCCGATGTAATTGGGGGCGATGTCGATACAGCCGGACTTCCCATCGTCGTCACCGCCGATGCAGTTGTACGAACCGTTGCTGATGTAGATGCCGTAGTCGCCGCCGGCTGTCTTCCACTCCGGCGTGGTCCCGATGTAGTTGTGCAGGATGGAGTTGTAGCTGCTGTCCTCAATGCGAACGCCTGCCTGACCCGGCGCGATGAGAATGACATTCGGCGACACCTCTTCGGGCTCCTGCGAGCCGATGATGTTGCTGCTTCCCGTCACGTAGACGCCGCTTCCGGCGTTAGGGGCTGCCTGGCCGCCGCTGTCGACACCGATAAGCGTCGCTTCGACCCGGGTGAAGCGCGACTCGATGTCCACACCGTCACCGCCGGAGTTCACGACCCGCGACCTCTCCAGGGTGCTGCTGTTCGCCCGCGTCCCGAAGTGCACGCCGTCACCGCCGCAACCGGCAGGCGCACCGGTGAAGGTCTCGCCTACACGGAGGTCGTTCAGATTCACGCTCCCATCTTCGACGAGGATCCCGTCGCCGCCGGCCGAGACGATGCCGAGGCCGGCGATAATCGAACCGTTCGCACCCGGACTCACCGTCAGCAGCGCGCCGGTACCCGCCGCGCTGCCGTCGATGTCAACCACCGGAAGTTCCGTGAAGTCGGGCTCGGTGGTGCCATCTATGACCGCGCCGAAAACGAGCGCCGGCAGCGCCGACTGCGGTGAGATTGTGTGCGGTAACGGACCGGGGATGTCGAAGCAGATGGTCGTATAGTCCGCGTTGGAGTTCGCGAATTCGATACCGTCTCGCAGCGAGCCGACTCCGCTGTCATTCGTGTTCTCGACCATGTAGTCGCAGCCCTGCTGCAATGAGCAGAACACAGAGCTGCTGTTATCGGCGCCGGGCGTCGCGCACTGCGCAGAAAAGTCAGCGTTGTTGTCGTTTGTGTCCGCGGTCTGCAGGTCGCTGCGTCGGCCGACGGAGTGCGCGCCGCTCAGTGAGTTATCGAGACTGGAATCGTCGATGACCAGATTTCCACTGCCCTCGTTCCAGGTGTCCACAGAGCCCTCGTAGCTGAGCCTGTCCTGGACAAACTGCGGACTGGCGCAGGGCCCGAACGTTACGCCTATCGCGTCCGGCGCGCCGTTCTGAATAACATTCGAGCTCCCGGCGAACTCCTGGTCGCAACCGGGGAAGCTGATCCCTGTCGCGCCGTCGTCGGCGCACACAACGTAGTACTCACCCTCAGCGAGGACGGCATTCGGCAGTGCAATGTCATCATACACCTCGTTCGTGCTTCCATTGACCAGGCAAAGGTGGAAGCCCTGAAGATTGACGGATGAGCTGAGGATATTTCTCAGCTCGACGAACTCCAATGTATCCGTGCCGGCCTGATCGTAATCCACTTCGTTGATCACCGGCCCGCCAAGGCCGGCGTACGCGTTCGACGCGAGACCCAGTCCGGCCACAATGGTCAGGACAACGATGGCTGCCGCGTTCGTCGCGCTGCGCCCTTTTGAAGAAAGCTGGTTCATCACATGGCTCCTGACAGTGGACCGAAAGCGGCGCGGCGACAACGCAGGACGAAGCGAGCACCTCGTGCCAGAGCTGCCGCAGGCGTGGATTGCTGCGTCTTGCCTATAGGCCGGTGCAGAATAGCGACAGGCACAACGCATTCCAAGTCGCATCGCGCGGGCCGACAGGCGATCACGCCGCCGCTCGCGGTGTGCTTCTGAGCACAAACCACGGTGAGGTGTCTGCCTGCGTCATGATCTCGCCGCGGCCTGTGATCCACAGAGCCGCGGCGAGGTGCCTAGCGTCGTCGTCGACGGACTGTGACCAGCCCGAGGAAGGCGAGCAGGAACATGCCTGCGCCGCTGCTTCCGGACGCGGTGGAGCAGTCACGAAGCGAGCCGCCGCCTCCCATCACGTAGTCGTCGAAGAGCTCTTCGCAGGCGTCGCCGATGCCGTTGTTGTTCTCGTCCGCCTGGTCCGGATTGCTCTCGGTCAGGCAG
Organism: bacterium; assembly: GCA_030427825.1. GTDB lineage: Bacteria > Myxococcota_A > Bradymonadia > REDH01 > REDH01 > JAUICO01. The sequence goes on along the minus strand of JAUICO010000144.1, from coordinate 1,748 downwards.
TTGTCGATCGCATCGACGATGCCATCCAGGTCACCGTCATCGCAGGCGTCGCCGATGCCGTTGTTGTCCTGGTCCGCCTGGTCCGGGTTGCTGGCCTCACGACAGTTGTCGATGGCGTCGATGATGTCGTCGGTATCGATGTCGTCGCAGGCGTCGCCGATGCCGTTGCCGTCCGCATCTTCCTGATCCGGGTTGTTCGCCAGGAAGCAGTTGTCGATGCCGTCGATGATGTCATCAGCGTCCGTGTCCGGGTTCGTCGGGTCCAGCCCGAGCGGTCCCTCCACGTCATCGTTGAGGCCGTCGCCGTCCGTATCCGGAAGCGTCGGGTCGGTGCCGAGCGCGATCTCGTCGCCGTCGTCGAGGTTGTCGTCGTCGGTGTCCGGGTCCGTCGGATCGGTGCCACCGGCGACTTCGTCGCCATCATCGATGCCGTCGTCGTCACTGTCCGGCTCGTTCGGGTCGGTGCCGAGGTCGATCTCGTCGCCGTCTTCCACATCGTCGCCGTCGGAATCCGGGTCCGTCGGATCGGTGCCGATGTCCACCTCTTCGCCGTCATCGACGCCGTCGTCGTCGGTGTCCGGGCTGAAGGGATCGGTGCCGAGGTCGATCTCGTCGCCGTCGTCGAGCCCGTCGTCGTCGTGGTCCGGGTCGTTCGGGTCGGTGCCGAGCGCGATCTCGTCTTCGTCAGAGAGGCCGTCGCCGTCGGAGTCCGTCTCGTTCAGGCAGATCGGCGAGCAGCCGTCGCTGCTTTCGGTGTTGCCATCGTCGCACTGCTCGTGCGGACCGACGGAGCCGTCACCGCAGACGCCCTCTTCGATGCAGTCTGCCGAGCAGCCGTCGAAGTCGTCGTTGTTCTCGTCGTCGCACTCCTCGCCATCGTCGAGCACACCATCGCCGCAGTAGGGCTCAAGGGTGCAGTCCGCCGCGCAGCCGTCACCGTCGTCGTTATTCTCGTCGTCACACTCTTCGCCCTCGTCGAGCTCACCGTCGCCGCAGAAGGGCTCCAGCGAGCAGTCCGCAGCACAGCCGTCGTCGGGGTCGTTGTTGCCGTCGTCGCACTCCTCGCCTTCGTCGACGTTGCCGTCACCGCAGGAGGCTTCAATCGCGCAGCCGGCCGAGCAGCCGTCGCCGTTCTCTTCATTGCCGTCGTCGCAGCCTTCACCCTCGTCGAGGTTGCCGTCGCCACAGTAGGCTTCAATGACACACTCCGACGAGCAGCGGTCGCCATCCTCGTTGTTTGCGTCGTCACACTCTTCGCCTTCGTCGAGGTTGCCGTCGCCACAGTAGGGGTCGCGGGTACAGTCGAAGCCGTCGCCGGAGTAGCCTTCGTTGCAGGCACAGTCGTAGCTGCCGTCGGTGTCGAAGCACGTCGCGTTGTCATCGCAGACATCGCTGCCCGCGAGGCATTCGTCGATGTTCTCGCAGACATAGCCGACCGGGTCGCTGTTGCTCAGGTAGCCGTCATTGCAGGCGCAGTCGTAGTCACCGTCGGTGTTGGTACAGACCGCGTTGACGTCACAGAGGTCATCACCGGTCTCGCACTCGTCGACGTCGACGCAGTTGCCTTCACCGTCGTCTTCGTAGCCGGCGTCGCAGCTGAGGTAGCACTCGCCGGCGTCGCAGAGCCCCAGACCGTTGCTGGGGTCCGCGCAGGCGTCGTCGCCTCTCTCATCGGTCTCGCCGTCACAGTCGTTGTCCAGGTCGTCGCAGTCGAACTCAACCTCCTGGTAGCCGGGAACCTGTGAGAA
>JAUICO010000143.1 GCA_030427825.1 bacterium | reverse complement strand
TCGCGCTCTCGGCGCGTGCCACGCACTGAATCGGCAGATCGTCACCGAAGATGGCCTGCAGTCGCACCTTGATGAAGTACCAGGCGCCCATGTTCCACGGTTCGTCCTGGACCCAGACCAGCTCCGTCTGGCTCAGATACGGACGCAGCACTTCGGCCAGGGCGTTGCCGTCGAGGGGGTAGAGCTGCTCAAGGCGCACGATATGCACGTCGTCGCGGCCCAGGGTCTGACGCTCCGCCTCCAGGTCGTAGTAGACACGACCCGAACAGAGCAGCACGCGGGTCACGCCGTCTGTCGGCGTACCGCTTGTATCGGCGATTACACGCTGAAAGGTGCCGGTCGTCAGCTCGCTCAACTCGCTGCGACACTGCTTGGCTCGCAGCAGACTCTTGGGCGTCATCACAACGAGCGGCTTTCGCCATGGTCGCTTCACCTGGCGCCGAAGTAGATGGAAAATCTGCGCCGGCGTCGTGCAGTCGCACACCTGCATGTTGTCTTCGGCACAGAGCTGAAGAAAGCGCCCCAGGCGTGCGTAGGAGTGCTCGGGGCCCATGCCCTCGAAGCCGTGTGGCAGCAGCATCACGAGCCCGGTAAGGGATTCCCACTTGTCCTCACCTGCGCAGATGAACTGGTCGATGATGACCTGCGCGCCGTTCGCAAAGTCGCCGAACTGCGCCTCCCAGATGACCAGCGCTGACGGCGCTTCCAGAGAATACCCATACTCAAAGCCGAGCACGGCCGCCTCAGACAGGGGACTGTCCCAGGCTTCAAAGTGGCCGCCGTCTCGCTCGGCCTGGCAGAGCGGCGACCAGCGCCGGTCCGTCTTCGGATCAGTCAGGTATGCATGACGGTGTGCGAACGTGCCACGCCGGGCATCCTGACCACTCACTCGCACGAAGTGGCCTTCTGCTACCAGGGACGCAAAAGCCAGTGACTCGGCGGTGCCCCAGTCTACGGTGCCTTCTTCCTCAAGCGCGCTCCTGCGCATGTTGATGACGCGCAGAACCTTGCTGTGCCCGCCGATTCCTTCGGGGATCGTAGTGATCGTCTCAAGCAGCTCGCGGAGGGCCGGCTCAGGAACGCCGGTCCCTACGTCGCCAACCCCGCTCTCCAGTCCGCCGACATAACCGTCCCAGACCGGATCTGCGACGACGTGCAGCTTGTTCGATTTTTCCTGCGCGTCGCTGTGCGCTTTCTGCATACGTGCACGATGCTCGCTGATCATCGTGTCAGCGGCCTCCTCGTCGATGACACCGTCCTCGGTCAACTTGCGCGCGTACAGTTCGCGAACGCTCGGATGCTCGTCGATGACAGAATACATCACAGGCTGCGTGAAGCGCGGCTCATCGCCCTCGTTGTGGCCGTACTTTCGATAGCCGACCAGATCGATGCACACGTCCCGTCCGAACTTCTGGCGATACTCCAGGGCCAGACGCGTCACGCGAATCGCCTGCTCAACGTCGTCAGCGTTCACGTGAAATACAGGACAGCGCATGAAGCGAACGACGTCAGACGCGTAGCGGCTCGAACGCGCGTCGCTGGGCGAGGTCGTAAACCCGACCTGGTTGTTCAACACGATGTGGACGGTTCCGCCCGTTCGATAGCCCTCAAGCTCGGCGAGATTCAGGGTCTCGAAGACGACACCCTGCCCCATGAAGGCACTGTCGCCGTGAATCATGATCGGCAGCACAGACCGCGCGCCGTCAGCGCTGCCGTTCATCTTGTCGACCCGCGCGCGCACGCGCCCGACGACAACGGGATCCACGAACTCGAGGTGGCTGGGGTTGAAGCACATCGCCACATCGACGGTGTTTCCGTCCCTGCACTGATGCTGTGCGATCTGGCCCAGGTGGTACTTCACGTCACCGCGGCCGATGAAATCGGTCGAGTCTCGGTCATCGAACTCCGTGAAGAGCTCCGAGAAGTCCTTTCCGAGAGTGTTGCACAGGACGTTCAGGCGACCACGGTGCGCCATGCCCAGCACCGCCTGACTGACCCCGCTGCCGCCGGCCGCTTCAAGCAGCTCGTCGAGCATCGGGATCACCGTCTCAAGACCCTCCAACGAGAAGCGTTTGGCGCCGACGTACTGCATATGCAGGAAGCGCTCGATACCTTCGGCCTGCGTCAGGCATTGCAGGTAGTGACGCCGCTCGTCGGCGCTGATCTTCACTTCATCCAGGCTGTCGATGCGGTTGATCAACCACCCGAGCTCGTCCCCGTCTTCGATGTGCATGACCTCGAAGCCGACGGTGCCACACCAGGTCGACTTCATGTGCTCGATGATTTCGCCGACGGTCTGCTTTGAGTAGCGCTCCGACACCGCCTCCACGGGCACCCGGGCGTTAAGGTCGGCCGCCGTGATGCCAAACGCCTCCGGCAGCAGCTCGACGTCCTCTTCCTGATTGATACCCAGAGGGTCGATGTGCGCGTAGTAGTGACCGCGGGATCGAACGCGGCTGATAAAGCGGCCGAGGTTCCAGGCGAGCTCGCCATAGGAACTGTGTTGGCGCGGCGGCGTCGGTAAGGCCGATCGATCACCCTGCCGTCCCCCGGTGAGCGCCGAAGTCGGTAGCTGAAGCACATCCCTTTCGCCTTCGGCGAGGCCGGCGAAGAAAACTCGCCACTCCTCGTCAACGGACATCGGGTTATCAAGAAAGCGCCGGTACTGGTCTTCAACCAGCGCCTGATTCACGCCGAAATCAAGGTTCATCGTGTGACGAGTCTCCAAACGACAGCTGCGAATTGTGCAGCCTCAGTGTGCGTCGCATCACGCTAGCCTATTGAAGCGGCACAGTGAACCGCGAGCATGATCTGCAAAATTGCCCTGTAGCGAACCGGGCTGCGCTCAGCGTCGGCGACGCCGGAGCAGGCCCGCTCCGAGCACCAGCGTGAGCAATATGGAGCCCTGAGGTGTCGGACGGACGCTTGCGCAACCGAGCAATGCTCCGCCGACGACTCGTTGCGTGCTGTCACCCGGATCGTTGGGGTCATTAGGGTCGGTCTCGCCGCGGTCAATCCGCCCGTTGTTGTTCGTGTCTTCCCCACCGAGCCCGCAGATCGCGGGGACGATGAGTACGCCATCGCAGTAGCCGTCGTCGTCGGTGTCGGGATCTGCGGGATTCGTCGGGTTCTCGCCGTAGACCTCGGTGCCGTCTCGGATGCCGTCAGAGTCGCTGTCCGGATTGTTCGGATCCGTCCCAAAGGTGGGCTCATCGCAATCGCCGAGGTCGTCGCCGTCACTGTCCGGGTTGTTCGGATCCGTCCCATCGCTGAGCTCGCGAACATCACTGCAGCCGTCGCCATCAGAGTCCACTTCGGTACAGATGGAGGGTTCATCGACGCACTCCCAGCCGTCCTCGACCTGACACGCCGCGTTGCAGCCGTCGCCGGAGTTGGTGTTCCCGTCATCACATGCCTCAGCGCCCGTGATGGCGCCGTCGCCACAGCTTTGAAGCATGACGCAGACGCTGGGTTCATCGTCGCAGGACCAGCCGGTCTCGACATCGCATGAGGCGCTGCAGCCGTCGCCGATACTGGTATTGCCGTCATCACAACTCTCATCGCCGCGAATCAGGCCGTCACCGCAGCTCGGCGAGCAGGTGCTCGCTTCGCCAACGCAGCCCCACCCGTCTTCGACCGTGCAGGCTGCATCGCAGCCGTCACCATCGGACAGGTTGCCATCGTCACAGGCTTCATCGCCGATAATGCGGCCATCGCCACAGGTGGGCTCGCACACGGACGCGCCGCCGGTGTCTGAGCTGCAGCTCCAGCCGTCTTCGACCTCGCAGATTGCATCGCAACCGTCACCGTTCGCGGTGTTTCCGTCGTCGCAGGCTTCGCCGCCGCCGCGGGCGCCGTCGCCACACACGACGCCAGGCGTGCAGACGCTGGGCTCGCCGGTGCACGAGTAGTTGTCGTCAACGACACAGAGGTCGCTGCATCCGTCGCCGGGGATTGTGTTGTTGTCGTCGCAGGCTTCGTCGCCGCGGATGAGGCCGTCGCCGCAGATGGCGTCGCACTCGCTCGCTTCGCCGCTGCAGGTCCATCCCGGTTCCACAGCGCAGTTCGCGTTGCAGCCATCACCGTTGGCGTTGTTGTTGTCATCGCAGGCTTCGTCGCCGCGAATCATGCCGTCACCGCAAAGTCCGGTGCACTCGCTCGCTTCGCCAACGCAGATCCAGCCATCTTCGACCTCGCAGGTCGCGCTGCAGCCGTCGCCTGGAGAAACCCCGCCATCGTCGCAGGTCTCGTCGCCGCGCACGAGGCCGTCGCCGCAGATGGCGTCGCAGATGCTCGGGTCGCCGTCGCTGTCGCATTCCCAGCCCGGCTCCACGCCGCACGTAGCACTGCAGCCGTCGCCGTTAGTGATGTTCCCGTCGTCGCAGGCCTCGCCGGGATCAACCTCAGCGTCGCCGCACACGTGCTGACAGGAGTCCCGGTTCACGGTGCAGAAGTCGCTGCAGACAAGGGTACCGGTATCGAAGCCCAGGGTCTGGCAGGTTTCGCCGTTGAAGTTGAGCCCGTCGCATTCTTCGGGGTCTTCGACGATGCTGTTCCCGCACGAGGAGTCGCAGTCCTGCGGACAGTTGTTTCCGTTCTCGCCGGCGAGCTCATTGCAGATGCCGTCACCGCAGGCGATCAAGGTGCAGTCCGCGTCGCAGGTCGCTGTCTGCGAGCCTTCGTCACACTCTTCACCGGGCTCTGCGTTGCCGTCGCCGCAGACGGCCGCGCAGCCGTCGAAGTCGACGGTGCAGTCGGACGCGCAGGCGGCGCCGCCGGGATTCGAGTATCCCAGACTCGTGCAGTCGCTGCCTCCGAGGTCAGAGCCATCACAGGCTTCCGCGCCGTCTACGGTGCCGTTGCCGCAGGCGAAGCAGGCGCCCGTGTCGTACCCATCGCAGGTGGCGTTGCAGCGAAGTACGCCGCCGGTGAAGCCCTCGGTCACGCACGTAGCCGCACCGGTCGCGTTGCTGTCGCAGAGCTCGCCGCCTTCAACCTTGCCGTCACCGCAGAAGTAGCAGTTGTCCGTCACAAAGCCCGAACAGCTGTCATTGCAGGTCAGAGTGCCGGAGTCGAAGCCCTGCGAGACACAGGTTTCGCCTGCCAGATCACTGCCGTCACAGACCTCACTGCCGGCCGCGGTGTTGTTCCCGCATTCGGTAACGATCCCGCTGCAGTTGTTGTTGCAGAATCCGGGGCGGCCATTGTTGGAGCCGTCGTCGCAGGTCTCACTTCCACTCTCTACATTGCCATCGCCGCAGAAGGGACACACGGCGACGGCGTTCAGGCAGTCGCCGTTGCAGATGTCGACGGTGGTGGGCTCGAGGCTCCACGTCGTGCAGGTTTCGGTGACCGTGTTTCCGTCATCACACTCTTCGCAGTTTCCTTCGACGTTTCCGTCACCGCACTCCACAAGGGTGTCGCCCACGAGGTATCGACGTCCCGGAATCGCGCGATCATCGACATCGAGACTGCAGCTTTGCAGGTCGCAGGGGTCAGAGATGCACACCTGGCCGTTGCCGAAACCGATACTCGCAGTGGACTGTGACGAGGTCGAGATGAAGCCGATGTCCTCCCACCAGAAGCTGATGTACGAGGACCCGTCGCAGATGCGGCCGGCAGACTCGAGCACAAGCTGAAAAGTGTTCCGCTCGCTGCAGTCCTCATTGAAGGCGCAGACATCGGCCCAGGTGATGATCAGCTTTCCGTCATCATTCGGCGTCGCAGCGGTGCCCGAGTCCGGCACCACGCAGACGTTGACCGTGCCCCCGCCGGAGCCGATGTCAGCGTCTGTGAAATGCGGCGCGATGATGCCGCCTGCCGGGACCGACCCATCGCAGACCCCCTGCGGAACCCAGGCCGTGTACGCGCCACCGAAGGTGATGTTGCCGTTGGTGCTCACAAAGATCGAGTCCGTGTAGCGTGTGCCCAGGTAGCGGAATCCTGCTGGGAAAGCGGAGGCAATCGCGGCGCTGCTCAGGGACACCGAGCAGTCGTCGCCGGCGGTGTTCGCGCCTGCGCAGGTCGATGTCAGGAACGCGTCGCCAAAGGGCTGTGCGCCGGTCGGGCAGGTCAGCAGCTGCAGCGGCAGGTCAGAGCAATCCGCCGAGCACCGGCCCTCGTCACCATTGGCCGCGCCGTCGTCGCACACCTCGGTCCCTTCGGTCACACCGTTGCCGCAGGTTTGCGTTCCGTCGCAGCGCTTTGTGCAGAAGCCTTCGCCGAAGCCGTTGAAGGAGCCGTCATCGCACTCTTCCAGGGGATCCTGGATGCCGTCGCCGCAGGTATTGACGCCAAGGCAGCCCTCATTGCAGAGGCCAAAGCCGGTGCCGTTCATCGCACCATCGTCACAGACCTCGCCGTCGTCGACCACGCCATCGCCGCACCAGGGATTGGCGCAGTAGCTGCGGCACGCGTTGGGCGTCGTGTTGCTGTTCTGTGCCCCGCCGTCGCACTCTTCGTTGGATTCGACCGTCCCGTTGCCGCAGGAGTGCGTCATTTGAATCCGGTAGTCCCCCGGATCACAGCCGCTGCCGAAGAAGTCGTCGTCGTAGTAGGCCTGCGCCGCAACAAAAAGCTCGGCGCCGGGAAATAGGTTCTGGATCGTCACCGACCCGTTGTTGCTGCCGCTGCAGTACAGATCCTCCGGCCCGTTATTGCTGCCGCAGCTTGTGCCGACCGAGAAGTTCTGGTCCCCGCCCAGGGTGGAAAAGGTGAAGGTCGACTCGCCATACGCAGGCGAGATCCAGCGGTAGAGGACGTCGCCGCAATTCGTGTCGCAGGACATCTCAAAATCGTCCGTCTTTCCAGAGGTCGTGTTGTTGTCGGTCCATGTGTATGCGGCGCCGATGTCGACATCGACGACTTCAGGGCCGCACTGCTGCGCGTGTGCCGTGGCTGCTGCGGCGCTCAACGGGAGTACGAGGAAGAGTGCCAGGACTATTCGAGGTGCGTTCACGTGGGACCCCACAGATCACGCCGGTACGCCTGCGACCGGCGCGAGAATCCGAGAAAAGGTGTTCAATTACCGGACACGTAGCGCGAAGCATCGTGGTTCGCCACCGTAGAATTTGTCATGGCAGGCGCCGCCTTCATGGGCGAAAACCAGGGGCGCTGTGCGTGCGCCGACCATCAACGATAAGATCGCGCCGGGCTCCGCTGTTGACCTGCGTTCTCCTGCAGGCGGAAAGCGAGTAGCGGTAACCGACAATGGATATTGTCGCAGTCGGTCTCGCCTACACCGCCGCAACCAGCGTAGGCTGGGCGGCCTTCGATGCTTCGCGCAAGTCGCTCGCAAGCTCGTTCGAACCGATGGCGCTTGTCGCTCTGCTGATGTTCGCCCAGGTGCCCGCCTTCGCCATCTGGGCGGCGGCGGCGGGAGCCGCCGGTCCGAGCCCCGGATACGGCGTCCCGGCGCTGTGCTCGATCCTGATCAACGTGGTGGCAAACTTCGCCTTTCTGCGGGCGATGCAGCTCTCTCCTCTGAGCGTCACGATTCCCTATCTCGCGCTCAGTCCGGTGTTCGCCGTCATCGCCGGAATCCCGATACTCGGCGAGGCGCCCTCCGCGCTGCAGCTCCTCGGCATCGTGATCATCGTCGTCGGCGCCTTCGCCCTGAACGCCGGCCCGGACACCCGCAGCCCCCGAGCGCTGTATGAAGCACTGGTTCGAGAACGAGGCTGTGTCCTCATGATCGCGGTCGCAGCGCTTTGGGCAGTCTCCGGCACCTTTGACAAAGCCGCCGTTGCGCACTCCTCGGCGCCAATTCACGCCCTGGTTCAATGCGCCGGGATTGGTGTCTGCGTCACCCTGTGGCTCGCATCGCAGCGCCGTCTTGGCGAGCTACGCACCCTGAACGGACGTGGCGTCGCATTTTCTATCGCCATCGTCGGCGCCGTGGCAGCGCTCGGATTTCAGTTGATGGCGTACCGCGTGATGATGGTCAGCGTCGTCGAAGCCATCAAGCGCGCGATCGGGATGGTGCTCGCTCTCGCGAACGGTCGCATCTTCTTCGGAGAACACATCAGCGTCGGCAAGGTCGCCGGCGTGGTGTTCATGTGCGGCGGGGTCGCGCTCATCGTACTGTGACGAGCGCAGCGCCTCAGCGAATCGGACGCATCTTCGCGGCGGCCTGATCGGAACCGTCGAAGTCTTCGATGGTGACCCAGTGCATGCCATTGGAGCCGCTCTTGCGGTACACCTTGCATGCGGTCATAGCCTTTCCGTTCTCATCGTTGGGAACGGTCTGAGTGGCCTTCTTGCCGATAGCGAGTTTTGCGGGTCGTTTCGTTGCCATGCTGACTCTCTCTGATCGCGTTCGTGCGCAAAAGGCACCAAGCGAGAATGCGGAATGGCGCGTCTAGCGATCTCGCCGCGGCTTGTGAAGCACAAAGCCGCGGCGAGTTGCCTAATTCCGTCGATGGCGCACCACCACCAGCCCGAGGAAGGCGAGCAGGAACATGCCTGCGCCGCTGCTTCCGGACGCGGTGGAGCAGTCACGAAGCGAGCCGCCGCCTCCCAT
>JAUICO010000007.1 GCA_030427825.1 bacterium | reverse complement strand
CGTGCGCGGCACCGGTACCATGACCGGCGTCGTGCTCCGAGACACAGAGCTCAGCAACTTCGACACCACCGAGATGGAAACGCAGGCCTGCACCGCCAACGTCACCCCACTCCCCGACGGATTCAAAGCTCTAAGCGGCCGCCGCAAACGCATCGTCTAGGTGTCTGCGCGTGGGAGGCGGGGCTCTGCCCCCGCACCCCGGCAGGGCTCTGCCCTGCACCCCCGCAAGGGGCTTTCGCCCCTTGACCCCTTTGGGGGGTGATTTTGGTGCGTTCGACGGGGCGCCGTCGCTCAATACGCGGTCAGGTATCCGTGCGGACGCTAGCTGCCCATGTTCCCCATCACGGGGTCAAGGGGTGCCAACACCTTGCGGGGTCGAGGGGCAGCGCCCCTCGCGGGTGCAGGGCAGAGCCCTGCCTCCTCCGCAAACTCAGGTATTCGACTGAACGAGTTTGATGACGTCGCCGAAGGTGTTGATTCTGGCGAGCTCTTCGTCGGCGAAGGTCACTTCGAGTTCTTCTTCGATGACGCCGACCATTTCCATGCTGGCGACGGAGTCGATGCCGGCATCGCGCAGACGTTGGGTGAGGTTGAGGTCTCCGGAGACTTTTCCGGGGGCGACTTCATCGATGGCCTTAACGACCAGTTTCGTGATTTCAGCTTCTGTCATGTTTGTTTCTCGTTGGTGAATCGGTTGGTTGCGGAGCGGTCGTGTTTGTTGGCCGCGTCGAATCGAGGCGTTGCGCGGGTCCTGCTCAGTCGATGCGGCGCAGCGCGTACTGGGCGAGTGACTGGTAGTGCATCTGGAAGCCACGCACGCAAGCGCTGAGGTAGCGATCGTAGTCGTCGAAGACCTTGTCGCCCCACTTGTCTCGGATGAGCTCTTCGTGGAGCTTCATTCGGCGCAACCACTCGGCGCAGGTCTTTTCGTAGTGCTCGCGGCGGGTCTGCACTTCCATCACTTCCCAGTAGGGATTGACGGCCTGGATGACGTCTTCGAGGCGAAGGCTGAGTCCGCCGGGGAAGATGTCGGTGGTAATGAAGCCGATGTCGTGCAGATCCTTCTTGTTACGCGGGACGCGGTTGCGGAGGATGGTCTGCAGTCCGAACCAGGCGCCGGGGTTGGTCCACTCCCAGGCCTTCTTGAAATAGTGTCGGTAGGCTTTGATGTGCTCGCCGTCGCGCACTTCTTCGGGGCGTGCGATGTGCTCCATCATGCAGATCGAGATCACCGCGTCGAACTTCTCGGTGGGCTCGTAGTCGCGATAGTCGCAGACGTTGGCCTGCACACCGGGCAGCCCACGCTGCATGATCTCGTCGTGCTGCGAGCGTGAGAGCGTGATGCCTTCGGCGCTCTTGACGCCCTTGTGGGTCACAAGAAATTCGAGGTTTGCGCCCCAACCGCAGCCGATGTCGAGGACTCGGGAATCCGGCGTGACGTGCGCGGCCTCAGAGAGCCAATGAAGCTTCTTCATCTGCGCCTCTTCGAGGTCGTCGGTGCCCTCGTAGAGTCCGCAGGTGTAGTTCATCTTCTCGTCGAGCCAGAGACGAAAGAACTCGTTGGAGACGTCGTATGAGACTTCGACTTCTTCTTGTGTGGACATGTGTTCCCCGTGGTTTGGGTGCGGTCGTTTCGTGGAGTGAACGGGCGCGGCGGAACCCCGCCGGCGCTCTCAGGGTGTCGCCTGTGCGACAGATGGTGTCAGGGTGTCGCCTGCGCGACGGAGGGTGTCTTGCCGGCCGGGCGCGACTCGGCCTCCTCGTACGAGACCATGCGGCCGGCTTTAGGGTCCCAGAGCGCGAGGCGCAGGCAGGCGGCGATGTCGCGGGGGCGCCACGACGTGCGCCCGCATTGCTGCAGCTCGGGAATCTCGGCCATCGCTTCCGGAAGGCGATAGTGCGGGATCATGTGATTGAGGTGGTGAATGTGATGGTAGCCGATGTTGCCGGTGAGCCAGTGCATGACCGGGCTCATCTCGAACATGCTTGAAGACTTGAGCGCCGCGCCGGCGAAGGTCCAATCCTTGCGAGAGGTGTACCGCGCCTCGGGAAAGTTGTGCTGCGCGTAAAAAAGATAGGAACCGGCGGCGAGGGAGATTGCGAAAGGCGCGATGACGGTCAGAAGCGCGATGTCCCAGCCGGCGAAGACCCAAAGCACGCTGACCAGGGCGATATGAAGAAGCAGCGAGAGCAGCGCAGGCCAGTGCATGCGCGGGTTTCTCTTGAAGGGCGCAATGCACATGCCGATCGCGAACACCGTGATGTAGCCGAAGAGCATGTTCAGCGGATGGCGAACGATTCGGTAGCTTCGGCGTTGCGCGGCAGGCATTCGCTTCCACACACGCGTTGAAACGACGGGGTAGGAGCCGATCGCAGAGCCGATCATGCGCGCGTTGTTTCGATGGTGGTAGTCGTGGGTTTCGCGCCAGACCGAGCTCGCAGTCATCATGAAGAGCCCGACCGCCTCCATGAGCACCCTGCCGAGCGCCGACTTCCTGAACATCGCGCCATGCACGTAGTCATGAAACATGATGAAGAGACGGACGTAGACGAGGGCGAGCAGGCCCGAGGCTCCGATGCGCATCGCCCAGATGGCAGCGGGGTGCAGGCCCGCGCCGGCGAGAAGCGGCTCCGCACCAACGATGATGGCGATGCACGATGCGATGGCAATGACGGTGGTCGTCAACGCCCACCAGCTTCGCCTCCGGTCTTCCACGGCGAAGCGTCGAGTGGCGCGCACAAGCTGGGCGTCCTCAAGCTGTGTCGCGTGTTCCGCGGTGTCGTTCATGCCTGCTGCGTCGGTATCGGTACGAAGCGTCGGTGCCCTGCGGTGTCTGACAAAAGGCACGCGACGGCGGCTCGCTACCGGACGTTTTGAGGGATTACAATGACGGAACTCACGGAAAATACAGAAGAATCCGGCCGGTCGGTCGGACTGACCGGTCGGTTTCTCGGGTCTCGCCCGGCCGGATCCCCCTCGAGGCGCGACGCTCGCAAGCCCGCGGGCTCGAGCATCGTTGTGCGGGCGGGCGATTCAGGCGAGTGAGCGGGCATGAGTTCGCGAATCATCCTCATGCACGGGTTTCTGGGCGACGTCGACGACTGGGCCGGCGTCACCGCGGACCTCACTGTCGGCAGTGCGCCGGTCGCGATTCCCCTCGCCTTGATTGGCGCCGGCAGGCCCTCGACGATCGCTGACCTGGCGCAGGCGGCGCTCGGCTACCTGCGCGCGGCCGAAGTGGCGCCGCCGTGGCATCTCGTAGGCTACTCGATGGGCGGCAGAGTTGCGTTGGCGATGCACTCTCTTGCCGAAGGCGCGGTCGACCGAATCACCCTCGAAAGCGCACATCCCGGGCTCGACGGCGAAGCGGAGCGCGCTGCGCGACGTCGACTCGATGCCGCGCGCGCCGTCGAACTCAGAGAGCTCGGCAGCGCCGCATTTGTCGAGACCTGGTACGCGCTGCCACTCTTCGCGTCTCTGCGCGCAGACCCGGCAGTGTACGCTGCGGTGTTGGAGCGGCGGAGCGAGGCGGACGCGTTGCGGTGGTCGGCGATTCTGCGCGGCTGTTCTCCCGGCGTCACCGAGCCGCGATGGGACAGGTTGGCCGCGATGGGACATCGGCTTCAGTTCCTGAGCGGCGCCCTGGACCCGAAGTACTGTGCGCTCGGCGTCGAGATCAGCCGACGTGCGACGCAGGCCCGCGTTGAGGTGGTGCCCGGCGCGGGACACAACATCCATCGGGAGGCACCGGCAGAGTTCGTCCGGCGCGTGCTGGCCTTTCGCACATTGTGATCGGAGCGCGCGCCTCCCGCGATGTCTCTCGTCGCGGCGCCACTCCGCTGGTAGTGGCGGGTCCATGGGCGGGAGTGAAAACATGAAAGCGACGCTGCGTCCGCTGTGGGCTCTGGCCATCTGTGCGGTGTTGGCGTTTTATGTCGGCCTCGCGTTGGACCTTCACGGGCTGCGCGTCGCGGTGAAGACGATTCCGGCGCTTGTTCTCGCGGTTACATGCAGCTTCGGGGCGGCGGAGCCGGGTCGCGGCGCGACCGTGGTCGGGCTGGTGTTCTGCGCCCTTGGGGACCTCCTCTTGGAGCTGTCGCCGGACTGGTTTGTCTTCGGTGTGGGCGCCTTTCTGGTCGGACACCTCTTCTTCATCGTTGCATTCGTCCGCCGTGACCGCACGATGAGACCGGCTCTCGCGATTCCATTCGTCCTGTGGGGCGCCCTCCTCTACTCCCAGGTGTTGCCGAATCTCGGCGCGCTTGCCGTACCGGTTGGCGTCTATGTGTGTGTGATCTGCACGATGATGTGGCGCGCGGCATCCAACGCGCTGCCGCCGGGCGCCGGCTCCGCCGTAGTAGGAGCCCTGGGCGCACTGAGCTTTGGCGTGAGCGATTCTTTGATCGCGATTTCCCGCTTTCACACACCGTTCGCCTCAGCCCGCTACTTCATCATCGCGCTGTACTGGCTCGGCCTGCTCGGCATCGCTCTGTCGTCGCTGCGCGCCGGCACCGATGAGAGCGCTACCGCGTGATCGAAGACCCGTGCGACTGGCAGCTGTCCGAAGACTCGCTGCTATACCGGTCGGACACGCTGATCGCGGTCAACAAGCCGTCGGGAGTGCTGGTCCACAACAGCCACTACGCCGGCAGTAAGGAGCGTAGCCTGCGCCAGGAGCTGGGTCGCATCTGTGGACGCCGCGTGTTTCCCGTACACCGCATCGACCGCGGAGCCGGCGGCGTGGTGCTCTTCGCGAGCGAACGCGAGCACGCAGCCCGGTGGCAGACCGCCCTGTCTTCGCCCGCGACGACGAAGACCTATGTCGCGATCGTGCGCGGACACCCGAAGACGGCCATGATGATCAACCGCGACATCAAGATCGACGGCGTAGCGAAGGCTGCGCACACGCACATGCGGCCCATCTGTTCGTCGCTGGTCGAGCGAATGAGCCTGATCGCGCTGCAGCTCGCAACCGGACGCAAGCACCAGGCGCGGCGCCACTGCAAGCATATCTCGCACCCTATCGTTGGGGACTCGACCTGGGGGCGCGGCGAGATCAATCGCCATGCACGGGCGCGGTGGGGCCTGTCGCGACTGGCGCTGCACCTCGCAGCCGTCGAGCTGTCCATCGACGCCGACACACGACTGCTGATTCGAGCGCCCATCCCGGACGACCTTGCCGAGCCCATCCGCTCGCTTTTCGGATACGCCGGGGATCCGACAGCGGTCTTCGATCAGGCGCCGGCCGCGGCGGGCTGAGCACCGGTCGCGGGCGGCTTCTCGCCCAGCGGCATGCCCTTCGGAACCTGCTCGTAGCTGACTCGGCGCGTGCGCGAGCGGAGGAACTCGACGATCTGTTCTTTGCTGCGAGGCGTCTCGGAGAGGTCGACGAAGTGGTCCGCCAGCTTGTCGTATCGTTTGAGCATCAGCATCAGCCACACCTCGAAGAAGTCGGTGCCTTCGAAGATTACGCTGCCTTCGCTGCGATAGCGCTCGATGTTCTTCTCAAGCTCGGCGGGGTGGTCCGTCCAATGGCGCGTCGGACGCACGTGGTGGCTGATGTGGTAGCCGTCATTGAAGCAACGTCGATTGTAGCGGGAGTTGATGCAGGTGATGCTGTTTCGCCAGGAGTTGCCCGGGTCCGTCGGGTCGATGAAGGCGTGCTGCCCCCAGTTTCCGGCCATCATCAGGAATCGTGTCAGCACGAAGGGGATGATGAAGACGACCAGCGTCGCCTGCCAGCTCACGAAACAGAGCCCGATGACAAGCGCATAGAACCCCAACTCGCCGGCCAGCATCCGAGCGATGTAGTTCCCGCGGCCTTTCTTGAACTGGTAGGCGGCGAGCTCGAAGATGCCTGCAAAGAAGAAGCGCAGAAAGTACATCATGAAGTGGGAGAAGCGGTCTCGCTGGTAGCGAATCGTGCAGCTCAGGTCCTTGTCCAGATTGTTCTCAGAGTGATGCATCAGCACGTGATGCACGTAGTAGGTGTCAGGGGTTTCGCCGCAGAAGGGCCCCAACACCCAGGGGATGTAGAGGTTCAGCAGCCGGTACCTGCGCTTGAATAATGCGCGGTGGCTGGTGTTGTGCAGCATCAAAATGAAGCGGTCGACGAAACCGACGTAGAGCACCACGAAGTAGATCAGACCCAGCCACCAGCGGAAGTTGCCGGGCCAGAAGAGAAAGACCGCAAAGGGAAAGAGGACGAGGCTGGCCTGCAGGTTCAGATAGATAAAGGGCAGGTCGCGCTCGTCTTTGATGTAGCGCAAAAAGAAGCGGTCGATGGGTCCATGGGAGTCCGGCTTCTCGTAGCGCGGATCCGTCAACGTGAAGGGTACTGCCATGTGTAAACTCTCTTCCCTGCTTCTACGCCCGCTACCGGCTTCTCGCGGGTGCAATGCGCACCCAATCGTGCGGCGGTGAGCGGCCAATCGGGGCGGGAGCCTGCCGAGGGCGACGCGGTGCGTCAACGCAATTCTGGGGCGCAAAAACCTTCGTTCAGGTCGGAAGAAAGCCTGTAACGAAGGGCCTCAGGTCAGCGGTTGACTTCGAGCCAGTGGGCCGCGTTTCGGGTCGCGAGGGACATGATCGAGATCATCGGATTGACGCCGATCGGCGAGGGAAAGAGCGACGCGTCCGAGACGTAGAGGTTGTCGTACCCGTGGACTCTGCCAAAGCTGTCGACGGACGAGCTCTTCGGGTCTCTGCCCATTCGCGCGGTGCACATGGCGTGCACGGTGAGCACCTCGAGGTCTACGGCCTTGAGCTTCGGGTCAAATATCTTCGGTATCTCGTCCGGCGAATGGATGCGCCCCAGGTTGTGGTACGGCAGGTGCACTTCGGTGGCGCCGGCTGCAAAATAGATCTCGGCGAGCAGGGCGATTCCGCGGCGCAGCTGATGGTAGTCATGCTTGCCGAGCGCATAGGTCATCGTGGCCTCACCGCCGAACCCGGGGCGTACACGGCCGACGCTATCTACGTCTTCGACAAGGACCGCACCGGTGACCATCTGGTTGAGGTGCTCCATGGTCTCGGCGGCTTTGTTGCCCCAGTAGGGCAGCGTGATGGCGTGCACCGAAGGTGGCACGAATGTCGTGCCGAACATGAGCCCTTCTTCCATGAACTCCGTGATCTGGATGCCCTGAATCGCTCCTTTCCAGGCCTCCAGTTTGCGATCGAAGATGCCGACGACTTTGGAGTTCGGGTGCAGGTTGAGGTTCTCGCCGAAGTTGCGATGGGGGTCGGCGACTTTCGACTTTTTCAACAGGGTCGGCGTCTGCACCGCGCCGGCTGCCATCACGACGTGCTGAGCGCGAATCTCAACTTTCGCACGCGTCTTCAGGTTCTCGTCGATAAACTCTGCGGTGATGCCAGTCGCACGCTTTCCGTCGTGGTTGATTCGCGTAACCCGACAATCTGAGAGCAGGCGCGCTCCGGCGACCAGGGCCCGCGGTATGTAGGTGATCAGCACCGACTGCTTGGCTCCCGTGGGGCAGCCGAGGATGCAGTTGTTCGTACCTACGCAGTGCTTCTGGTTTCGCCGCACCGGCAGCCAGCGGTACCCGAGCTTTTCCGAGCCCGTCATGAACACTTCGGAGTCGCCGCCGTACGATTCTTCGGACTGGGGAGCGACGTGCACACGTTCTTCGACCTTCTCGAAGAAGGGCTTCATGTGCTCTTCTTCGCAATCGTCGACGCCGTGCTCCCAATGCCAACGCTTCAGGATGCGGGCGGGGGTGCGCCAGGAAATGCCGGCGTTGATGACCGTCGAACCACCAACGCAACGCCCCTCCATGAAGTTCACATTGGGCTTGCCCATCGCCATCGTCGCGCCGGCGCTGCGATAGAGCATCTTAACCATCTTCGCGGCGTCGGTCGTGAAGTCGCTGGTCTGGTAGTAGCCGCCCTCTTCAACGAGGATGACGTCCACACCTGCTTCTGCGAGCTCCGCGGCGAAGGGGCCGCCACCGGCGCCGGTTCCGACGACCACGACTTCGGTCTCGAAGACCTGTTTCGGGCTGCCGGCCTCAACGTGCCGGCCCTGAATAATCGTCATCCGTCTGACATCTCCGGATGACCGATTTCAGAGAAGAGCATTGCTCGGGTGTGGTGGTCGCGGTCGCCCGTCGCGGCGATCAGCGCCGCCCGCTGTTTCCGGCAGGTCGCGAGGTGCTCGTCCGGGGTGTAGCCGATCTTCCGGTACACGACAGGCATCGCGTAGTAGCCGCTCAGGATGAGGCCGCGGACGCCCATCATCAGAGCACGAAAGAGAGCGAAACGGCTCGTCGACCAGGTCTCAAGGTACTTGTTGCGCCTCGCGGCACGGGCGATCAACGTGAAGGGCTTGAACGCCGAGAATGTGAGGATGGTTCCCCATTGGATGAGGCGCAGGCCGAGGGGAAAGAAAGTGCGCGCGAGGGCCGGCAGGTGCGGCACATAGCCGTCAACGTAGCGCACACAGTGTTCGATCACGCGGCGGCTGCGTCCGTCTGCCGGGAGCACGACCTCGGCGATCTCTTCGATGATGCGTCGCGAGGTGTGACCGAGGTGCCAGCGGTGCTGCTCTGCGGCGGCCATCGCCTCTCGTTCGGCTGCGGGGTTCACCAAAGCTGCGGTCATGACACCTCCCAGAGGTCGGGGCTGCTTTCTCGGGACTGCCGAGAAGTTCCGACTCATCAGTCGTGTGACAGAATACGGGGCTTTGGCGGCAGATCAAGGATCAAACCAACCGGGCGGTCTCTTATTACAGTCCGATTACAATTGGGGCGGCCATCATGACAAACGCGCGACAATCGGCGCGGATGCAAGCGCGTGGGTCATCCCCTTCCGGGCCGTGCGGCCGGATGGATCGAACTCACCAGCTGCGGACGAGGACCTCGCCGACAGGCCCGCGAGCCGAAGCGCGGGAGTTGATCGCCCGCGATGCCTGGATGCCGATGATGCGCCAGCCCTCGAAGAGTTCGCGAACCGCCGGTGTATCGCTGTTGCTGAGCATGACGTAGCAGCCGCGACGGGAGAGCTCGTCGAAGATTCGCGCGAGCTTGTGCTGCATCGACATGTCGAATCCACCCTTCGAGTAGTTGGTGAACGAGCTGGTCTCGGTCAGCGGCACGTACGGCGGGTCGAAGTAGACAAAATCGCCGGGCTCGGCAGATTCCAGCACGTGTTCGAACGAGGCCACCCGAAGGTTCGTGCTCTGCAGCTGTGCAGACACCGCGAAGATGTGGTCGGGGTTGAAGATGTTCGGCGACTTGTAGCTGCCCATCGGTACATTGAACTCGCCCCGCGAATTCTCCCGATACAGGCCGTTGAAGCAGGTCTTGTTGAGATAGATCATCAGCGCGGCACGGGACACTGCGTTGAGCCCGCGGGGCGCATTCATGCGCGTGCGGCAGCGATAGTAGTGGTCTTTGCAGTGGCGGCTGCGGTGCTTCGCGAGCTCGTCCATGAGCGCGATCGGCTCATCGCGAATCGCCGTGTAGCACTCGATCAGGCGGGGATTGACGTCGGTGAGCGTCGCCTCGGGCGGTCGCATCGTGAAGTACACCGCGCCACCGCCGACAAAAGGCTCGAAGTAGTGGTTGAAGTCTTCCGGCATCCACGGCTGAAACTGCGCCATCAGGCGCGCTTTCCCACCGGCCCACTTCAGGAAAGGGCTGGGAGCGACTGTGGAAGTCGAGAGCAGGTCGTGAGCTGAATCGGGAGCTTTGGCCATCTGGGCACCTCAACCAATGGGTGGTGGATGACGCAGATGTATTCCGGAAACCTACATGTAGGCAAAAAATCGCCCTTATTTTTCAACCACTTATGGAGTGCTCACTGATGAGTAACCGGAGATCATCGCACGGTGGGATCTCCGAAGCAAAATCGCGGAGACGAAAAAGCGTGCTGGGGCGAGCCGACGCGATGTGTCATGGGGGCCATGCATGAGAATTCTTTGCCTGGACATCGGAACGGTTCGCATCGGCGTCGCCGTCAGCGACGAACGGGGAGTCATCGCGACGCCGCTCGAGACGGTATCGGCGAAGCCGCGGGGCGAAGCGATCGAGCGCATTGTGGACCACATCGAAAGCTACAACGTTGATGTCGTGGTAGTCGGACTGCCGCTGGACCTGGACGGACGCGTCGGCCGAGCCGCTCGACGAACGCGCGCGGTTGTCGCAGAGCTTGCCGGGCAATTCGCAGGAGATATCGTCGAGTGGGACGAACGAATGACAAGCGTGGTGGCCGAGCGAGCGCTGATCGAAAGCGGCGTCCGAAGGGAAAAGCGAAAGGGCGTGGTCGATCAGGTCGCCGCAACGCTGATACTTCAAAGCTATCTGGGCGCGCGCGGCGAGTCACCGTCGGGATAGCCCTGCTCGCCCTTGTCCTTCTTGTGGTCGACGTGTGGACCTTCGGACGGAACAACGTCGTGCGTCCGGCGGTAGCTGAGGTGTACGTGCGACAGTCGGAGTCGAGTTTTGCACTGTGGCGTCGGTTGAAGCGCGAAGACACGCTGCGATCGACTCCGGGTGCGTGGATCTGGTTCGTGATGCATCGCCCGCGTTGTCTTCAGGCGGGCCGGCACACGGTGTCTGCACCGATGACGGCTGCCGAGCTGCTCGAAGCCCTGTGCTCGCCGGTCTCAGGCAGCGGAGTCCGAGTCACGGTGCCGGAGGGCTACAATATCTGGCAGATAGGCGAGCGCCTTGAGGAGGCGGGGGTGGTGACAGCGTCGGAATTCGTTGACGCCGCTACCAGCCGGGATCGCCTCGCCGGCGCGGGCATCGATGCGCCATCCGCCGAGGGGCTGCTCTTTCCCGACACCTGGGATTTTGCGCAGAACATCGGAGCGGAGACCGTCGTCGGGCGGATGGCGGAACGACACAAGGCGGTATGGAATGAGCTGCTGGTGGCCCACCCGGGGGCCCTTGCGCGCCTCGAACGCGAATGGGATATCTCGCCGTACGAAGCGGTGATCGTCGCCAGCATCGTCGAGAAGGAGGCGGTGGTCGCCGACGAGCGCCCCCGTATCGCTCGGGTGATATACAACCGCATCGCGCGGGGTATGCGCCTGCAGTGCGACCCGACCTGCGTCTATGGTCCTGAGCTGTGGCGCGAGCGGCCCACTCGATCTCTGTGTCGCGACCCCGAGAGTCGGTATTCGACGTACGTGATCGACGGCCTGCCGCCGACTCCCATCGCGGCGCCGGGGCGCTCCAGCCTCGCTGCGGTCCTTGCCCCGAGTGACGAAGCGGACATTCTGTACTTTGTAACGCGCGGAGATGGCAGTCGGCGCCACGAGTTTGCCGCCACTCTGGCGGAACACAACGAGAACGTGGAACGATGGCTGCGCAACCGTTGATGCCGGAGCAAACAAACATTGACGATGGCGGCGCGCTCTCGATCGGCGGTGTCTTCATCGATCCGCCGGTGGTTCTGGCGCCGATGGCCGGCGTTACCAACCCGGCCTTTCGCCGGCTCTGCCGGGAACAGGGGGCGGGGTTGGTCGTCACCGAGGCCGCGCTTGCAACAGGGTTGATCGCCGGCAATGAGCGCACCTGGCGTCTCGTCGACCTGCAGGCGGGGGAGCACCCTATCGCTGTGCAACTGTACGCGTGCGCACCGGAGCCGCTGGCGCACGCGGCTGCTCTGGTCGCCGAGGCGGGCGCTGACATGGTGGACCTGAACATGGGCTGCCCGATGCGGAAGATTGTGCGTTCCGGCTACGGCGCCGCCCTGCTCAACGACCCGGTGCGCATCGAGAAGATGTTTGCAGCGATGAGCGCGGCGGTGGATGTTCCGGTAACCGGAAAGATTCGCGCGGGCTGGGAGCAGTCGAATGTATCGGAGATCGTGCGAGCCATTGAGAACGGAGGCGGCGCCGCGGTGACCATTCACGGCCGCACGCGCAGCGACTTCTACGGGCACCACGCGGACCTGGATCTGATCGCAGAGGCGAAGCGGGCTGTGCAGATTCCGGTCATCGGCAACGGCGACGTTCGGGACGCAGAGAGCGCTCTGAAGATGGTCTCAGCGACAGGCTGCGACGCCGTCATGGTCGGTCGCGGCGCCTACGGAAACCCATGGATATTCGCGGAGCTGCGAGCCGCTTTTCACGGCGAAACACACAACGCGGACCGCGGACCCGACGCCCGTACAGCGATGGTACTCCGCCATCTCGACCTCTACCTCGATTGCTTCGGCGAACGGCGAACCTGTTTGGAATTTCGCAAACACGCCCTCTGGTATTACCGCGGCACCCCAGCAGAACCCTACATCCGCAAGCACCTCCGCAGCCTCACCTCCGAACAAACACTTCGCAGCTTGATCCAAACAGCCCGACAACATCTCACCGCCTGAAACCCTCCCCCAACATGGGGTCAAGGGGCGAAAGCCCCTTGCGGGTGCAGGGCAGAGCCCTGCCGGGGTGCAGGGGCAGAGCCCTGCCGGGGTGCAGGGCAGAGCCCTGCCGGGGTGCAGGGGCAGCGCCCCTGCCCTACGATTCCTGCGCCTTGAGCAGCTCTGCCTGATGGTAGGTCGTCAGCGCATCGATGACTTCGCCCAGCTCGCCGGCGATGACGCTGTCGAGTTTGTAGAGTGTCAGCCCGATGCGATGGTCGGTGAGCCTGTTCTGTGGAAAGTTGTAGGTGCGTATGCGCTCGGAGCGGTCACCGGAGCCTACCTGTGTGCGCCGCGAGTCTGCGCGCTCGTCGTGCATTCGCTGGGTTTCGATGTCGAGGAGGCGCGACGCGAGCACCTTCATCGCCTTCTCTTTGTTGCGATGCTGTGACTTCTCGTCCTGGCAGGTCACGATGAGACCTGTAGGCAGGTGCGTGATACGAATCGCCGAGTCTGTGCGGTTTACGTGCTGTCCGCCGGCGCCGGAGGCCCGGTAGGTGTCGATACGCAGTTCCTGCGGGTCGATGTTCACTTCCACGTCTTCGGCTTCGGGCAGGATCGCGACGGTACAGGCCGAGGTGTGAATGCGGCCCTGGGTTTCGGTGGCGGGTACGCGTTGGACGCGGTGCACGCCGGATTCCCATTTGAGGTTGCTGTAGACGCGAGTGCCGGAGATCATCGCGATGACCTCCTTGTAGCCGCCCTGCGTGCCGGCGCTGGCCGAGATCATCTCGACGCTCCACTTCTGACCGGATGCGAAGCGGGCGTACATATCGAAGAGGTCGCCTGCGAAGAGCGCGGATTCGTCGCCACCGGTGCCGGCGCGAATCTCGAGGATGATGTTCTTCTCGTCGAGGGGATCTGTGGGCAGCATGAGCAGCCTGAGCCGTTCAGCGAGGGACGCGTGCTCGCTCTCCAGACCCGGGAGCTCCTCCCGGGCCAGCTCGCGCATGTCCGCGTCATCGCCTCGAATCAGCTCGCGGCTGTCAGCGATCTCTGACTCGACGGCACGATAGCGTCGCCAGGCTGTGACCAGCTCGGCGAGCGACGTGAGCTCTTTGTGCACCCGCGTGTAGGCGACGTGATCGCCCGCGATCGCGGGATCCGAGAGCTGGTGCTCAAGCTCTTCGTAACGCGCTTCGACTTCTGCGAGCTGGCTGAACATAGGCTCGCGCGGCGCGCAGGAGGATTACTGGCGGCCGTACTTGCGATTGAAGCGTTCGACGCGGCCGGCGGTATCGATGATCTTCTGGCTGCCCGTCCAGAAAGGATGGCTCGCCGACGAGATCGCGATGTCGATCACGTAGTGTTCCGTGCCGTCGATTTCGCGTGTTTTGTTGCTCTTCATCGTGGAGCGGGTCACGAACTCGTGGTCCCCATCGACGAAAACGACAGAATTGTACTCAGGATGGACTTCAGGCTTCATATCTCAACCACCGTGAAAGCGGAGGCGGGCGTCTAAAGAAACGACCGCGCCTTGTCAATGCGAGCTTCGCCCGCAGTTACCGGGTGTCGGCTACTGATTCATCGAGGAGAGGAACTCCGCGTTGTCCTTCGTCTTTGTGAGCCAGTCATGAACTGTGGTCATCGCGTCAATGCCGTTCAGCTGCGACAGAAAGTGCTGTCGCAGGACGTGCATACGTTGCAGGGCCTCGGGCGCAAGGAGCAGATCTTCGCGGCGGGTGCCGGACTTGTGGAGGTTGAGGCAGGGAAAGAGGCGCTTTTCCATGAGCTTGCGGTCCAGATGCAGCTCGGAGTTGCCGGTCCCTTTGAATTCCTCGAAGATCACTTCATCCATGCGGCTGCCGGTGTCGATCAGGGCGGTCGCGATGATGGTAAGTGAGCCGCCGTCTTCGATGTTGCGGGCGGCGCCGAAGAATCGCTTGGGTTTGTGCAGCGCGTTGCTGTCCACGCCGCCGGAGAGGATCTTTCCTGAGGGTGGGACCACGGTGTTGTAGGCGCGGGCCAGGCGGGTGATCGAGTCGAGGAGAATCACCACGTCGCGCCCGTGTTCTACGAGGCGCCGAGCGCGCTCGAGCACGATCTCGGCGACGGCGACGTGGCGCTCGGGGGGCTCGTCGAAGGTGGAGCTGACGACCTCGCCGCGCACGGATCGCTCCATGTCGGTCACTTCTTCGGGACGCTCGTCGATGAGGAGCACGATCAGGTCGACGTCCGGATGGTTTCGGCTGATGGCGTTGGCGATGCCCTGCAGCAGGACGGTCTTTCCGGTGCGTGGCGGCGCTACGATGAGGGCGCGCTGGCCTTTTCCGATGGGTGCGAAGAGGTCGAGTACGCGATTCGAGATGTCGGCGTCGCCCTCGCCTTCCAGGGTGAGCTGTTCGTCCGGGTACAACGGGGTGAGATTGTCGAAGAGGGGCTTGTCGGCGGCGATGTCGGGGTCGACGTCATTGATCGACTCGACCGCGAGCAGCGCGTAGTAGCGCTCTTTCGCTTTGGGTGGACGGACGCGGCCGGCAACGAGATCCCCGGTGCGCAGGTTGAATCGGCGTATCTGGGCCGGCGAGACGTAGATGTCGTAGGGACATGGCAGGTAGCTGTGCTCGGGAGCACGCAGGAAGCCGTAGCCGTCGCTGTGCACTTCGAGCACGCCGCTGCCGGTGTGCTGAATCGCGTCATCTTCAAGCGCCCGCGCCACCGCCAGCACCTGGTCCTGCCGGCGCATGGCCTGGACGCCGGTCCCGCCGAGCTCCTTGAGCAGCGCGCCCAGCTCGGCGCTGCCGAGTCGTCGGAGGGCGGTAAGGGAGAGAAGCTCGTGTTCGCCGGTGTCGGTGGCGAACTGCGTTGTAATGCCGGCGCTGCGCGCGGCCGCAATCTGCTTCTTCATGGGTGTCACCGTGGGAGTGAGGCGCCCGACCCGTCGCGCTGATGGCGAGGTCGAAGGCGGGTGAGATGCGAGGTGTTCGCCACGTATACCGGTCAATCTCCGCCGGGTCACGGCACGCGGGTGCGCGTCAGCCGCCGTCCAAAAAAGACATCCCAAAGGAAAGCGCAGCTTTCCGCCGGGGTTTCGAAGGACGAAAGCCGCCGGAAAGGAGCGCGAGAAGCAATTGAGCGCCGTTGCCGGTGGCAACCGCGCGAAAGCGGCAGTCCTGATCGCGCAGCGAGCAGACCCGCATTCACGACCGCCGCCGGGCTCTTTTCGCCCTTCACTTGTGAAGCGGGATCCGTGTTGTTACTGTGATTCCTGAAGATGGTGAGTTGCGCGCGCCTGCGCTGCACCGCCGCAAAGACTTTGAAATGAATTCTCCCTTTGTTCACGTTTACCCTTTGTGCGGGGCAGGCAGAGCCTCTCCGGCACACACAATGAGAGCTGATTCGTCAGCTTGCGAGCGCACCGCTCACACGCCAGAGATTTTTACCCAGAGACCGTCTGAACACGCCGGCAGAGTCCGGCGGCAGATTCCCGGAGTTATTCAGGACGCGGAGTCAGGAACGCCTGCTCGCGTGCGCCCGGTGAGGGCACAGAGAGTTCCCCGCCAGGCCGCGAGACAGCGGCGAGATCGAGCATCGCAATCGCCGCCGGCGACCCGGCACCACGACGTCCGACATCGAGGAAATTGCTGAGACGGCCTCTCCAGAATTTGAGAGGTTGTTATGTCCAATTCAATGGTGATCAACGCCACCGCCCAGGAAGCGCGAATCGCGGTGCTTGAGGACGGCGTTATCGCCGACTTTCACCAGGAACGCCGAGACGCTGCGGGCGTCGTCGGCAACATCTATCACGGCCGCGTCGTGCGGGTTCTGCCCGGGATGCAGGCCGCGTTTGTCGATATCGGCCTTGAGAAGGCCGCGTTTCTCTACGTCGCTGACATCTACCAGGACCACTCCATCCTGGAGATGCCCGATCGCAGCGGCGAAGACCCGCCGGATGAAGAGAGCGACAGCCGTGGCGGTGGCCGTATGCGCCGCAACCGCAAGCACGCGCCGATCGAAGACCAGCTGAAAGAGGGTCAGGACATCCTGGTCCAGGTCACCAAAGACCCGATCAGCACGAAGGGTGCGCGCCTGACCTGCCATATCTCCCTCGCCGGTCGCTATCTCGTCTACATGCCGACCGTCGATCACATCGGTATCTCCAAGCAGATCGAGTCCGACAAGGACCGACGCAGGCTGCGTCGCATCGCCCACGAGATGTTGCCAAAGGGTAGCGGTTTTATCGTGCGCACCGCGAGCAAAGATGTCCGCAACGCGCTCCTGCGTCGCGACATGGAGGTGCTGATCAACCTCTGGAACGACATCTACAAACGCTCGCGCAAGTCGAAGCCGCCGACGTGCCTGCACACCGACCTCGACATGACGCTCCGATGTACCCGGGACCTGGCCGCGGCCAACCTGGATCGCCTGGTTGTCGACTCCCGCGACGAATACGAGCGCATCATGGACTTCGTCGAGCGCTTCATGCCGCGCTTCGCGAATCGCGTCGAACTCTACGTCGGTACAGAGCCGATATTCGACGCTTTTGGCATCGAGGACGAGCTGAGGCGTGCGCTCAACAAGAACGCGAACCTTCCCAGCGGCGGGTCGCTGGTGATCGAGCAGACCGAAGCGCTTACCGCCATCGACATCAACACGGGGCGCTTCGTCGGTGAGTCAAATCTGGAAGAGACGATCGTACAGACCAACCTCGAAGCAGCCGACGAGATTGCCTACCAGCTGCGCCTGCGCAACCTGGGCGGGCTCGTTGTCATCGACTTCATCGACATGAACAGCGAGCGCGACCGTCGAAAGGTGGTCGAGAGGCTGAGGCGCGCTATGGGCGGCGACCGCAGTCGTGTGAAGGTGTCCGAGATCAGCGGCTTTGGCCTGTGCACGATGACGCGAAAGCGCACCAGCGAGAGCCTGGAGCGCATGATGTGCGAGCCCTGCGAACACTGCGAAGGCCGCGGCGTGACGCTGTCCGCCCAGACCCTCGCATATGACACGCTGCGGCGACTTCGGCGCCGACTCGAGGTGATCGACGCTTTCGACATCAGAATCGTGGCGCACCCGACGGTGGCTCGCATTCTGCAGCGGGATGAGAAGCAGTCCATCCGCAACCTGGAGCTGCGCTTCAACAAGAAGCTGCGCGTGGTCACCGATCGCTCCCGTCACATTGAGCAGGTCGATATCGTCACAGAAAAACCCGGCGGTGGGGCGACACGAAACGCGAAGGCCGGCTGAGCGGGTTTCGGGGCCACGGAGCCGGACGAGAGCGCGTCTCAGATCTCAGCGGACATGGCGCAATTGCAGTCTTGATCGGAGTCCACGTCACGCTCTCCGCTTGACAAGAACCGATCGCGGCGACATTCTGCCCGCACGCGATCAAGATAGTCGGTGCGAGCTGCTCTCTGCCAATCTCGGTAGTTGAGCCCGTTTCTCCGAGATCTTCCGAAGACTCGCGGCAGGCACTCACGCTGGCCGAGCTCATGAACGAACAACGAAACTTCGAGCGACGAGACATCAACAAGGAGTTTGAGTCCATCGAGGAGTTCATCTCCGAGTATGTGACCAACATCTCGCGCGGAGGGGTCTTCATTCGCTCACGCTCTCCCCTGCCGGTCGGGACCACCGTCAACCTGAAGTTCACGGTCATCCTCGATGACTTCGAGCTGATCGAAGGCGAAGGCGAAGTCATGCGAAGCATCGACGACCCCGAGATTGGCGGCATGGGCGTGCGCTTCACCAAGCTGACCGACCACTCGCGAGCAGTGCTCGAGAAGCTCGTCGACGACGACGCTGTACCGACCGCCTGAGCACTCCCGGCGGCAGCCGTGAGCCTTCGCTCGGCAGCCGTGAGCCTTCGCTCGGCAGCCGTGAGCCTTCGCTCGGCCGCATTGACAGCGTTCGCCCGACAGCCATGAGCCTTCGCCCGACAGCGACGACGCGACACATGCCGCCCGGCGCACCGACGACCCACTACTCCGCCGCAGCCGGCTCCTCAGCCCGCACGCCGTCGCTCACAACGGCGGGCGCCGCGGGCCAGCCGAACGCCTCTGCCAGCTGCGCCACAACCTCTTCGGCGCGCTCGTTTGTCGCGGCCCTCGCGTGAATCAACGCGTTGGCATGTACCCGCGCCGCCTCACCGATACTTCCGGACTGCGCCCGACGGTGAACATCCTCGGAGTGTGGCACGGCGAATCCCCTGGATTCATAGCTGAACACGGCCACATCAACGGTCTCAGCGCCCGCCTGGAAACTCAGCGCGGTCCAGCTCGCGCTTGGCGGAACCGGAGCAAAAGACTCCGCTTCCAGCTCTTCGCCCCGCGCGAATCCGTGCCTTTGCATCGCCGCCACCAGTTCGGCCATCGTCGGCGCAATGTGCGGCTCCGGAGCCGCGTCGGCGGCGCCGGCCGCAGCTCCCGACTCGCCGGGGACATCAGCCGCCGCCTCCGCGCCGCCCGACTCCGAGCCCTCCGCGACAGAGCCCGTGCTCGGCCCGACCGCATCGTTGTCTCCGTCGTTCACCTCCGCCGAACGGCAACCGCCGCAGAGGAGCAGCGCGGTGAGCGCGACGAGCGCAGTGGTCCGGGTCCGTGATGCTGTCATTCTGACTCCCTGTCGCTGTCTGCGACGACCGCGATTTCTGCTCGCTGTGACAGCTCCAACCGCCCATCACCTAGCAGAGATTCCCGTACCACCCACGCGCTGCCTTCGCGTGAGACCCGCAGAGGCGGCAGCGAGCCGCCTTCGCAGGGGCCGCTGGTGCAGACGCCGCTGTCCGGATCAAAAAGCGCGCCGTGCACGCTACAGCGCAACGATCGCGTCGCAGGGTCGTATATCCGGCCGTCTCTGTCGTTGAGTGGAAGGTTCCAGTGCGGACAACGGTTCACAAAGGCGCAGACCCCTGTTGCGTGGCGTGCGATGAAGCCTCCGCGCCGATGGCCGTGGACATCCCAGGAAAAGGTCCGCGCCGAACCCGGCTGCAACTTCTCGTCTTCAATTCGAAAGAGCTCGCGCAATGAGTAGCCTCACCAGGTCCGAACCGCGGGTTGACGGGCAGCGTATGCTGCGTAAGGAGCGCCGCCATGTCACTAAGAGACCGCATCCTACAAGCCGCACGACAGGGATTGAACTCTGTCCAGGACCGGGTCGTGGAATTCGAACGCGACGGTGGCTTCGAGGCCGTAACCGAACGCTTCGCGGAGCGCCTGCGCGTCGAGCAGGAGCGCCTCGCCTCCGGGCGGCATCCGCTGAACCCGGACTATCAGGCAGAAGTGCGCGTCTGGTATGCGCGCCTTGAGATCGAGTACGGCTCCGACACCGAGGCAGTGCGCCGCGCATACCGTGGGATGATGCGCCGCTACCACCCGGATCGCTTCACCCACAGTCGTGAGACCGAAGCGCTGGCGACGAAACTCAGCCAGGACCTGACCGTTGCTTACGAGGGTCTGCTCGAATACCTCGAGTATCGCGGGCGTTGACCATACCCGCGACGACCCAAAAGGCTGCGCGCCTGTCGAAGGAGAACAACCGATGAATGCTCTCGCGCCCCACGTCAGGCATACCCTGGCCTCCGCAATCCTCGTCACGCTCGCAGCGACCATCATGGCCTGTGGCGGCCGCCAGAATGGGGGCGGAGACGGCTGTCCGAGCCTGCGCGAGAGCATGTCCGGCAACGCTGTCGCCGGCGCGATCTCGTGCTACGCGCAGATGCCGGTCACGGATGGCGCCGCCCTCTGCCGCGCGACACTGGGTCGGGCTGCATCGCTGCCACCGGACGCGCTTCAGGAAGCCGTGTCCTGCACGCTGGCTGCCGGCGAACGCAGTGACGGCGCTGAAGTCGCCGCCGCCCTGATGCTGGTGCAGGACGAGGCCGCCAAAGTACGCGCAATCGCCAACGGCTTTGATCCTCACTTCGATCGCGGCCTGCACGGAAACTCCTTTGCGGCGTCCCTCACCACGGAAGCGCAGATCGCTCTGGGGCGTGTTCTCGATGACCTCACCACCGGCGCACAACGTGCGATTGTCGGCACGGCGCTGTCGTATCGCATGGCCGGGCTGCTGCCCTTCTGTGGGGAGCACGTGGGCCTGCTCGACGCGGATGATCCGGCGGTCGCCAGCTACGCGCGCCTGATCGACGTCGACAGCGGGGAGCCGCTCAATGAGACGCAGCGATGGGCCCTCGCCACCGCCGGGCGCTGGACCGCGGCGAACGTTGTCGCCTGCTACCAGCGGGAGCAGAGCGGCTGCGAAGACTGGGACGGTGGCTCGCCGCTGTTGTTGCTCGCCAACCCGAACGTGCCCAGCGCAGACAGCCGTGATGCGTCGGACGTTGTGGCGATCATGCGAAATGACAGCCATGACCCGGACACGATCCGCGCCCTGACCACGTGGATCTCATCGGCGGACTATCCGAATCGCGCCGGCATCATCAACTCGATCATGCTGGACATGACGGACCCGGGTAAGGAACTCGCTGACCGTATGGCGATCGCGAACGCTGCGAGCGCAGCGATGTGTGACTATGGCCGCGTTCGTGACCTGTATCAGCGCTCGCGGGCACGCGGCTTCGACGGCACGCGCACGGCGACCGGGGTATGGCCCACCTACATTCGAACCTGCTTTGAGCAGCACTGGGCGCCTGCGGATATGGCGATGGCGCTGGCCGCGGGCTCGCGACTGAATGTGACCCCGTCGTTCAGGGCGGAGATTCGGGCCCGACTCGCCGAGGAAACCGCTGACGGGAGCTGCGCCGACTTCGAAGGCCTGGCAGACATCGCCTACAACTCGCGAACAACGAACGTTCCCATGACGGGGCGCGGCGTTGTCGAAGTCGCACGCATCTCGGGCGCCTGTGCAGATCGCTTCGACGCGCGTATTCGTCGCATCGCGGCGGACGACAGCGAGCACCCTGAAGGCCGCCTCGCCGCGGTCGAGTGGATGCTCGAACAGGGCGATGACAGCGGCTGCTCGCACATCGGCGACGCCATGCGCTGGCACGTAGCGGAACGTGAAGAAGGCCCGGGGCGTGAAGCCGAAGAGCTGGCGGGCGAGCTGCGAGGCCGCTGTCGCTGAGTTGGTGAGGAAGCTTCCCGGCCCGGACAGATCGGGGCCGGTTTCTTCTTTCCCCGCCCCGGTTGATCTGATAGCAAGCGCGCTCCCGCGAGTCGGGGTGAACACAGCGTGCAGCGCTGATGTCGCCTAAGCTCCGGAAATCTTTGTAAAACCTGTTGTTCGCCCCAAACGGAGGAGACCCCGACCATGTCGAGGCATACCGGACCACGTGTAAAGATCATGCGCGCCCTTGGCACTGACCTGCCCGGGCTTTCGCGCAAGAGCGCAGACCGCCGCCCCTACCCGCCCGGCCAGCACGGCCAGGCGCGTCGCAAGAAACTCTCCGACTTTGGTCGCCAGCTTAAGGAGAAGCAGAAGCTTCGCCTCAACTACGGCATCAGCGAGCGACAGCTTCGCCGCCTCGTCGCGGAAGCGCGCAGCGGCAAGATGGCTGCAGGCCAGAAGCTCATTGAGCTGGTTGAGCGTCGTCTGGACAACGCGGTCTTCCGGGCCGGACTCGCACCGACGATTCCAGCTGCACGCCAGCTGATCAACCACGGTCATATCCTGATCAACGGCAGTCGCTGCGACGTGCCCTCGGCTCGAATCAACGAAGGCGACATCATTCAGCTTCGCGAGAAGAGCCGAAACCTTCAGGCTGTGAAGGACTCTGTCGAGAACGTCTCGCTGATCCGCCCGGACTGGATCGAGTTTGATACACCCAAGTTGACCGCAAAAATCACGGGCCTGCCGACTTCGGATTCTGTGCCTTTCGAGTTGGAGATCCAGCTCGTGATTGAGTACTACGCCAAGCGACTCTGAGTCTTCGGAATCGCTGCAAACGGCAGGCCAACGCCTGCCGTTTCTTCGTTTTGCGGGATTTGGCGTTCCCCACACCCACGAACAGAGAGATAGACGATAATGGCAGACAAACCACTTGTTGGAATCGTGATGGGCTCGAAGTCGGATTGGAAGGGTTGCATGGATGCGGCCGCTTCTACCCTCGACGCTCTCGGTATCCCCTACGAGGCCAGGGTTCTCAGCGCGCACCGCACTCCGGGCCGGCTGAAGGACTGGATCAGCGGCGCTGCTGACGCGGGCATGGAAGTCATCATCGCCGGCGCCGGCGCTGCGGCTCACCTGCCCGGTGTCTGCGCCGCTTTCACGCACCTGCCCGTCCTGGGCGTGCCCGTGCAGAGCCGGGCACTGAATGGACTCGACTCACTTCTGTCGATTGTGCAGATGCCCGGCGGCGTTCCCGTCGGTACGCTCGCGATCGGAAAGTCCGGGGCAAAGAACGCCGCCCTTCTCTCGGCTTCTATCCTGGGACTGAAGTACCCGGAGATTCAACGAGCCTGGATCGCGTTCCGCGAAGAGCAGTCTCGCCGCGTGTCGGAAGTCACACTCGACGACTGAGCCTCACCCCGGCTGATACCCTCAGCCCGGCCCGACGAGCTCACTCAACGCGTCCACCTGCTCCAGCCCCAGGCGGATCAGGAACGCAGAGCTGCGCCCGTAGCTCTTCGCGCCGACAATGTAGAAATCCGGCTCCGGATTTCGCAGCACCGCGGCACCACCGGCTACCTGTGCGAGGCAATCGGCGCTGTCGCCACTGCCCGCGAGCAGATACGCCGCCTGCTTCATCGGACCTTCGGTGGCGTAGCAGTGGTGCACCTGCAGCTCCCGCGTCACTTCGGTGTCCGGCCTGAAGCCTGTGTTTGAGAGCACCTCGTCGACAACAATCTCCGAGGCCACACCTTCGGCGCACACGGGCTCAACCCGCACACGAACAGCGTCTCGGCGCTCTTCGAAAGCGCTCACGCCCACGCCTCCGTGAAAAACCACCCGGGCGTCGTCTCCGGCCAGCGTGTTGCCGAGGGCGGCCAGGGCGGCCCGCGCGGGCAGCGGGTCATCTTCGATCAGCTGATACGGCATGTTCGGTGTGAGCGTCACCCAGTGCAGCTGCGTCGGCGCGTCCTCTCCCCGAAGCGCGAGCAGTCCCGCCAGGTTCGTGATGGCAGAGTAGCCGGCGCCGACCACCAGCACCCGCTTCTGCGCGTATCGCTCTCGACACTGACCGAGGTCTGGGACACGGCGCTCGATACGTTCTCCCATCGCCCGTTCACCGGGCACAGGAGCCCCACCGATCCCGGCCCAGTTTGCCTGCGACCAGACCCCGCCGGCGTCAATCACCGCATCGGCGGTCTCATTCCGCTCGTTGCCCTCGTGCTCGACCAACAGGCGAAACTCCGAGCCGTGCCTTGCGCCGCCGCCGATCTCTTCGCTCTTCAGGATGCCGCTCCGTGCCACGGACACGACACGGGTGTGCTCGCACATCCGCACGTCGCCGCGCATCTCCCGCACCAGCGGCATCAGATACGCCGAGACATAGTCCGCGCCGCTGGGAAACTGCTCACCATCGGCGAGCGCAACGCCGGCGTCGCGGAGCAGAGAACTGCCCGCTTCAGAGCGGTTCAGCGACCACGGGCTGAACATTCGCACGTGGCCCCATTCGCGCACGTTCTGTCCGATTCTGCCTGCCTCGTACACGCTAACGGTGTGGCCAAGCATGCGCAGCCGCAGGGCGCACTCGACGCCGACCGGGCCCCCACCGATAACCCCGATTCTCACAGAGTGCCCTTCTGGGCAAAGGGCACAAGCACCAGCAGAACGACCGCAACGAGGATGTAGCCCAGGCGGGCGAAGGTGGACTGCATCTGCAGCTTGTTCAGATCGGCTTTGATCATCTCGACGCGATCTGTATCCGCCATGGTCTCGCCGCTCGGATAGCGGGCCGGCGTCATGTTGCGCGGCATCACGAGAATAGAGGCGATGAGCAGCACAAGCTGCACGCTCATGATGTTCGTGTCACCGGTGTTGCCGGTGGCGACGACGAATATGCACAGCAGAGCAAACGCAGTGAAGGTCGCGATGCTGCCTATGAATCGTGTGCGCATTGCGCGCAGGTGGCGTTCGAGTCCTTCCATGATCTCTGTCTACTCCGTGGGTGGAACTACAGTTACGGTCAGAACGGCGTCGTCCTGAGATTCCCGGGCTCGACGCTCGATGGCAACGCGCCCGCCTGCGTCAATCAATCGTTGTAGTGCCCCTGACATCTCTATGCGCGGAACGCGAACATCGTAGTGTCCGCCTCCCTGCGGGACGACCACGCTCGGGCCGAACATCAGCCCGAGGCGTCGTTCGGCGTCATCGGGGTTCATCGAAATCTCGACATCATAAAAGGGCTCAATATGCCGCATCACCCGTACCGGGTCGTCGGACACTGCGCCCTGCCGCGGCGGGGCCGCCCTCATGTCGACGTTGGCGAAGGGGTTGTCGTCGACACCCGCCGGGGCCGGTGACCTGCCCATCTCGGCTGCCGCCTCATCCGCCGCCGACCCTGCACTCGTGCTGCCTTCGCTGTCGTCGTCTCCCGCGTCGGGCAGCAGATCTTCAACGCTCGTGTCCTCGATCGACCAGAAGCGGATCGGCGAGGCGATCACGGCGATCCCGATCAGCAGGAGCACCGCCGACGCGATGAAGATGTTCATCTGCAGCTGCATGCGATCGCCCAGCTCCGGATGAAAGAAGCGTCCCCGCGAGCGCTGGCGAATTCGTGCTTCGACGGCGCCTACCAGGTCGTGTTCCGGCGCCGGGGTCTTCAGGCCGCTCAGCACGGCGCTGGGATCACTGTAACTCTCGAAGGCCGCCGCGAGGCTCTCGTCAGACAACAGCTCCGCCTCGAAAGCAGCCTGCTCCGCCTCGCTCATCGTCCCACCGAGGTACGCGTCGAAGCGGGCGCTATTTTTCGCCGATAATGTCATCGCCACACCGCTTAATCAGTTCCTGCCGAAGCGCAGCACGCGCGCGAAAAAGTCGGGACTTCACTGTCCCCTCTGCGACGTTCAGAACCGCCGCTATCTCGTGGTACGGGAGGCGCTCCAGGTCGCGCAGAACGATCACCTCGCGGTGTGAATCGTCGAGCGCGCGCAGCGCCTCCTGGATGGCGACCTCAGTTTGCATCGCCTCTGCGACGGCGTCGGGTCGCGCCTGCCGATCGCTGAGGGTCCGGGTGAACTCGACTTCGTAGCTCTCGTCGATCGACTCCTGCTTCTTACGGTGCCGCCGAGAGTGGTACTTGATGCGATTGCGCGCATGATTCGTGGCAATGCGAAAGAGCCACGTAGAGAACGCAGCCTCGCCGCGGAAGCGATCCACAGACTTGAACACGGTCACGAAGACCTCCTGCGCGACATCCTCCGCTTCGGCCCTGTCACCGAGCATTCGATATACAACCGCGAAGACACGCGACTGATAGAGGCCCACCATCTCGGCGAACGCCCGCTCGTCGCGCTTCTTCAGCCGGCGCACCATGGCATCGTCATCACGCATCGCCGACCACTATACCCTCAAGCGCCGCCGATCGCTCCGTTGATGGTCTCGTAGCGCTGTCGATGCCGATTGAACATCAAGGCGTTGCGTGCTCGCTCGGGGCCCCGAAAGACGGCGATGACGCCGGCCGGATGCTGCTCGAAGTAGTCGAAGAGGTCCTCGCAGTCGTCGTCCTCGAAGACGCGCCGGCCTCTGGGGCGGTCAAGAATGTAGTAGGCGTTGCCTTCGCCAATCTCGGGAAACTCGTCGTCCACGTAGGGGTCGCATGCGACCTGGATGTCGAGCTCTGCGGCTAGCTCACGGGCATCTTCGAGGTCCCAGAGGCCGCGGACCTCCCACACGATTCCGAAGGGAACGTCGCCGATGATGTCCCGTCGAAAGGCTCGCAGAGCGTCCCGATTGGCTGTCGACGGCGAGAATGAGGGCGCGGGCCTGAAGTAGACGTAATCTGCAGCGACGGCCTCTGCCTGCCGGCGAGTCCGCTCCCAGAGCGTCGCGTTGGCGGCTGTAGGTCGCATCATGCCCAGCTCAGACTTCGGCAGGTCCAGAGGCGCCGGTCCGCGCTGGTCCAGCGGATCCAACCCAATCCATCGGTCCGCGAAGGTCGTATAAATGAACCCCTCAGGCGCCGTCGCGCGCAGCTCAGCGAGGGTCGCGGCGCGCATGGGCTCGCGGGAGACTTCGAAGATCTCGCAGCAGGTGCAGTAGTCGAAGAAGGCGCGTCGTGCGGTTGGTCGTGGGCCGCAGCCGCTGTGAAGGGAGTTCATGGCAGGGAGCTCATGGGATGGTCAGGTGCGTGCGAAGGCGCAGATCTGTCGGCGATCAGCCGAGGAATCGCGCTTGTAGCTCAGGCGTGGGAATCCGGCACGCCTCTTCTTTACCGAACCAGCGATAACGTCGATTCGCGATGAAGCGGTAGACGCCGTCGCGAATCGGGCGCGGCACGATGAGAAACGCCGCCATCAGCGGCCAGGCGCCGCGCAGCCGCCGGGCGATCCGAAGCGCGGCTGTCGAACGCTCGTACAGGCGCCCGCCCTCCACGAGGTAAATGGTGTCGATCTTCGGCGTGACCCCAAAGCCGGCGAGCACTTCGCGAGCGTGTTCCGATTGCAGCGACGCAAAGTCGAAGACTTCGTCCGGATCACGATCGATCACGAAGTTCACCGAGCTGTGACAGAGGTTGCAGACTCCATCAAAGAGCAGCAGCGGACGGTCTGTTTCCCGACGTTCGGTCACTGGCGTTCCTCACCGGCATCACTAAGGATCGTCGTGGCCGCGTCAACCGAAGGCTACGCGATGACGGGGCTGTGTGCCCGGCGTAGGCGGCGCCTCGCCTTGACACTGTGATCTCACGCTCGCTACATCCGGGACGTCGAATTTGGCAGAGGTGTGATTGGGCGCAGCGGCACAGCTTCCGAAACATGTGAACATCGTCGAGGTGGGGCCTCGCGATGGGTTGCAGAACGAACGTGTTCGACTGACCGTCGCCCAGAAGGTACGCCTCGTCGATGACCTGACGGCGGCCGGAATCCGTGACATCGAGGTCGGCAGCTTCGTGCATCCAAAGTGGATTCCCCAGATGGCGGACACCGCAGCGGTATTCGACTCGATCCGACGCGACCCGGACGTGAACTACTGGGCCCTGGTGCCAAACATGCGCGGACTGGAGAGCGCGCTCGCAAGTACCGTATCTCACGTGGCGGTGTTTCTTTCGTCCAGCGAAACGCACAACATGCGCAACATCAACCGGACGATCGCTGAGAGCACAGAGATCATTCGCGAAGTCGTGGACGCGGCGCGCAGCGAGGGCTGCACGGTTCGCGGCTATATCTCGACCGTGTTTGGTTGCCCATACGAAGGCGACGTGGACTTCGATCGAGTGCTCAGCATCGGCGCGAGCCTCCTCGACATGGGAGTCAGCCAGCTGAGCATCGGTGACACGACCGGTATGGGCACCCCGCTGCAGGTACGAGACGGGTGCGCACGCGCGATCGAAGAGTTCGGGACCGAAGCTCTGGCCCTGCACCTGCACGACACGCGCGGCCTCGCGCTTGCCAACGCGCTGATGGCCCTGGAGGTCGGGGTAACCGTTCTCGATGCCTCCATCGGCGGCATGGGCGGCTGTCCCTACGCTCCCGGCGCTTCGGGCAACGTCGGGACCGAGGACGTCGTGAACATGTTGGACGCCTCCGGGGTAGAGACGGGCATCGACATCGCGGCGTTGCTGCGTATCTCGCGGCAGCTGGAGCTCGACTGCGGCGCGACGTTGAATTCACGATACTACCGGTACTCTCAGGCAGGAGCAGTTTGAGCGATGAGCGGACCGCTGACCTTTAGCATCGACGACGGCGTGGCGACCTGTGTGTTGAACCGCCCCCAGCGCATGAACGCGTTGAACAGGCAGCTTGTGGATGCGCTGAACGAGACGTTGAACGCGCTGGGAGCGCGTGACGATGTGCGCGTTCTCATCGTTTCGGGTGCCGGCGATCGGGCGTTCTGCGCCGGCGCGGACCTGAAAGAGCGTAGCGGCATGGACGAAACGCAGGTGCGCGAGACCGTCGCGGACCTGCAGAAGCTGATGAACGCCATCGCCGGCTTTCCGCGCCCGGTGATCGCGGCCATCAACGGCCACGCTCTGGGTGGCGGCCTCGAGCTCGCCCTGGCGTCCGACATTCGCATCGCCTCAACAACGGCGAAAATGGGCCTGCCGGAGACGCGCCTCGCGATCATCCCCGGCGCCGGCGGCACCCAGCGTCTGCCCCGAATTGTCGGGCTGGCGCGAGCCAAGGAGATGATATTCACCGGCCGCTCCGTGGATGCCGAAGAGGCGCTGCGCATCGGCCTGATTACGGAGTCCGTGCAGGGCAGCCGGTTGATGGCGCGCGCAGGGGAGATCGCCGGCCTGATCGCTGAAGGCGGCCCGGTGGCGGTCGAGCA
The DNA here is from genome assembly GCA_030427825.1 of bacterium. Taxonomy (GTDB): domain Bacteria; phylum Myxococcota_A; class Bradymonadia; order REDH01; family REDH01; genus JAUICO01. The sequence goes on along the minus strand of JAUICO010000007.1, from coordinate 37,708 downwards.
GGCGAAGCTCGCTCTGGATCGCGGCATGGACCACGATCTTGCGACCGGCCTGGTGATCGAGCGCGATGCGTATCAGCGGACCATACCGACACAGGACCGCGTCGAAGCGCTGGCTGCCTTCGCAGAGAAGCGTACGCCGCGCTTCACCGGCAGCTGAGTCTCGTGAGCGTACCCCTACCGGCCACGGCAGGCCATCGCGCGCTCTCTGGGTGCGCGGTCCGCGTATGTGTGCTTTTCTGCGTGCTCGCTATCGGCACGGATGCGACGGCGCAGCGCGCCAACGCGCCTGCGAGCACCGTCGTGCCCCCGATCCCCGCCCTCAACATCGTCGAGTCGCAGACGATCATCGCGACCGGTTCAGAGTGGGACATCTGGCTGAGCCACAACGGGGCACCACCGAACTGGCCCAACGGAGCAGACGCCACGGCGGGAGAGCGCGCTGATTTCGACACCGTCGCTCACGAGGACTGCGACAACCCACCGGATCGCTGCATCTTCGTCGATACCGTCGATGCCCCTTCGCCGCTCGATCGTTTCGTCCGCGTCTCGGCGCCGATCATCGGCCGCAGCATTCGCACCTGGGAGGCACTTTCGGGTGTGCGTGAAGTCGAAGACGCTCGACGGCGACGCCATGGACGTGACCGGCCGACGCGAACCACCATTGTCTACGATGCTGACTTCGACGAGAGCGACCCGAACGCGGTCGAGTCCGGGTTCTCCACACTCTACGCCACCCGCAGCTTCCAGGCCGACCCCGACTCTATCGCCGCCCTCCACGCAGAGATCGAGTTCTCCGGCGCCGCCATCGCGTACCTGAACGGCAGGGAGATTTTTCGCGCGAACGTAGCGCCCGGCGCCGGTCTGCATGGTGCCCACGCGACTCCGATCTGGCTCGAAGACCACGTCAACCAAACATCGGCGAACCGATGGCAGATGAGCATTCTTCCTCTGGACCCCGGCATGCTGCGCGAGGGCGAAAACCAAATCTCGGTCGCCATCTTCAAACGAAGCAATGCGGGCCGAAGACCACTGTTCTTCGACTTCGAGCTGATGTCCTACGCTTCGCAGGGATTCTTGAAGACGCCCTACCTGCAGCAGCTGGAACATGACCGGGTGACCGTGAGCTGGGAGTCGAACGTGCCCGGCTACGGTTTCGTCGAATACGGAACGACACCCAACGGACTGCATCGTATCGCGGCGGCGCCCGAGACGGCCTCGGCGCTGCACGAAGTGGTCCTGCCCGACCTGGAGCCAAACACACGCTACTACTATCGCGCAAACACGGTCCCTGTGCCCTACCACGTTGGCGGCACTGCACCGGACGGGTTCGCTTCGCCGGTCTCGTCCTTTCGCAGCTCTGTCGAAGCCGGTACGCCGTTCACGTTCATCGCGTATGGCGACAACCGAACGCAGATCGATGTGCACCGGCAGGTCGTGTCCGAGATGTGGACGGCGGCCCACGAGAACGACGCGCGCTTTGTCCTCTCTACCGGTGACCTGGTGACGACCGGAGGCTCCTGGCACGAGTATCAGGACGAATTCTTCGGGCCGGCGTTACCACTGATGAGTACACTCCCCTACTACACCACGATCGGGAACCACGAAGGCAATCACCTTCGCTACTACCACTACATGTCACTTCCCGGCATCGAAGCCTGGTACGGTTTTCAGCACGGCGATGTCGACTTCTTTGGCATCAATTCAAGCAACAACTACGAACCCGGCTCTCCCCAATATGTGTGGCTGGAACAGGCGCTCCGTAGCTCGACCGCAATCTGGAAGGTCGCCTTCTTTCATCACCCGCCCTACGCATGCACACCGAGTCGCAAGCCCGGCGACCTCAATGTGCAGAACCACCTTGTGCCGCTCTTCGAAGAACACGGTGTGCAGCTTGTTATCCTGGGGCACGACCATTTGTATGGCCGTTCCAACGAGCGCAATGGCGTCACCTACGTGATCTCCGGCGGCGGCGGCGCGCCGTCGTATCCCGCAGAGCCTGACGAGATCAATCGGATCTGTGTGCGTGAACACCACTATTGCGTGGTGGACGTTACCCCCGAACAGCTGCGCCTGCGTGCGATCGCGATCGACGGCGACCTGCTTGACGACTTTACACTCAACCCCTGACTCCACGTGAAACGAATTTCGATGCTTCTGGCGCTGTGCCTGGTCACCGCGTGTGGCGGAGCGCAGCAGCCGAACCCCACCGTGGGCGGCGGCGACCTCATCGACACAACCCTGGAGCAGGCTCAGGAAGCTGCGGAAAGCGCACAGCTTGCCGCTGCGGTCACTGACGCAACACGCACTGCACGGAGCGCTGTGCGAGACGCGCTGTTCACCGTGGGCGCCAGCGACAGCGACGTTGAACGCACCCTCTTCGTTCACCTCGTATCAACCCACCGTGTGGAATCCGCGGTGTCCATGCTCGAAGTCTGGCAGCCCGATCCCGACGATCGGGACGCATACATCGCGGTAGTGACCCTGGCCATCGAAGCCGGAGACCTCGAGTACGCCCGGACCATCGCCTGGGCATGCGCAGAGACGTTCGCCGACCGGCGAGCCGAGTTTGTTGAGCTCTGGTACGACTCCTTCATGTACGACGAAGTGTTTCTGCCACCGGATGTACTGACCATCGTACCCGGCGAACACATCGACGAGATTCAGCGACTCGGCGGTGGAAGCACTGTGACGCTGAAGTTTCGCCTCAACGGGGAGACCGTCGCCGCTTTCAAGCCGATGCAAACCCGCGAGCAATCAAATTACCGCGCCGAGATTGCTGCGTACCGCCTGTGCGCGCTGATTCACTGCGAGTTTGATGTGCCCTACAATCGCGAAGTGCGGATTCGTGAAGAGGACTTCCTGGAGCTCTACGGCCTCTCAAGCCTTGAGGCGACCTCCGGCTACTCAAACAACTTCTCGGATCTCATCTGGTTCGAAGACGCCGACGGTGTGCACTGGCTGCACGGCACGATGAAAGAGTGGGTCCCCGGATTTACCACGTTTCCCCTCGAACACCATGGCGGCTGGCGCGCTCTGCTCAGCGTCCGCACGCCTCGCGAGACCATCGAGAATCTGACCTTCTACGAAGCCATCCAGGGCATGCGCGGGCAGTACCGAAACAATCACCGGGGCATGATGGATCGCGCAGCGGGAACATCGGGATTCGAGTTTGTTCATCAGCTCTCAAACCTTCACGTGTTTGATTTCCTGCTGAACAACTGGGACCGCTACTCAGATGCGTTCTTCGGGGTGAACTGTCAGTTCGATAACGGGCGCTTTCTTTCTATCGACAATGGCGCGACGATGCAGCTGAGCCGATGGGGTGCACCCACCCGCACCTTCCGCCGACTTCAGCGGGTACAGCTCTTCTCGCGCAGGACCGTCAACGCGATCCGTTGGATGGACCTTGAGCGTGTGTCCCAGTTCCTGTTCCCACCCTCGCCCTGGCATGACGACGAGGTGGACCGTTTTGAAGGCTTCGAGAACCGCCGCGCGAGCTTCCTGGAGTACGTCGACGGTCTGATCGAAGAGTACGGCGAAGACCAGATCCTGGTGTTCCCATGAGCGGGGTAACCGAGGACCCGAGCGCCGAGCTGCTTCGTTGGGATCGGGAGCACCTCTGGCACCCCTACACTTCCATGATCAATCCGCTGCCGGTGTATCCGGTAGAGGGCGCGACCGGCGTGCGCCTGCGCCTGACCGACGGCCGCGAGCTGATCGACGGCATGTCCTCCTGGTGGGCCGCGATCCACGGCTACAACGTGCCCGAGTTGAACGACGCCGTGACCCGACAGCTGGGCAATATGGCGCACGTCATGTTTGGTGGAATCACACACGAACCGGCCGTCGCGCTCGGTCGTGCGCTCGTAGACATCACGCCCACCGGCCTGGATCGTGTGTTCTTCTGCGACTCGGGTTCGGTTAGCGTCGAAGTCGCGCACAAGATGGCGCTGCAGTACTGGCACGCGTGCGGTCGGCCTTCCAAGCGGCGACTGGCGACGATTCGCGGCGGCTACCATGGAGACACATTCGCAGCGATGAGTGTGTGTGACCCGGTCGGCGGCATGCACCACCTCTTCGGCGAGTCGCTGCCTACGCAGCTCTTTGCGCCGAAGCCGGCGGCGCGTTTCGGCGCCTCGCCGGGTAGCGCAGACTCGGACATCAACGCGCTTGAGGCGCTGCTGATGTCGAAGGCCGATGAGATCGCCGCGCTGATCCTTGAGCCCATCGTACAGGGCGCCGGCGGAATGTGGTTTTATTCAGCGGACTTTCTCGGTGCCGCACGCGCGCTCTGCACCCGCTACGACGTGCTGCTCATCGCCGATGAGATTGCCACCGGTTTCGGTCGCACCGGACAGACCTTCGCCTGTGAGCACGCGGACATCAGCCCCGACATCCTCTGCCTCGGCAAGGCGCTGACCGGCGGATACATGACCCTGGCCGCGACGCTGACAACGGCTGAGGTCGCAGAGACCATCTCACGGGGCGAAGCCGGCGTGTTCATGCACGGCCCGACCTTCATGGCGAACCCCCTCGCCTGCGCTGTTGCCGCGGCTTCGCTCGACCTCCTTCGGCGCGATGACTCGGCGGCACAGGTCGCTGCAATAGAAGCCCAGCTGCGACGCGAGCTCATACCCTGCGCGAACACGCCAGGCGTAGCTGACGTCCGAGTGCTCGGCGCGATCGGCGTCGTCGAGCTTGAGAACGCGTGCGACGTGGCGGCGTTGCAGCGAAGCTTCGTCGAACAGGGTGTTTGGATTCGCCCCTTTCGCAACCTGGTCTACATCATGCCGCCCTACGTCATCGCGGCGGATGACCTGTCGCAGCTGACGAGTGCGGTCAAAGCGGTGTTGTAGGCGACCGGTCGGCTCAACACGTCACGCATCGTTCGGCGCAATGCTATGTGCTCGACCTGTCCGGACGGTCGCTCAGGCGCTTCCGATACGTTCTTGCGGCCAGAATACCCCAGTAGATCGCGGCCAGTGCCGCAGCCCCGCACGCTGGAAAAAGCATGGCATGAAACTGAATCTTGTCAAAGAGCACTGCGCTGATGCTACCGCCAAGAACGAAACCCAGGATGAGCAGCAGATACAGCACTGCCCGACGAGAGTTGAACGGATGCCCGCGCAACCATGCTCCAAACATTGTGCCGAGATCGGTGAACAACCCGGACATATGCGTCGTGCGAACAATCGCCCCGCTGTATGTGCTGACCATGCCATTTTGCAGCCCACACGCTGCTGATGAGAGGTAGTGACCGAATGTGGAATCCGCCAACAACAGATACATTGCGCCCATCAGGAGCAGCGACTCAATAACGAGGGCAACGCCATAACGTCTACCAAGCTGTAATGCGGCTCCGCCGACCAACGCACCGGCAAATGCTGCGCCCAGGACAAAGGACAGAATGATGCCCAGCAGGTGAGCTGCATCGGCAGGACGTAGTTCAGCAACGGCGATGCCAAGCAGGGTTGACGTTCCCGTAAGATGCGAAACTGCCTGATGCTTAAAGCCCAACACGCCGATTGCATTGGTGGCTCCAGCAATGCATGCCAGCGAAAACCCACCGACCTCAACCCAACGCGGAAGTTTGGTTATCACGTTCGAGCCTCCCCATGCGCATGACATGCGCCCTGGATGTCGGGCTCGCGATAGTGTGAGCGTCTGCTCTCGGGGTTGTAGATTCGCCTGCCCTCGACGCGAAGACCATCATCGCTTCGCGGCCGAGTCGTGCCGTGAGTCATTTAGTCGCGGTCCACCTCGAGACGTGCGCATGGCACGAAGGTGCAGCGGCATTCCGCGCCACCGAACTCGCGGGGCCGAACCACTGCAGCGGTCCACGTCTCGCCGTGCAGCTCAATCGATTCGATGTAGAACATCTCCTCTCGAAACCAGACACGGTCGCCATAACGCATATCCGGGCGTCCGTATCGGTTGCAGGGGATTCCCTGCGTGGTTGCGAATTCGCCGGTTTGAAGCTCCATGATGACCCTCCGGTCCTGGTGCGGTACCCCTCCTGCGTGCCACAGAAAGCTGCGGCTGCAAAATTTTCGCCGTGTTGCACGGTGGACAGCGGGGCGGTGCCGCACAATGATGGATCTCGCAGGACGGCGGCCGCGCATCGCTGACCGCATACTGACGAAACCTGCTGACCCCGTAGACCGGAGAGGAGCCCGCTTGGACAGCACCACCGACAACGAAACCGGCGCCCCGCCTCTGTGGCGCGTCTCCCTCCACGGCGGGCACAGCGGGGACTTCTGTGATCACGCGGTCGGCACCCTGCGCGATGTGCTGCAGGCGGCCGTAGACGCGGGCTACCACACCTTCGGAGTCAGCGAGCACGCCCCGCGAATCGGTGCCCGATACCTCTACGAGGAAGAGCTGCGCCGTGGCTGGGATGTAGCGAAGCTCGAGGCGATGTTCGACGCATACTTCGAGACACTGGTGCCGCTCATCGACGAGTTCTCGGACCGACTCGTCGTGCTCCGCGGCTTTGAAGCTGAGGTGGTGCCTGCGTCCTATGCGGAGCTGACCATGCGTTGGCGCGAACAGTACCGTGTCGACTATATCGTCGGTTCGGTCCACCATGTGCATGATTCGATCATCGACGGGCCGCGCAGCGACTTCGAGGCTGCGCTCAAGGAGGCCGGGAGCATCGAGTCGCTGGCCGTCGACTACTACGCCGCCCTCGCGCAGATGATTCGCGACTTGAGGCCCGAGGTCGTCGGACACTTCGACCTGATACGAAAAAACGGCGTCCACTACGGCCTGGCGATCGACGCCCCCCTCACGCAGCGTGTGCACGACGCGGCCACGGACGCGATGCAGGCCGCGGCCGAAGCAGGCTGCATCCTGGACCTCAACACCGCCGGCCTGCGCAAAGGCCAGGGCATACCGTACCCCGCTCCGTGGCTGCTGGAAGTGGCAAAGGACCACAGCGTGCCCTTCTGTCTCGGCGACGACAGCCACGGACCCGCCGACGTCGGCGCGGGTCTGGACGAGAGTCGGAGGTATCTTCAGAGCAACGGAATCCAGACGGTGACGGTGCTGACTCGCGAGAACCACTCGATTGTGCGCCGTGTAGCGACGCTCCCCGCTGACTCGAACACAACCTGAGGGGATCTTCCCCACGCATACAAGGAGACCTGATGCTGCCCCGACTTCAACTCTTCGAATTTAACGACCACCCTCGTGCGCCGAAGATTCTCAAGGAGTCGGTGATCGACGCCCTGAGCCGCAGCTTGAAGTGGGGCGGCCTGATGGACGGGCTCGTGCCTGTATTTCAGCGCTTCATTGACGAATCGGGGGCCGACGAAGTCCTGGATCTCGCCGCAGGCGCCGGTGGTCCGGCTGAAATCCTGGTAGGGGCAATGAAAGAGGCGGGCGTCTCGCCTCCGCGAATGATTCTCACCGATCTGCAGCCCCGCCCCGAGGCCTGGCGCGAGCTTTCCGCGCGCCACGCAGGCGCAATCGAGTTTGTCTCCGAGATCGTCGATGCCACCGCGATTCCCCCGGACCTGGCCCGGGATCGCGCGCGCGTCATCATAAACGCCCTGCACCACTTTCCGCCGGCCATCGCACGTGGGCTGCTCGTGGACGCGGTACAGGCCCGCGCGCCCTTCCTTGTTGTCGAGTCCTTCCCCCGAAACCCGCTCGGCTTTGCGGCTTTCGGACCGGTCGGTCTACGGGCGCTGATGGCCGGACCCATTCTCGCGAAGGACCGCCGAGTTCTGCGCGCCGTGCTGACCTGGTTTACTCCGGTCGCAATCTCAGTCGCCGTCTGGGACGGCCTGGTCAGCACCATGCGCATCTACGAAGAGCGAGACCTGCGAGCGATGATCGGAGAGCGCGAAGACTACGACTTCGAATGGGGCACGTACCCGACCGCCATGGGCAGCCACGGCGTATACTTCTCAGGGATCCCGCGCTGAAAAGGGCGCCGCAGAGACGCAGGTGCGACGGTAGGGTCACCGCGTCGCACCTCTGCGGACCAGGATATCTGCTATAGATTCGTTTTTGTCGGCTTCAGCGCCTTGCCTCGCAGGTCGTGGCGATTACGGGTCCTTTGTGGGACGCGGTCACATGGTGGGCCGACTGCTCCACACTGAATCGCGCGCGCGGGTTCGGATGCGCGCGCCACAAAGCGAGGTTGGGGCGTGAAGAAAATTGTAATTCTCGGCGCGGGAACCGCCGGGACGATGATGGCGAACAAGCTCCGCAAAGAGCTGTCCGAGCGAGAGTGGGGCATCACCGTCGTCGACCGGGACGGGACCCACCTCTACCAGCCCGGGCTCCTCTTTCTGCCCTTCGGACTCTACGATCCCGCCAGCATCACCAGACCCCGACAGAACTTCCTCCCCGGGGGCGTCGACTTCGTGATCAGCGAAGTAGACCGGGTGGATCCGGAAGCCCGCGTTGTCGCCCTCGCTGACGGCACGATGCTGGCATACGACCTGCTGATTCTGTCCACGGGCGCCCGGATCGTGCCCGAACAGACCGAGGGAATGACCGATGCCGGCTGGCAGGACACCGCGTTCGACTTCTACACACTGGATGGCGCACTGAAGCTACGGGATTTTCTGTATGGATGGGCGGGCGGCAGGATGGTCCTCAACGTCGTCGATATGCCCATCAAGTGCCCGGTAGCGCCGCTGGAGTTTCTCTTTCTCGCAGATGATTTTCTGCGGAAGAAGGGACTGCGAGAGCAGACCGAGCTCATCTACGCGACGCCGCTTTCGGGCGCTTTCACCAAGCCACGCGCGAGCGCCGCCCTCGGCGGCCTGCTCGAAGAGCGCGGCATCACGGTGCACGCAAACTGGGCGACTTCTGCGGTGGACGGCGAGCAGCGCACGCTCCGCAGCTACGATGGGCGCAGCGAAGAATATGACCTGCTCGTTACGGTTCCCCTGCACAGTGGCAGTGAAGCCATCGAGCGTTCCGAGATCGGCGATGACTTCGCCTTTGTCCCTACGGACAAACACACCCTTCAGACCAGGGCCTTCGACAACATCTTCGCACTCGGTGACTGTACGGACCTGCCTACCTCAAAGGCGGGCAGTGTCGCTCACTTCCAGGCAGAGGTTCTGGTCGAAAACGTACTCCGCTACATCGCGGATCGCCCGCTGCTGCCTGACTTCGATGGCCACGCGAACTGCTTTATCGAGACCGGTGGCGGCAGGGGAATGCTGATCGACTTCAACTACACGACGGAACCCCTGCCGGGTCGCTTTCCGCTGCCCGGCGTCGGTCCCTTTACCCTCCTGGAGGAGAGCCACGTGAACCATTGGGGAAAGCTCGGGTTTCGCTGGGTGTACTGGAATCTGCTGATCAAGGGCGAAGAGCTCCCGATCGATCACCGCATGGCGACAGCCGGAAAGTGGAGCTGAGCACATGAGCAACAACAACGAAGCAAACATTGAATCGATCGAAGCACGCCTCGACGCGATCAGCGCGCAGCTTGAAGTGCTGACGCGACGCGAGCAGGCATACCGCGATGTGATCGACGAGTTTTCGCCGATCCTCCGAAAGATGATGGGGGTTGGTTCTGAGCGGCTCGCAGAGGTCGAGGAGCGCGGCTACTTTCGATTCGCGAAGCACACACAACGCATCGTCGACACGGTTGTGACCTCCTACGACGACGAAGACCTCGAACAGCTTGGCGACAACATCGTCTACCTGATCGACACCCTGAGGGAATTCACCCAACCCGACATGGTCGAGCTGGCGCGCGAGGCCGCCGAAGCTGTGAAAGACGACCCGGGCAAGAAGCCGAAGTCGCTGCTGGGGATGTTGAAAGCAGCGCGAAATCCGGACACCCGCCGCGGACTGGCGCTCGTTCTCAACATGCTGCGCCATGTAGGCAGAACCAGCGCGAAGACCCACGCATCAAAGAGTCGTGCGAAGCGTCTTGAGAGTCGCCTGGCGCCCTCACTTCGGCGGCGGGCGCTTCCGCCCGCCGGTAACGCGCCACCGAGGCCGACGCGGCCACGAGCCGACGCAGAGCAGGACCATGCGGCGGGCACAGCCGCCGCCGCACCCACGCCGGCCGGGGGCGCGAAGACCCTCTCGATTCCCGGCTACGAGATGAGCTCCGAGGGCTTCCTCGTCGACGCCGGCACGTGGACTCGGGAGTTCGCCGCAGCCATCGCCGCCGAAGTCGGCTACGAGTTGAGCGACGCTCACTGGCAGCTCATTGAGTGGTTGCAGAGCGAGTACGCCGCGAGCGGTGCATCGCCGAACGTGCGACGCATCGGCGTCGCGTCTCCGGTCGCGACAAAGCAGCTGTACACGATGTTCCCGAGCGCGCCGGCGATGGAGGCCGCCCGCCTGGCCGGGCTGCCAAAACCCGTGGGCTGCGTCTGACGCCCACAACCTGAAGCTCCGAATCACAGCGGTTCAAAACACACACAAAGGGAGAGAGAATCATGGCAAATCGAAAGGTCGCAATCATCGTCTCGAAGGGTGGACTGGATGAAGTGTATCCGGCGCTGATCCTGGCAAACTCTGCGCGCATGTCCGGAATCGACGCCTTCGTCTTCTTCACATTCTACGGACTCGATGCGATCACCGAAGAGAAGGTGGACCACCTGCACGTGAATATGGCCGGCAACCCGACGAGTCCGATGCCCACCATGCTCGCGGGTCTTCCGGGGATGGAGGCCCTTACAGCGAAGATGATGATGAAACGAATGACGGCATTGGACCTGCCGAACGTTCGCGAGTTCATCGAATTGCTTTCTGATTCCGGCGCCGGCCTCTACGCGTGTCAGCTCGCGATGGAGATGTTTGAGCGCACTGCCGAAGACCTCGTGCCGCAGGTACAGGACGTGATTACCGCCGGCGACTTCTACGACCTCTCCGAGGGCGCCCAGATCATCTTCACTTAGGGCCGGTCAGACCAGGGCTCGCAGGCCGAGTGCGATGGCGAAAAGGCTGGTCGCGATGATCGCAAACGCGATAGCGACCGGCAGCTGCACAAACACGCGGAGGCGACCTGTGGTCTTCTTCGCGGCCGACTCGAAAGTGTCCAACCTGCGTACAAGCGGCGCGAACTTCTCATTACTGCGTACCGCAAGGATTCGTTCGTCGGCGCTGCGCTTCTCGGCTTCGGTGACTTTGAATTCGAATTCCGCCGGATCCGGGACATCGCCGTCCGCGACTGACTTCGCAAACTGTCCGGCGCGGGATGCCAGCGAGCCCTCGGCGACCCCCAACGACGAGCCGTCCTTCGTGAGCATTCCGGGGCCGGCGATCTCGGGGATCGCGCCGTCGACGGACGCGAGGCTGACCCTGTCGTCTTCGCTCACTTTGGCCTTGAGCGGCACGATACGCCCAAGCAGCAAACGAAACGCGCCCTTCGCCGGGGTCGTCAGCAGCTTCAACTTGAAGCGGCGGTCCATGACCCGCTCTACGAGGGGAACAAACACCAGCCAGGTGCTGCCGCGCATCAGCTCCGCGAAGCCCAGCTCTCTGGCGTGATCCGCGCGGCCAGAGATCTCGCCGACCACGTCCAGCGTTGCGCGAACCACCGACGATGCGAGGTGCTCGACGTTCCTGAGCAGTGAGCCCGCCAGCAGGAACACACCGGCGAGCATGCCGGCAACCATCCCAAACACCGCATAGGCGACATAGGCGAGGGCTCGGAGCGGCTCCGAGGCGATGTCGCCGGCGAAGATGAATGCGCCTGTGATGCCCATCGCGAGGCCGGCGACAAGGCCGAATAGCAGGGGCAACGCGATGCGAAAGGGGTCGGTGATCTTCAACACATCGTCGGCCACGGCCTTCGGGTTGAAGGTCTCGAAGTCGACGCCGGTCTCGCGCATCAGCTCCTGTGCGAGCGCCTGGATGTCCTCTCTCTTTGCCACGGCTCCCTCTTCACCGGTGTCGCTGCGATCAGCGCCGTTGCGCCCGCCCATGAACGGTCAGTCGGTTCCGTCGCCGCTGCTCAGACCGGCGGTATGTCGGCGATCCCGGGCGCCAGGGTGTGCCACTCCCGTCCCGCTCGCAGCAACACCTCTGTCATTGAGTGCGCGCCCGGCTCCAGGCAGGACTCGTCGACATCGAACCGCGGCGTGTGAATCATGTGAGTGATTCCGCGCTCCTCGTTTCGTACACCCAGAAAGAGGTAACAGCCGGGCACACGTCGTGAGAAGGCAGCGAAGTCTTCCGCGCCCATCTGGGGTCGAAATGGCACCACCTCAGCAGAACCCGCCATGGCGATGGTCTCTGTCGCGAAAGCCTCCAGAGCCGGCTGATTGGCAGTGAGTACAGTGCCCCGAACCACCTGCACCTCGGCGGTGCAGCCGCAGGACTCCGCGGTGGCTTTTGCGATCTCTTCCAGACGACGCAGCGCCTGCTCGCGGATGCCCGCATCCAGAGTCCGAACCAATCCCTGGAGGTGGGCGTGCTGCGGAATCACGTTGTACGCGGTGCCCGCGTCGAATCGGCATACACTCACCACACAGGCATCCCGCGCGTCCAGATTGCGAGACACGATCTGCTGCAGCATGTTTGTGATCTGCGCACCGGCCAGAATCGGATCCCGCCCTTCGTGCGGATACGCGCCATGGGCCATCTTTCCGCGAATGCGAATGTCGAAGAGGTCGCTGGCCGCCCACACTGCGCCGCCCGTATAGCCGATCTTCCCAGCATCAAGCAGGGGCATGACATGCAGCGCAAACGCGGCGTCTACGTGCGGGTTCTCCAGAACACCCTCTTCGACCATCTTCTCTGCACCGATCGCACGCCCGGGCGGCGGCGCTGCTTCTTCGGCCGGCTGAAAGACAAACTTCACGCGCCCGCAGAGTTCGTCTCGCCGCGCGACGATCTGCGAAGCGACGCCGAGCCCGATCGTTGTGTGTACATCATGACCGCAGGCGTGCATGACACCCGGGTTGGCGCTCTCAAAGCCGTGTGTGTTTTCTTCGAGAATCGGCAACGCATCCATGTCCGCGCGGTACAGCAGTGTCGGACCGGGACGGCTTCCCTCAATCACCGCGACAACACCGTGGCCGGCGATGCCGCCTACACTCTCAACTCCCATCGCAGAGAGTGTCTCGACAACAACACCCGCGGTCCGCTGTTCTTCGTGAGACAGTTCGGGGTGTTGGTGAAGATCCCGCCGAATACGCACCAGGTCTGCCTGACTCAATACTGTCACGCTGCCTCCTTGGAGCAGGGTGTGGATTCCGAGCGCAGGGGCACGTCCGGACTCAACTCAGTCTTCTTTCGCGTCGCCCGACGACGAGGGGCCGCTCCGTCCGCTGCCACATGCGCCGGGTCCCACAACAACTTCGCGGTTGGAGCTCACCGGCTGACCGATGTTTCCGCTGTTCGGGTCGTAGGGCGCGATGTTGATCGGGCCGCGATAGGTCTCTGCCATCTCGCGCCCTTCACGGTCCGCGATCAGCGTTACTCGGTTTGCACCGGGCATCAGCTGCAGCTGGCGAACCCGCTCTCCGACCTGCGCGTAGATGACCGTGGCGCGGTCTGTGGTGATCGTCGCTTCGAGCGCATCGCGGCAGTAGGCGAAGCTTCCGTCGCGGCTGTGCACGTCGATGTTTGTGATTCGCGCGAAGGTAGCCTGCTGTCCCTGCGGTCCCTGCGTCTGACAGGGTCCCAGGCGCAGATGCAGGTTGTGTGCTCCTGCGTTCGAACCGTAGCCGTCGACGAAGACATAGTAGGTCTGGTTTGCGATCGCGTTGAACTGCACCTGCGAGTCGAGGCCCCCACCTTCCATGTCATCGTTGCACGCTATCTCTGCGGGCTGCTGGGTGCAGACTCCCTGCCGTACATACAGCACCGTGTCGTATTGCGATCCCACGGTATTGAGGCACACCTGTGAGTTCTCCCACAGGGTAAAGGTGTAGACCGCTTCGGGGGCGTCCCGTCCGCCGCAGGTGCCTGAATTCTGAGAGACAAGACCGGCTGTGTTTCCGCTCGCCGGCGCTCCGGTCGGGTTGATGAACATCGGGTTCGAGCAGCTGCCCATGCTGTTGGTGCAGGCAGCGTTCGCCGTGCAGTCCGAGTCGCGGCAGTCCACGGATCCGTCCGCGTCGTCGTCGACCCCGTTTGTGCAGATCTCTGTGCTGCCACCGCAGGCGCCCTGTCGAAGATTCACCGTGTAGTCGCCCGAGTTTGATCCGTAGCCGTCGACAAACACATAGTAGGTCTGTCCGGCCTGCGCGTAGAAGCCGACCTCGGACTGCAGTCCCTGCGTGTCGTCGTTGCACGCCAGCTCACTCGACGGGTCTCCACAGGCAGAGCGCACGTACAACGCGGTGTCGAAGCCGGAACCGACGGTGTTGATGCAGACCTGTGACGATGTGGAAGGTCGATACGTGTACACGTGGGCGGGCGCGTCGGACGAAGCGGCGCAGCTGCCGGTGGTGCCGGCCGTTCCGCCGGCGTTCGTCGAGCCGCGGGTCGCACCCACAGACAGGTTGCCGCGAACACTCGGACAAACGCCCGCTACCTGGGGCAGGCTCGGGGTGTTGGTCCCGCAGGCGCCCGCCCGAATATTCAGGGTAAAGGCGCCGGATTCGGAGATGTCGTACGCATCGACGAAGAGATAGTACGTCTGACCCGCCTGTGCCGAGAACTGCACCTGTGAGAGCAGATCCTGCTCATCGTCGTTGCAGGCGATTTCGCTGCTGTCCGACGCGCAGTTGCCCCGAACGTAGAGCACCGTATCGAAAGCGGACCCGTACGTGTCCGCGCATACGATCCCCGATTCGGGCGCCGTCCACGCGTACACGGTCTCTGCGCCGGCACCGGCACACGAGCCGGTGTAGTTGTTGCCGAGGTTGCTCGTCGCACCGCTGGCGGAGCCGTACGTCTGCATGCGGCCCGGCGCCGAGCATGCGTTCAGCTGAATCTGTGCCAGCTCAATGGACTCGGCGTACGTAGCGGCAGCACCGGGCTGCGGTGCCATCGATTCCGCATGACCCACCGCCGGCACTACCAGAGCTGCCAACATGCAGCCCAATACGATCCCTTTCATCTCTTTCCTTTCGGTGATGACGGACGGGGAAGTCCTCACAGCGCCATCCGCGCTGCTGACACGCTACAAAGAAAGGGCCACAATGCAAGGAGCGAAATTGGCCTGCGCTGCCCCCGGTCAGCGGGGCGGCAGGGACCTGGCGGCGCGGAAGCCGATGAAGGAGCGGCGATCGGTAGGATCGGTGCCGTTTCGGTAGGCCGCGCGAATACGCGTGGATGCGTCCTGCCAGCTGGCTCCGCGGCGAGAGCGATACTCGCCCTCGCGGGGGCCGGTGGGGTCCGTCGACGGCGCCGTCGCGTAGGGAGAGTACCAGTCCCAGGTCCACTCCCAGACGTTGCCGAACATGTCATTCAGTCCCCAGGCGTTGGGCGCCTTTGTCCCTATCGGGTGCGACGAGCCGTCGGCGTTCTGTTCATGCCACGCGATCGAAGGGATGCATGAGTCATCACCGCAGTAGCGTGCGCTCTGCGTTCCCGCCCGCGCGGCGTATTCCCACTCCGCTTCGGTGGGCAGCCGGTAGCCGGTGCATCGGGTGCCGACGAAGCTGACACTTCGGCAGCGGTAGTCACCTACGCACTCGTCGGCCCGCGTGCTGCGGCAGCCACCGCCGGCGCGGCCGCGGCAGCCCGACATCACGTAGCATTCCTGCAGGCCGTTGCTTCGCGACAACGCGTTCAGATAGGCGACGGCATCGAACCAGCTCACGCGCTCGACCGGACAGTTGTCGCCGCAGCTGCGAAAGCGCGACGGAGTGGTGCCCATGACGGCCTCCCACTGCCCCTGTGTGACCTCTGTCTCCATCAACGAGAAGGCGCTGATCGTGACCGGGTGCGCTGCTTCATCTCGGTCGCGCCCGGGCTCCGAAGCCGGTGAGCCCATCGTAAAGGTGCCGCCGGGAATGTGCGCGAAGCCCTCGGCTACGCACACGCCGCGGGAGCAGACGGCGGACGCGCAATCATCGCCCGCTTCGCAGCTCGCTCCGTAGGCCTTTGCCTGCTCGCTGCCGGTATCAGCCGCTGCGGCGAGCGCGGTATCTGCGCCGGCGCTCGTATCGACCACCGCGACGTCCGGTACGGGCGCCGTGCCGGATGTATCCGACGTCGCCTCCGTGCCCGATCCCGCATCTGCTGCAGGTCTGGACCCCACATCGATCGTTGCAACCTCGGCGCCTGCGTCGTCGTTTGCCTTCTTGTTCATCCCGCTGATCAGGAAGAAGAGCCCGACCGCACCCGCCGCGACCAGGAGAAAGACAAAGACCGCGAGGGCGATCATGAGGCCGTTACGTCCCGAGGATGGCGTCGTGTTGCTACCCGTGCGAAATCCCGGATCCGTAGGAATCTGGGTATCCGCAGACGCGGCCAGCATGGCCTGCTGATCGTGCACTGTCGGACCGGAGGCCTGCAGGGGGCTGGTCGACGGGGAGTGCAGATGGCTGCGAACGTCAGCGACGCTGCGCGGACGCCGATCCGCATCCAGGTTGAGGCACGCACCGAGAAGGTTTGCCCAGTTCGGCGGCAGGCCTGCCGCGAGCAGGTCCGCCGCGGCGTTGTTGTAGGGATCAGGCTGGCCGCCCTGCATCAGGCTGCCGGTACGCACCATCGCGTCCAGCGGCGTGCCGCCCGGGCCGTAGTGAGGGCGCACAAGCCCGTAGACGAGCATCGCCCAGGAATAGAGGTCAGTCCAGGGGCCTGGCGGCCGCGTCTTCGTCGGCAGCATCAGCTCCGGCGGCGCGTAGCCCGGAGTATAGGCCGCCGAAGTCACCGTACGCTTGAACTCGTTTTCTTCGCGGGCCGTGCCGAAGTCGATCAGTACTACCTGCTCGCGCTCATTGAGCAGGACGTTTTCGGGTTTGATGTCGCCGTGTACCAGCCCCGCAGAGTGGACCTCTTCGAGGGCCTCGAGCAGCTGCAATGCCCACTGCTCGGCGTCAGGCCAGGGAACCGGCCGCGGCATCTTTCCGTCGCCGAGAAATCGGGAGGACTCGACGAAGTCCATCGCGTAGTACGCGGTCCCGCGTTCGAGCCACACATCGGTCACGCGCACGATGTAGGGACTGCGGAAGCGGTTCAGCTTTCGAGCTTCGTCCTGGAACTTCTCAAGCAGGCGGTTGTGGATGGCCTCTTTGCCGGGCAACGCAAAGATCTGGATCGCCGTCGTCTCACGGTAGCAGGCGCCCTCAAAGGCGAGCTCCTTGATGACCA
Source organism: bacterium (assembly GCA_030427825.1). Lineage (GTDB taxonomy): Bacteria > Myxococcota_A > Bradymonadia > REDH01 > REDH01 > JAUICO01. The sequence goes on along the minus strand of JAUICO010000007.1, from coordinate 20,506 downwards.
CTGCGCCATCAAGGTCGCGATCGTGGGCCAGATAGGTGATCCCGAAGCCGCCACTGCCAAGCACCTGGTGCACTTTGTAGCGAAAGCGACCGTCCTTGTCCGGGCGAAGAAAGGTTCCATTGTCGAGGGCGATAACAGGCATTCAGGTCCGCTGCACATCCCAAACCAGCCGCATCCTGCCACGCGAACGCCTCGATTGCCAACCTGCACGGGCGAGTTGTAGGCGTACGTGGCAGACCCGCGGCGCTTCCCGCTGCGGCCGACGCTCAATGCCCCGTGCAGCGCAGAATCCGCGCGCTCACTCCCGATAGAAGGACGCTCATGGCAACCCAGCAACGCGCACGCCTGATCGAGACCGGTTGGGACAGGGATCTTGAATACGAGGAACTCGAAATTGAGCTGCCGACCCCGGGCGCCGACGAGGTGTTGGTCGAGGTCGGTGCCTGTGGCGTGGCGTACCGTGACCTGATCGATCGAGCCGGACGCCTGCCTTTCCTGATGACACCCATCGTGCAGGGTCATGAAGTGGCGGGCCGGATTATCGCTGCCGGCGACGAGGTGAGCGTCTGGAAGAAAGGGGACCACGTCGGCACTCTGCATCGGGACTCCTGCGGAAGCTGTGAGCGCTGCGAAGTCGGCGAGACCTCCCTCTGCCTCAACGCGGGGCGCGTCTTCGGAATCACAATCGACGGCGGCTATCAGCGCTACATGACCGCTCCGGCGAGGGCTCTGTATCGGGTGCCGGCCTCGATGAAGCCGGCACACGCGGCCGTGCTGAATTCGACCTTCGGAACCGCGTACCGCGCCCTCAATCGCTTCGGCGGCCTCAAGGCCGGTCAGCGGGTGATCATCACCGGCGCCAACGGTGGCGTCGGCATCGGTGGTGTGCAGATCGCAAAGCGCATGGGCTGCGAAGTCGCCGGTGTGGTCCGCCGCCCGGAGCTCGCAGAGTTCGTTCTCGCTGCCGGCGCCGACCATGTGATCGTCGATGAGGGTGGCGGCTTTCATAAGAAGCTGCCCTTTGGCGCCGCAGACGTCGTCCTCGACTGTGTCGGGCAACCGACCTTCAACGCCTCGCTGCGCGCCGCGGTCATCGGCGGTGGCCTCGCGGTTGTCGGCAATGTCAGCGACAAACGCGCCGAAGTGAACCTCGGCAGTATCGTGGTTCGTGACATTCGAATCGTCGGGAGCACCGGCGCCACGCCCACCGACCTCGCCCGCCTGCTGGCGCTGCACGAGGCGCAGCCGTTCGAGTTCTTCGTCGACGAAGAGGTGCCCCTTCGCGAGGCGGACGCCGCACAGCGGCGGGTGCTTGCCGGCGGCATCCGAGGGCGACTCGTCCTCGTCCCCCAGACCTGAGGAGCAGGAGATGAAGGCACGCGACTTCGCCGCCAACGACCCCTTCGACGTTCAAAACCAGCCGCCACCCCTCGAGGACTACAACCTCTGGGAATTCGACCGGCCGGCTCGCGATGCGCTGGCGCTCTATTGCGACGACAACAGCGGCGCACAGGCCGACACCGAAACCCTCTCCTACGGAGCCCGCCTCGGCCGAGCTGAGGTGCTACGGCTGGGCGAGCTGGCGAACAGGTACGAACCCGAGCTGCGGACCTACGATCGCTTCGGCCACCGCATCGACGAGGTAGAGTTTCACGAGAGCTGGCACCGGCTTATGTCCCTGTCCATCGAAGCCGGGATTCACTCAACGCCGTGGACATCAGCGGACTCAGGGGCGCACGTTCGCCGCGCCGCCATGAGTCACCTCAAGCATCAGGTAGAGCAGGGAACCAGCTGCCCGGTCACGATGACCTTTGCTGTCGTGCCCTCACTACGTATCCAGCCCGAGATCGCCTCCGTATGGGAGCCGCGGGCCATGTCCCGCCAGTACGACCCTCGCCTCATCCCCGCTCATCAGAAGACCGGGGTCCTCTTCGGCATGGCGATGACAGAGAGACAGGGCGGGTCTGACGTACGCGCAAACACCACCCGGGCGCGGGCCATCGGCACACGCGGCCCGGGCAACGAATACCTGCTTCGGGGACACAAGTGGTTCTGTTCGGCGCCGATGTGCGACGCCTTTCTCGTGCTCGCGCAGAGCGAAGGCGGGCTCTCGTGCTTTCTCGTGCCTCGCTTCACGCCGGACGATGAGCGTAACCCCTTTCAGATTCAGCGCCTCAAGAGCAAACTCGGCAACCGTTCCAACGCATCCAGCGAAATCGTCTTCGATGACACGTGGGCGCAGATGGTCGGAGAAGAAGGCCGCGGCGTTGCTACCATCATCGAGATGGTGCGCCATACGCGCCTCGACTGTACACTCGGCGCTGCGTCTCTGATTCGCCGATGTGTGGCAGAAGCCTGTCACCACACCGCATATCGGTACGCCTTCGGGCGGCGGCTCATCGAACAGCCGCTCATGAAGAACGTGCTCGCTGACCTCTGCCTGGAATCCGAGGCCGCCACCGCAGCCGGCTTCCGCCTCGCAGCCGCCTTTGACGCCGCACAGCACAGTGAGGACGCGGCGCGATTTGCGCGCATCGCGACCGCGATCGCCAAGTACCAGGTGACGAAGAAGGAGACTGACGTTGCTCGCGAAGCGATGGAGTGCCATGGCGGCAACGGGTACGTCGAAGAAGCACCAATAGCGCGCCTCTTCCGCGAGTCTCCGCTGAACTCGATCTGGGAGGGCTCAGGAAACGTGCAGTGTTTGGATGTGCTTCGCGCCGCGCAACGCGATCCCGAAACACTCTCCCTGTTTGTTGCAGAGCTCGACGAGGCCCGCGGCGGAGACGCCCGTTACGACGGCTGGCTCGACGCGCTCAAGGACAGGCTCTCAGACCCGAGTGATCTCGAGCTCCGCGCCCGCCGTGTGGTCGAAGAGCTCGCCACCGGCCTGCAGGCGTCGCTGCTGGTTCGCCACGCGCCGGCGGCCGTCTCAGACGCGTTCGTCGCTTCGCGACTCGTCGGTGAGCGTGGACGAGCCTACGGAACGCTGGGCCGCGACGTCGACTTCGACGCGATTATCGAGCGTTCGTTGCCGCAGGTCGGCTAAGCGAATCGCTTGTCGGTAGGGCGGGACAAGCCGCCGGCAGCGCCAACCGGCTCAAACAGCGATCGCGTGGTCGATTTCGGTGACTTCACAGAGGAAGGATTCCAGGCGCTGTTTGGTTGCCTGCAGATCTTCGAGCTCGATCTCACGCATGCGCACCGCAGCCTCGATCGACACCAGGCGCCCGTCCAGGTCCTGTGTGTCATCGTGATGAATGCCGGTCGCGTCAATGAACGAAATCACCCGCTCATGCAGGTCGACAATCTTCTCCGTCTCCCGCGCTGCCAGGGCGTGTGCCTCTGTGACTTCCATGCGCAGCTTACCGATCTCGATGCCGCTTCGCAGCACAGCCTGCTGTGAGCGATGGAGCAGGGATGCCTGATTGCCCATCTCTCGGCACAGAGAGTTGACCATCTGGTTCATCGAAAGCAGCTCGCGCGACTGCTGGTCCGTCAGCTTGACCAGTTTCTGAACGCGGGTCAGCAGCGAGGTTCGCACAGCGCGAAGGCGCGCGCCCTCTTCTACCAGGGGCTGATACTTCGCGACGAGGGCGCTGTGTTGCTCCTGCATCGCGACAATGCCTTCGCGGGCGTATTTGGCGCGCTCGCCGGCGAGGTACGCCGACCACTTTCGCCGCTCGCGGGTCGAAACCAGGTAAGAGGTCGCCCAACTCGCTGTGAGTGCCGTCGCACCGGCGAGGCCGGCCCACACTGTCGTATCCATCCAAACGCTGTCCATCAGAGAATCTCCTTTCGACGACAATCACCGCTGCGCACGGTGCTGCACCGCTTCGCTCCGCAACGCGCGGCAGGTCGAGGCGCGAGACAGTGATATCCTCACACGATCAGCTCCGCAAAAAATCGACGACCCGGTCCCGGTGTATTTCCGGGCAGCGACGTGGATTCGGAGGCCTGCCGTGCCACTGGACTTCGTGGGCGCACCTGGGCCAAAGGTAGCCGGACGTGTTCCTGTACCGCGGGCAGCGCCACTCCGACACTGATGCGTAAGTGCACACCGGACTGACTGCGCGCGGACAGACCAGACCAACTTGGGAGTGCGGTAATGAAGAAGATCTTTGGCGGTGGCATATCGGGTATGGGCGTTCTGTTCCTCATCTCACTGTTCATGCCATGGGTTGCGATTACCTGCGGCGGGCGGGATCTGGGGCACCAGAAAGGGCTGGGCGTTGTGTTCGGCAGCGAGATGGACATGAGCGACGCCATGGGAGACTCCCCCATGGGCGGACTCGGCGAAGGCATGGGCGGAACCGCCGCCGGGGAAGCGGAGGAGGAAGAGTCTGAGGTCGAACGCATGTCAGGCGCGCTCTTCCTTCTGATCCCGATTTTCGCGGTCGGACTTGCGGCACTTCTCGGCTTCACGATCATGGGCGGCGCGAAGACGGCACCGATCGCGGCGGGCTTATCCGGCGTAGCGCTGGTGGTGCTGCTGATCGCCTTCTTCGGCAAGCTACCCGTGGACAAGTTCGTCGAAGAGCAGAACGAAGAGATACAGGCGGGCATGGCCGAGACCGGGGACTCGGGCATGGACTTCAACCCCATGGCCGGCAGCGTCGAGTTGGATACGGACCGGCGTGGTGGCTTTACGCTCGCGCTGATCGCAGCCTTCTTCCAGCTGGGGCTGGGCATTGGCGCCACGGTCGTGAAGGACTGAGCATCTCAGCACAGGCATTCCATGACAGCTGACGGGACCGATGGCTGACGAGTTTGAACAGTGGCTGTCCCGCCTGGGAGATCTCTGGCGCACCGAGCGCACCGAGGAACGCGAACGACTCGCGGCAGAACGACGAGAACTCTCGCTACCGGAACGCATCCGCCGGGGTGTGGCCCTCCGCGACCTGGAGGTCCTGCGCTGGCACACAACCCCCGGCGACCGCATCGCAGTCGAGATCACCGCGCGCCAGAACGACTCCCTGGCCTCGCTGCGCATTGATCGCGGAGCCCCGGTACGTCTGTGGTGGAAGGACCCGGACGAGGCGGACCGGGTCACAGGCACCGTCGCCCGCCGCGGACGTACCTCGCTACGTATTCACGTCGCTGCCGATGATGCAGAACGTCTTGAGGTGTCCGGATTTCGCCTCGACCGCGAAGAAAGCGAGACCACCTACAGGCGCGGCGCGGCGGCGATCACGATGTGGAGGCGCAGCGGCACCACCGAGCCCGTCGCTTCCATGAAGAGCGCCCTCGTGGCGCCCGAATCGGCCGCCGCAGACCTCGGCGAGCTCGTGCCCTTCGATGCCGGATTGAATGAGCTGCAGCGGGCTGCGGTAGCCCTCGCCCTGGTGACGACGCCCTTCGCGCTGATTCACGGTCCGCCGGGCACCGGAAAGACACGCACAGTCGTGGAGTTGATCAGGCAGTGCGTGGCTCGCGGCCAACGGGTCCTGGCTACCGCGTCCAGCAACGCGGCGGTCGACAACGTTGCCATTCGCTGCGCCGAAACCGGTGTGCTCCCGGTGCGTATCGGCAGCCCTGCTCGCGTCGCACCGGAGCTCGAGGACCGAACTCTCGATGCACTTCTTGAGCAGAGCGAAGAGTGGGCGCTCGCACAGAAATGGTACGCAGAATCTCGCAAGCTGCGAAAGCGGGTGTCCGCGATGCGACCGTCGAATCCCGACGAGTGGCGCGAGTATCGTGGCCGCCGGGACGAAGCCCGCGAGCTGTCCCGCGACGCCAGGCGATACATCGCGCAGGCCCGCGCTCGTGTGCTCAGCGAAGCCCAACTGGTATGTGCAACCGCCACCGGCGCCGGCGCTCGACTGCTCGACGACGAACCCTTTGATGTCGTCGTCATCGACGAAGCGACACAGCTCGTCGACCCCATCGCCCTCGGTGTACTCGCCCGCGCATCCCATGTGGTTCTCGCCGGTGATCCCCAGCAGCTGCCGCCTACGGTGCTCAGCCCCGCAGCTGAAAGCGGTGGCCTCGGCGTCACCATCTTCGAGCGGCTGATCGAGCGCGGCGCTCCGTCCACAATGCTCCGGGAACAGTACCGGATGCACGAAGACATCATGCGATTCCCCAGCACATCGATGTACGGTGGACAACTCGAGGCACACGCCTCCGTGGCAGCGCGCGGCGCGGCATGTTTCGGCGCCGGCGAGGACCCCCTGCGCCCCTCTCCACTCGTATTCATCGACGCCGCGGGCAAGGGTTGGGGCGAGGTGCGCGACGCTGACGACCCCTCAACCGCCAACCCCGAGCAGGGACGCCGCACAGTTGCGGAGGCCAGGCGCCTTATCAGCAGAGGATTCAACGCCGAACAGGTCGCCGTCATCACACCCTACGATGCACAGGCGCAGCTCCTGTCGCGATGGCTCACAGACGAGATCGCGGAGGGGCTTCGGGTCTCGTCGATCGACGGCTTTCAGGGCCAGGAAAGCCCGGCGGTGCTTGTCGATCTCGTGCGAAGTAATGACGAGCAGGCGCTGGGCTTCCTGACGGACGTTCGTCGCATGAATGTCGCGCTGACCCGGGCGCAGGCGCAGCTGATCGTCATCGGCGACAGCGGCACCATCGGCGCCCACCCCTTCTACGCGAGCTTCCTCGACGCCGTGCAGGCCCACGGCGCCTGGGTCAGCGCCTGGTCCGACGAAGCGCCTCCCATCGAATAGCAGCCGCACCTAATACGTTGCTCATCGTCGGCCGCTGTGATGTATGCGCTTCGGCCTGATGAGGAGAGTGCGTTGAAGAGAGTGATTTGCGGAATCGTAGTGGCGGCGGTGCTGGGTACCCTGGCGCCTGCCTTCGCTCAGGACGATGAGCCGGTGGTCGTCGATCGCATCGTCGCGCGCGTAAACGAAGACATCGTGACTCTGAGCGACGTGATTCGTTTCGTGCCGATCTACCTGCAGATCATCGGTACGGTGGACACCGCGTCGCTGCAGACCGTCGACGGGCGAAACCGCCTGGCAAACGACATCGCCAATTACCTCGTGGACTCGAAGCTTGTCGTCGAAAACGCCCGCGAGCAGCAGATGGGTATGAGCGACGCCGAGGTCGACGCCTACCTGGACAACTACATCGAGACGCTGGGCATGACTCGGCAGCAGTTTTCGGAGGCCCTCGCCTCTGAGGGCGTGAACTTCGACGACTATCGCGAGTTCATGGCGATGCACCTGGTTCGTATCCAGATGATTCGCTCCGAGGTGATGGGAAGCGTCAACATCAGCGATGAGGAGGTCGAGCGGGTGATGGCAGAGCGCTACCCCGACGGCCTTGAGGATACCTACATTACAACCAGTCACATCCTCGTTCTGGTGCCCGCGGGTGCTCCGGCCGAGGTGGTCGACGCAGCGACGGCGCAGATCGCCACCTGGCGCGCAGAGATCGCCGCCGGCACGAGCACCTTCGAAGACATCGCGTCCGCCAACAACCCGGACGCGAGCGCCAACACCGGCGGCCGTATCGGTACCTTTGCGGTGGGCGAGCTCGATTCCACCTACACTCGTGAAGCGATGGCGTTGGAGATTGGGACCATCAGCGAGCCGGTGCGCACTCCCTTCGGCGTGCACCTGATCCGTCTCGACAACCTCGAGCGTCGGGCGGTGGGCGACGCGGCCCGCATTCGCGATATGGTGGCGTACGAGCTCGAAGAAGCGGAGGCCCGCAGGCAGGAAGCCCTGTACCTCAACCGCTTTCGCCAGGACGCCTTCGTCGAGATTCTGGTCACCGAGTTTGATCTTCGCTGAGTGATGTGATGACGCCGACCATCGGGATAACGGTCGGGGACTACGCCGGCGTTGGACCGGAGCTGCTGCTCCGCACCTGGCGAGAGCTTGCTGAGCTGCACCCCTTCGTCGCCTACGGCTCGATCCGAGCGCTGCGAGCGGCGGCCGCTGACCTGGTTGCGCGCGAGGTGATCTTGTCGGCGCCTGCGATCGTTGCCGCTGACGGCACGCCGGATGGCGACGATGCGATACGGGTGATCGACGTCGAAGCAGACAGCGACAAGGTGCTCGGAGACATCGTGACGGGCGGCGAATACCCGTGGGGCCGAGCAGTGCCCGCTTTTGGAGCGATTCAGTACCATGCGCTGGTCCGAGCCGTCGCCGACACCCGTGCAGGACGGTGTGCTGCCATCGTGACGCTGCCCTGGCACAAGGCGAGGCTCGCCGACGCGGACCTTCCACCGACCGGCCACACCGAAGTGCTCGCACAGGAGTGCGGCGTGCACACCCCAACGATGCTGCTTGCCGGCGACGTGTTACGCGTGGCGTTGGCGACCGTGCACGTGCCCCTGTCGCAGGTGACGGGCCGCCTACACTCTGAGGGCATCGTCGCAACCGGGCAGGCCCTGGCCGACGGCCTCCGCGATCTCTACGGTATCGCTCAGCCCCGCATCTCTGTGTGTGGCCTGAACCCTCACGCCGGCGAAGGCGGCGTAATCGGCGACGAAGAGGCCCGCGTCATCGCCCCGGCCATCGAGAGCCTTCGTGCGCTTGGAATCGACGCTGACGGGCCCTGGCCGGCGGACACACTCTTTCCTCTGGTCGCCAACGGCGTACGCCGTACGGATGGCATCATCGCGATGTACCACGACCAGGGACTCGCACCGTTGAAGTCAGTTCACTTTGGCAGCGCAGCGAACATCACCCTGGGCTTGCCGATCATCCGCACCAGCGTGGATCATGGAACCGCCTACGACATTGCCGGCACCGGAATGGCGCGCCCGGACAGCTTTCTGTACGCGTACCGTTGCGCCGTGGACTTCGTTCGTCGACGCAGCTGATCTGCGGGCACCCGCAGGAGCCGATCTTCGCGCCCGGATCGAGACCCCAAAAACGAAGAAGGGAGCCGATCTTTGCAGATCCGCTCCCGACCGCGCTTCAGCGCTTCGTTCGACTCAGACCTTACCGGCGAGTGCGACGAAAGCGACGATGAATGCGAAGATGACAAGCGACTCCATGAAGGCGAGCGCGAGGATCATCGGCGTCTGCACCTTACCGGCCGCGCCGGGGTTACGGCTGATGCCTTCGAGAGCCGCTGCTGCTGCGCGACCCTGACCGGCTGCGCCGCCTGCTGCTGCGATGCCGATGGCGAGGCCGGCGCTCAGAGCGACGAGGCCACGACCGCTGGAAGCAGCTTCTGCAGCGTGCTCACCATGGTCCTGTGCGAACGCGATGGCGGAGTAGAGAAAGGTGAAAAGGAAGGTGCTGATGGCTGCGAGCTTGCGCTTCATTGTTCGGATTCCTCCGGTTGGCGAACGGCCGTTCCTGGCCTTGCGTGAAATAGTAACAATCGACGAATTCAGTCTTTGACGCACTGCGCCATCGCCCTGTTGGGCGGCGGGTTAATGGCCTTCTTCCGAATGTTCAAGAGCTACTGCGAAGTAAACGAGGGTGAGCATGCAGAAGACCAGAGTCTGCACAGAGCAGACGATCAGGCCGAGCATGTAGAAAGGAAGTGGGATCAGAATCGAAAAGGGAATCAGCGAGCTGAAGAGCGCGAGCACCTGGTGGTCGCCGATCATGTTGCCCATGAGACGAAGCGCGAGAGAAACCGGACGCGCGACGTGCGAGATGATCTCGAGGGGAACGAAGAGCGGGAAGAGCCACCAGAAGCCACCGATCTTCGGTCCGAGAAAGTGCTCAAGGTAGTGCATGCCGTTTTCTTTGAGACCCACGTAGTGCGTCACAAAGAAGACGACGATGGCCGGCCCGATGGTCACGTTCAACGCGTCCGTCGGCGGAAGAAATCCGGGTACGAGCCCAAGTACGTTCGATACGAAGATGTAGATGGCAAGCGCGCCTACGAGGGGCAGAAATCGCTGCGCCGCCTGCTTACTGCCGAGAACCGTCTCGGCCTGCGAGAGGACGTAGTCCATCACGACTTCGAGGAAGTTGCGCGGCCCGAAGCCTGTCTGCGGAATCGCCGGGTTGTCCGACTTCGACCAGCTCGCGCGTGTCATCGCCACCAGCCCCATGATGATCAGAAGTACAACGCCCGCGAGGACGATGTTCGTCATCGAGTAACCAAGCTCACCGCTGATGACGCCCTTGCCCATCGACTGTGCGGTATCCGAGCTCCACTCGTTGTAGCCCGGGATCCAATTGAACCAGGTAAAGTCAGCTGCCAACAGGCGATTGATCATGACAATCTCCTCAACCGATTTCGGTTACGTCGTCATTGTTAATGGTTGAGACCATCGTCGCGCCGACGACAGTCATTGCGATGATCACCGCGCCGAATCCGGCAGCGAATGCCATCGCGTCGATCCCTACAACAGCGACCAGCAGGTATACTGCACCTGCGATCGCCATGAACTTCACTACGTACAGAACCGCGACAGCGCCGGAACCCGACTCTGTTGCCTCAGGGCGCACCACGTTCGACACCACGTATCGAATCGCTGCGAAGTTGAGCACGCCGATGGCGATCCCGGCCAGCGCCGAGAGCGCCGCAGCTACACCCGACGTCGCCAGGAATGCGCTCGCGACCAGCAGGCCGAGCAGGCCTGAGGCGATGACAATGCGCTTCATGAAGGCTGAATCCATCAGTCCTCCATCTTCTGTGTAAGCTTGAGCAGCTTGTAGATGTCCCAGCTCACGGCTCCGAGACCCACCACGATGCCGACGAGGACAAACAGCGGGGTCGTGTCCAGCCGATTGTCGAGCCACACACCACCGAAGCAGCCGATCGCAACCGACACGGCGATCTGGATTCCGATCGCGCTCCACCGAGCATCCAGCTTCTTGCGCCGCAACTGCCGATCGGACTCTACGGATCTCTCAACCGTGGAGCGTCGTTCGGGCTTTGTTCCGATGGTCGAAGACACAGCGTAATTCTCGAGGCTTGCGCAGCCCTTCGCAGTCCGAAGGGGGCCGACGCGCGCGGCAATACACAGCGCCCTGGGGGTGGTCAACCGCTTTCGGCCACAAATTGACGCAGCGCGCCAAAGGCCGATCTTGCAGCGGTGATCGTGCTTTCCAGCACCTCATCCGAGTGCATCGTCGACATGAAGCCGGCCTCAAAGGCGCTGGGCGCGAGATACACGCCGCGCTGAAGCATCTCGTGGAAGAATCGCCCGAACATGGCCGCGTCCGCCCGTTTGGCGTCGTCGTAGGACCACACTTCGTGTTCTGCGAAAAAGATCCCGAACATCGCACCGATGTGATGACCCGTCGTCGCGAAACCCTCCGACGATGCCGCCGAACGCAATCCGTCGAAGAGCCGTCGGGTTCGCGCGTCCAGGTCTTCGTAGAGCCCGTCCGTGCCGTGCAGGATGCGCAGCGCAGCCAGGCCGGCGGACATCGCCAATGGGTTCCCGCTGAGCGTACCTGCCTGGTACACCGGCCCGGCAGGCGCGATGTGTTCCATCAGATCACGCCTGCCGCCGTACGCGCCTACCGGAAGCCCACCGCCAATCACCTTACCCAGTGTCGTCAAATCCGGCGTGATCCCGAAGCGCGCCTGCGCGCCGCCCGCCGCCACTCGAAAGCCTGTCATTACCTCGTCGAAAATCAACACGGCGCCATGCTTTGTACACAGCTCCCGCAATCGCTCCAGATACCCCGCGCGGGGCATCACACAGCCCATGTTGCCGGCCACCGGCTCGATAATCGCGGCCGCGAGGTCTGCGCCGTGGACCTCAAAGACGCGCTCCAACGCTGCGACGTCATTGAAGGGCGCGGTCAGCGTATTCTGCGCCACCTCAGGCAGCACTCCGGGGGTACCCGGAATGCCCAGGGTCGCCACGCCGCTGCCGGCCGCCACGAGGAGGCTGTCGCCGTGTCCGTGATAGCAGCCCTCAAACTTCAGCAGCTTCGGCCGACCCGTCGCGCCGCGCGCGAGTCGAATCGCAGAGAGCGTCGCCTCTGTGCCCGAGTTCACCATCCGCACCATCTCGATGCTCGGCACCATCTCGATCACCAGCTCAGCGAGCTCGTTCTCCTTCGCAGTCGGGCACCCAAACGAAGTGCCGTCCTGCGCCGCACGCGTCACCGCCTCGACGATCGCCGGATGCGCATGACCCAGGATCATCGGTCCCCACGACAGCACGTAGTCAATGTACCGCTTGCCGTCCGCGTCGAAGATATGCGGCCCCGCAGCGCGCTCCACAAACACCGGCGTGCCGCCCACGCCGCGAAAGGCGCGCACAGGGCTGTTCACGCCACCCGGCATCAACTCCTGCGCCCGAGCAAACAACGATTCACTTCGGTTCATACGTCACGCTCCTGCGGTGATGCGAGGACTCCGTCCTCGCGCTTCTGCCAAAGGGCTATCGCCCTCTGGACTCCCGGCGGAAAGCTTCGCTTTCCTGTGAGAAAGATTGGAAGTCGATCGTGTGTTTGCAAGACAAAGCGACGCCCAACGTCCTCGGAAAGTCCAACGTCCCCCTCTCCATTCATGGAGAGGGCCGCGGGTGAGGTCTCGCTCAGGCGTCGCCTTCTTCCGCACCGCCTTCGTCAACGGCGCCCTCTTCACCTGCGTCGACGCTCACATCGTCGCTGCCCTCTTCGCCGTCGTCGGCGCTGTCTTCTGCGTCTTCGCGTTCGGCGAAACGAGCCACGCCTACGATGGTCTCTCCGTCATCCAGTCGCATCAAGCGCACGCCCTGAGTGTTGCGCCCGAGGATCGAGATATCCGACGCCCGCGTGCGGATGATCTTGCCGGTGTTGGTGATCATCAGCAGCTCGTCTTCATCATTCACAAGACGACTCGCCACGACGTTGCCGTTTCGGTCCGTCGTCTTGATGGTGATGATACCGAGACCGCCGCGATTCTGTACGCGGTACTCAGAAAAGCGCGTTCGCTTGCCGTAGCCGTTCTCGGTGATCGTCAGCACCGTCTCGGCGTGAGCCACGTGACGGAGCTTCGTCGCTGTCTCGCCCTCTGCGGCGCCCTCGCCGTCTCCCTCAGCGCCGTCGACCGCTTCTTCAACGCTCTCGACCTCGACGACCTCTTCGTCGCCTTCATCCACCGGCGGAGCACCGTCCACGGCCTCAGCCCTGGCGATCTCTTCCGCTGTCATGATGGCCATCGAGACCACGAAGTCGCCGTCGCGCATCTTGATGCCGCGCACACCGGTAGTGTTGCGGCCCATGGAGCGCACATTGGCCTGATCAAAGCGAATCGACTGGCCCATCGAAGTCACAAGGGCGACGTGGTCGCCGGGACCACACAGACGTGCGTTGATCAGCTCGTCTCCGTCGACGAGATTCACGCCAATAATGCCTCCGGCATGGATGTTCTTGAACAGGGACAGCGCGGTCTTCTTGACTGTGCCCATGCGGGTCGCGGTCAGGATGAATCGCTCGTCGTCGTCAAAGCCCTCGAAGGGCACGATGGCCTGCACCTTTTCGTCACCCGCCACCGGGATCAGGTTGACGATCGGCTTGCCTCTGGCGCTCCGACTGCCTGAAGGCAGCTCGTGAACCTTGAGTCGGTACACTTTGCCTGCGCTGGTAAACACGAGCAGCGCGGCGTGTGTGTTCGTAACCCAAACGTCTTCAACCACGTCTTCTTCTTTCGTGGCCATGCCCTTAAGGCCTTTGCCGCCGCGGCGCTGGGTTCGATACTCGTCGATCTGCGTGCGCTTGATGTAGCCGGTGTGGCTGATCGTAACGACCTCGTCTTCGTCGGCGATCAGGTCCTCGATGGTCAGGTTGCCCGACGCATGAATAATCTCGGTGCGTCGCGGCTCTGCGTAGGCGTCGTAGATCTCCTGGAGCTCGCCGCGAATCACGCCGAGCAGCTCGCTCTCATTGTTGAGAATCTCCTGCAGCCGGGCGATACGGCTCTCAATCTCGTCAATCTCTTCGACGAGCTTGTTGATCTCGAGGTTCGTCAGTCGGTGCAGGCGCATGTCGAGAATCGCCGAGGACTGCACCTCGTCAATCTCAAGGAGATCCATCAGGCCGACGCGGGCTTCAGCTGCGTCCTTGCTCGCGCGGATCGTGCGAACGACCTCGTCGATCATGTCGAGCGCTTTCTTCAGCGCCACAAGGATGTGAAGCCGCTCCTGTGCCTTGCGCAGCTCGAACATGCAGCGCCGGGTGACGACGTCACGCCTGAAGTCGACGAAGTAGCTCAACACATCTTTCAGCCCAAGTACCCGGGGCTGGCCGCTCACAATCGCGAGCATATTGATGCCGAAGGTCACCTCCATCGAGGTCTTCTTAAAGAGGTGATTCAGCACGATCTGCGACATGGCGTCACGTCGAAGCTCGATCACCATCCGCATGCCGGTTCGGTCCGACTCATCGCGAAGGTCAGTGATGCCGTCGATGGCCTTGTCGCGCACAAGGTAGGCGATCTTCTCGAGAAGACGCGCTTTGTTCACCTGGTAGGGAAGCTCGGTGACAACGATCGTGTCCTTACCGTTCTTCTCGTTGTGTTCGATTTCGGTGCGCGCGCGAATTCGCAGGCGACCGCGGCCGGATTCATAGGCCTCGCGAATCCCGTCGAGACCGTAGAGGTAGCCGCGCGTCGGGAAGTCGGGCGCGGGCACGATCTGCATCAACTCGTCGAGAGTGATGGCGGGGTTGTCGATCAGCGCGATGGTCGCCGCCACAATCTCGCCGAGATTGTGCGGGGGAATGCGTGTCGCCATACCGACCGCGATGCCCTCGGAACCGTTGATCAGCAGGTTTGGGATACGCGTCGGCATCACCAGCGGCTCCGACTCGGAGCCATCGTAGTTCGGCCCGAAGTCGACCGTCTCTTTCTCAATATCTGCGAGAATATCACCGCAGGCGCGCGTCATGCGTACCTCGGTGTAACGCATCGCGGCCGCCGGATCGCCGTCGACCGAGCCGAAGTTGCCCTGGCCGTCGACCAGCGGCATGCGCATTGAGAAGTCCTGCGCCATGCGGACCAGCGCGTCATATACCGCCGAGTCACCATGCGGGTGATACTTGCCGATGACGTCGCCGACGATACGGGCAGATTTCTTGTACGCCCGATTGTACGAATTGCCCTGTTCGTACATCGCGTAGAGGATGCGACGATGCACCGGCTTCAGCCCATCTCGGACGTCCGGAAGCGCGCGCCCGACGATGACACTCATCGCGTAGTCCATATACGATGAACGCATCTCGTCTTCGATACGAACCGGCACTATCGAGGGCGAATTCTCGTTGTCTGCCATGCAACCCTGCTCACTACTACGATGCGGTCGATCTGCTCGGCGTCATCGGTCTTATCGCAACCGAAGCGGCGCCAGAATCAGGCGGCTTTAATCGCGCCGCACACTAGGTGGACCACGTCGGGAATGTCAACGTGCGAGTCCCGGTTCTGAGAGCGCCGGCAGGGTCGACGGCAATGCCCACTTCGACGACGATAATCGCCACGCGGACCGGCTTCACCTGGCATTGCCGCCAAAACTGTGCACAACAGCCCTCCGAGCAGCAAAACGATCCCGATGATTCGATACTGCGCCCGCCTCCAGGACCCGGCCACCATGCCGACAACGACGCCCAATGCTCCGCCGGTTGCGAGGCGAAAACCCGCTACAGTGCTCGCTGTGCTCATCATAGCGGCCGCCTCTCTCGGGGCATCGACAGCGTCAGCCAACGACGGCATCGGCAGCATGCGCGCCGCCGGCATGGGCAGCGTCTTCGTCGGCGGAGCCACCGCCAACGGCGCGATCTTCCTGAACCCCGCCGGGCTCGCTTCCGTCCCCCTCTACTCGATTGAGGCAGGCTACGATATCGGCCTCCAGGACAAGGTCAGCCGGGTCAGCGCCTCGATCGCCGATTCGTTGACAAACAGCTCCATCGCGGCGGGCTTCGCCTACTCCTACAGCTTCTCCAGAGGCGAAGAAGACGGGCGCTCCGACGACCGCCGCGACCACGACATCCGGCTTTCCACCGCGATCCCTCTGATGGCGGACAAGCTCACGGTCGGCACCACCCTGCGCTACCTGCACCACACAGACGGACGCAACGCTGAGGATGAGCCGAACCGCACGAAGGGCTTCACCTTTGACCTCGGCATCCAGGGACGCCTCTCTGAGAACCTCGCGGTCGGAATCACCACCCGCAACATCGTACACGTTCGCCGCACGCAGGAGGGCCGAGAAGTCGCCATGGGGCTCGGCCTCTACCTGTCGAGCCTGCACCTGGAGACCGTCTGGAATATCGACGTCGACTCACACCCGGACGTCGAGCACACCCTCGGACTCGGCGCGGAGTTCATGTTTCAGTCCGTAACCTTTCGCGCAGGCTATACCTGGGACTCCTTCAACACGGAGAGCCGCATGTCCGTCGGATTCGGCTATCGCAGCGACTCATTCGGCCTGGACATGGCCTTCCGGCAGCTGCTCGATACCGCCGACGACCGTTACTTCGGTGTGACCGCGCTGCTCTTTCTCTGAGCGCGGTTGTCCGCGCGCGCCAGGCAGCTCACCGCGGCGGTGACGCTCCCTGACCGGCGCTGTCGATGACCTCAGACATGAAGTCCAGCACGGCCCGGTAGTAGCGTTCGGCGTTGTCCAGGCCGGAGATGCCGTGGCCCTGGCCGGCGAACTCAACGTAGGTCACCGGACGATCCAGCTCGCGAGCGCGTCGCGCGAATCGTCGGCTCTCTTCGACCGGCACCCGGCTATCGTTTTCGCCGTGCGTCAGCAGAATCGGGGCGCGCAGCCGCTCGACGTGGCTGATCGGCGATCGATCGCGCAGCTTCTCTGCCTCGTCTGCCGGGTCGCCGGCCTCCAGGATAACCCAGTCCGGGATGTTGCACTCTTCGTAGAAGCTGATGATGTCCGAAAACCCGGCGTGGCTGATCCCGAAGCCGAAGTCGTAGCCCTCGCCCCGACCATTCGTGTCCGGCGGAAAGGTCAGCGCGCGCATCGTCGCGTATCCGCCGTGGCTCCCGCCGTAGACGCCGATCTGTTCGGGCGAAAAGCCCTGCTCCTGCTCCAACCATCGGGCCGCGTAGAAAAGGTCGATGATCTCGTCTCCGCCCAGATCTCCGTCATTGAGGGCGCTGAACTCTGCCCCGAATCCGCTGCTGCCTCGAGGCGCGGGACTCAGTGTCGCGATCCCGGCCTCGCACATGATCTGCGAGCTGTTGCTCCAATGATTGGCGCCTCCGTAGAAGGCCGTGATTCGGACGCGACGATCCGCGCCCTCAAGGGGTGACTTCGGTGCGTAGTAGAGCCCGGTGATCTCGCGTCCGTCGAAGCTGCGATAGCTCATCTCACTGACCTCGCATTGCTGTATGCGAGCCAGGACTTCATCTGGAACCGTCACCACAAGGCGATCGTCCATCTCAAAGGAGTCCACGCTGCCGTTTGCGTTGCGACGCAGCATCGTATCGATACGGTACATCTCGAAGGGCGTCCGGGCGCTGGACGCCCGGGTCCAGATGCTTCCCCCGCTGATCGCCGCCACGCCGGCCATCGCCTCTATCGTCGCTTTCTCCAGCTCTGCGCCCGTCAGTCCGTCGTGCACGCTGAGCACCGATCGCCGATTGTCCTGTGTCATCACTACAAGCGCAGGCTCCGTCCCGGTAGATTGACCGGACCCGGCCGGACCCCGCGGTATGACAGCCAGCTCGGCGTGGTCGATGGGATGCTCAAACTCCGCAAGAGCCACAACGCTGCCGTCGGCGACATTGTACCGATACACGGCATCGACGCCGCCTGCCGCTGACACGAAGTGCACCGCATCGCCAAATACTCCGTTCTCGGCAATCCACAGCTTGTATGTGTCGACGCCGCGTTCGAGCAGCAGTTCGAGCTCGCCGCTGCGCAGGTCGATTCTTGCGATGTTCTCTTTGTTGCGATCGCCGTCGTGCTGCACCGTCAACAGAGCATGCGTCAGCCCCACATTGTCGTGCGCGGCGTCATCGGAGTGCTCATACTGAAAGTGAATGTCCGACCAGGTAAAGCGATCTGCACCGCCTCCATCGCACCACACTTCGCGCTCGTCGCCGCTACGTAGATCCCGCAGCATCAAACAGGAGTTGAAGGGCTCTGTGACTCCACGGCGGGCGATGTACGCAAGGCGGCCGCCGTCCGGCGAAAAGCTGAATCCATAGGTGTAGTCGTTGTCGGTGATCTGTTCGACAGAACCGTCCGACATCGAGATCGCGTACACATTCATCCGCTCTTCGTTCGCTTCGTCCGCCATCGCGAAGAGGCGGCCTGACGCTTCGTCAACATGCGACCAGTAGTGCCAGAGATTGCGCGTCGACCAGTCCACATCGTTGAGCTGCCGGCCCGCAGCCAGGTCAACGTCGCCGGCCAGGGGAAGCACCTTCAGTATGTCTCCGCCGTCCGTCTTCTCAATATAGAAGAGCCTGCCACCTTCGCCGTCGACGTGAAGGCTACGGTAGGGAAACCCACGAATGTGCGGCGCCAGGTCAATCTCGCGGCCGCGGAATGCGATGGTACCGGATGCAGAGCCGGCATCCGGCGCCGATTCGATGCTCTCGCTGCCGCGGTCGACCTCAAGACCCGGCCCGGTGCGCGTCACGAAGCTGTTGTCCGACGCCGTATCCGCCACTCTGTTCGCACACACGCAGGCGGCGAAGAGCGCCGACGACGCGAGCGCCAGTATCGCGCTCAACCGAATCCGATTCACAACTGACCCCCGGGTAGCACCAGAACGACGCCCTGCGCCGAGCTCGGCTCTTCAAGCGGGCTGCTCAGCGAATTTCAAGCAGCAGCCGCTCGCCTGTGCCACCATCGCTTCCATCATTGAGCGGCGGACAGCCACCCCGTCCGCCGTGACCGCCGGTGCCCGGAACCAGGACCGGCTCATCCACAAACTCAACCAGGACACCGGGACCGACAGCGACGGGAAACGCCGGCCCACCCGCGCCACCACCGCCGCAGCCACCGGTACCGCCGTCGCCACCATCACCACCCCGACCGCCGATTCCCGCCGGGCCGGGTGCCGGTCCGCCTTCGCTGCCGTAGCCGCCGATCGCGCCAACACCGCCGGCGGCACCTGCGCCGCCGTCTCCACCAACACCTGCGATGTATGATCCGCCAATCACCTGAACGTGTCCGTCGAGCGCGACAAGCGCGAAGGACGCGCCGCCGCCGCCACCGCCACCGCCACCCTGTCCGCCGCAACCGGCAGCGCCGCCGCCGCCGCCGCCACCACCGGCGTATTGCGTGCAGCATTCCAGGGCATCGCGTGCGAACGACGGCGCGCCGCTACCAGCGCCGCCACCGCCACCGCCACCGCCACCGCCGGGGGCGCCGTCAGCGCCCCGCATGCCCGGGATCGAAACCCAACATCGGTTGTGTCGATCGAACCAGCCGTGAGCGCCGCCGCCGCCCTTGTCGCCATCCACCCCGGCGAAGCCGTTGGCGCCGTCGAGCCCGTTCCCTTCGGGGTCGATGTTGCTGATGCACATGCCGCACTCGTCGTCAGGGCTGATACCACCCTCCCCGCCGGGCGAACCGAAGGCTCCGTACGCACCCGGCATCCCGTCATCGTCAAAGCCTCCGTAACCACCGTGGCCGCCGAAGGCTCCGCACGACGAAACCCCGGTCGCACCTGGCAGACCACTGGCAGGACCGGTGCCACCGCCGGCGGCGATCCCACCGTCACCGCCCACACCGTCCGGCCCTGCATCCAGGCCGGGAGCCCCGTTGATCCCGCTGCGCGCCGCCCCCGAGGCCGCGCGCACGTCATGGAGCGTGAGGTCAGCGTCGCGCCCGGCCAGCAGAATTGCGACAGAGTCCAGCGTACCGACTCGGGCGTCATCCGCGCTGACGGTAAGGCGCGACAATGTCGTCGGCGCGTGACTGCCTTCGAACTGCACAGCCGGCGACCCGCCGATAATTCTAGCCTGTTGTGCCCGCAGGTCTTCGCACGCCCCTGCGGTGCAGCGTCCGCCGAGCACGGCAGCACCTGTAGGCACGCTGATCGGACCGGGGTAGTCGCCGGGCGCCAGCACCACCTCACTTACGATGCCGCCCAGCGATGAAAACGCGGCCTCAATCGTGGCCAGTGGCGCCAGGCCACTTCCGCTGTTTCCGTCGTCTCCAAAGATGGGATCTACGAACACGCCGGCGCTCGCGATATCACGCGCAACGCCGGGGCTGCCTGCGGCGCCACAGCCTGCCGGCCCCGGGAGCCCTGCTTCGCCGACGGAGATCAGCGTGCGGACCAGGTTTTGCTTTGCGCTGCCGCTCAGCAGCACGCCAAGCGAGGGGCCGCCCGATCCGGAAGCGCCGCATCCACCTGCGCCTCCGTCAGCGCCGCCACCGCCGTTACCACCACGCTGCGCGATCGAGAGACTGTCACCCGCCGTAGCGCCCGGGGCACCAAAACCACCCGGAGCACCGGGTGCGCCGGCGCCGCCGTCGCCACCTGTCGAAGAGAAGAACTGACAGTCTTCGAAGAGGCTGCTCGAATCCATCAGGACAAGGGCGATCGAAGCGCCTCCGGACTGACCGCCGCCGCCGCCGCCGCCGCCGCAACCGCCGCCGCCGCCGCCGCCGCCGCCGGACCCTTTGGCTGCGGACTGGCCGAAAGCC